>CAYJOA010000001.1:0-59556 GCA_964371495.1 uncultured Rubrivivax sp.
ACGCTGCTTGCTCGACAGCGCGAGGCTCGCGCGTCACTTCATGCCATACCGTGGCAGTGACCAGCAACTCGCCGAACAGCTGCGCCGGAACGGCCAGCAGGTCGAGACGGGCCAACGCGATCAGCGGCCCGCTATCGGCCACCAGCAAGGGTGCGGACATAGTCGAGCTCGCGATCGAGGTCCTCGACGCTGTAGCGCACCACGGGTATCTGGCGCCGCCCCAACTCGTCGATCATCTGGCTGTAGGACAGGCCGGCGACCTTGGCAGCCAAGCCCAGGCTCAAGACATCGCGTTCGTAGAGTGTCACGGCCAACTCGAGCCGTTCGGCGCTGGACCCCACGGCTTGCCCCAGGGGCAAGGTCAGCATGACGGGCTCGCCTTGCACCGTAACGATATCGGCGGTGCCTTGTCTGGCGTCGTCGAGCAACCGCTCGGGCTGCTGCTCCAGTTCTTCGGAGGTCAGGGTGGACATGATGTGGCTCCAGTTCGTGGGTGCGTGAGGCAAGCTTAGCCGACGCGGCGCACGAGCAGCAAGCCGCAGCCGAAGGCCTTGGCATGGCCGATGCCTTGCGTCAGTGCGGCGCAAAACTTGCACGCGTCGAGCACGGTCAGGTCACCTGAAAAGTCCACGCTGCTGAAGCGCAGCTTGTCACCCTTGCCACGGTGCTGGGTGTACGCATCGACACTCAAGCTCTGTTCGTTCACCGCGAAGCCTCGTTCACGGCCACTGTCGATCAGCCAGCGGGCGCATGCCTGGCGCACCAGCGCATACAAGGGCGGCTTGTCGGCGTCGTTCCAGTCTTGCCATCGATTCAACCCACGCTCGGCCAGCAGACGCTTCTTGGCATCCATCACCACATCATGTCGAACGACCTTGTGCCTGGGCGTGCCCGCTGCCTGGCCACGCAGGCGCAGTTTGGGTGAGCCCTCGGCATCGAGCAGGGGGCCACCCGGGCGGCTCACGACGGGGTTGGCCCGTAGATCGAAATGCAGCCGTTCGCCTGCACTCACCTTGGGTGCGTACAGCGCAGGTTTCACTTCCCACCCCGCCACGTCGGCTTGCGGCGGACGGGCCGAAACCGCATAGAAGCGCGCCGCGACGCCGCCGTCGAGCCGGCGAAAGAGGAAGTGGCGCGGCGTTCCGTGTGGCGCCGGAAAGAACCGCTCCCACAGCCATTGATGATCTTCGTAGGCTCCGCGCGCGCGCTCGTGGGCCGCTTCGCGCTCGTGCTGCGGCATCGGCTGGATCAGGCTGAAGAACATGCTCACGGCTCCCTGGCAAGCATCGCGCGGTTTTCCAGGCGGTCGCCGAACTGCCAGCGGCCACGGCGGATCACGCGGTCCTTGCGCGGCGCGCTGAGTTGCGCGGCAATGCCGGGCTCGAGGCCGTTACTCCAGCTCAGGCTACGTATCGGCTGTGGCTGCTCCACGGCCGGCCGACTGCGGCCATCGGCTTGCGCGGAAATGCGTTCTGCGAGCACCGTGCGATAGGCTTCGAAGGCGTTCAATGCCGAGTCGTCCGTCACGACCTGCGGCCACAGCGGCGCCGCCAGCGGGCACGCCTTGCGGCCCAGGTAGAGCACGAAGCGCGGGGCGCGCAAGCTGTCGGCCAGCGAGGCGAGCCCGTGCGGTGCGTCGGCCCGCGCCTGCACGGCCACCAGGCAAGCCGCGTCCTGCCGGTAGTCGCGCGTAGACAGGATCGTGTTCAGCTCATGCCGCGGCATCGCCAGTTCGTCGGCGCGCGTCGCGTGCGGCCGGCCCTTAAGCGTGCTGCGCCCCGGCACTTGCGCCGTGTGGTAGTCGCGCAGCAGCGTGCCGGCGGACTGCACGCCGACCGCGAACAGATAACCCGCCTGCAAGGCCTGCAACGAGGCCTCATCGTCACGCACCACGCCCAGCGCCGCGGCCAGCAGGCCGAGCAGGGCCGATTCGCCCGGGTGGTTGGCACTGCCACGGTACTCACCCACCGCCGGCTCGCCCCACGACGCCAATGGCGCCTGCAACTGAAAGACGAGGTAGTCCATGGGCGTCAATCGGCCTGCGCGAAGGCCACCAGTTCGTCGAGGCTGACGATCGCGCCGAGCGCGTCGCCGGCCTCGACACTGCGTTCGGGGTTCTCCACGTCGAGACGCCGACGCTGGTCGGCGCAGGCCCCATAGACCTTGTCGAAGTTGCGGCAGCGCCGCTCTACCGCGGCCACCGCCAGTTCCAGCATGTCGCCATCGTCGCGCGGCTGCACCGGCTTCAGGAAGGCCTGCACCAGCGAACGCGGCTGCAGGTCTCCCTTCTCGGCCAGCACGTAGCTCGCGTAGGCGCGCGAGCCGTGGCTGTTCTGCATGCCGGTGGGCGATACCTTGGTGATGGCGTGCAGCAAGGCGCCGATGGCGCGACGGGCCAGTTCGCCGTCGGCACTGCCGAGGTTGCTGGCCAGCAGCTCGCGGTTGACGCAGACGTACTGGTAGAACAGCCCGGCACCGAAGCCGCGTTCGCCGATGTGGCCGGCGCCCTTGTCTTCGCGGTTCAAGTCATCGACGGCACTGAAGTAGTCGTCTTCGACGGCCGCCTTGTGCACGGTGACGGCGTGTGCAACCTGGACGGCGGCTTCGACGTTGTGCGCCGGGCTGTCGGCCAGCATGCGCCCGAACATCGCGATGTCGACCGCGGCCTGTGGTTGGCGCAGCAGTTTGAGTTCATCGTCGATCGGCCCGCTCTGCCGCACTGCGCAGGCGTCGACGAGCGCGTCGATGGCCGATCTCTCCTCGGGGCTCAGATGGCACAACTGCTCGATGCGCAGTTCGTTGAGCGGAGCGTCCTTCTTCTCCTTCTGCAGCTTGCCGAACTGTTGAGCGATGCTGGCCGCCCACGCCTTGGCGTCCTTTTCCTTGGTACCACGCGCCGTGAGGGCCTTGAAGACCTGCACGCCGGCCTCCTTGGTGCGCGTACCCAGGTGCGGATGCGGCGTGTCTTCCCACTGCACGGCGCCGTGCGGCTGGACTTGCACCTGGTTGGGCGCCAAGGCGCTCTTGAACATGCCGGACGTGCGCCAGGCGCGTTTCAGGCTTTGCGACGACACACGCAGCCGTTGCGCGTCACCCATCAGCGCGGTCTTGGGCCGGCCGGTGTCGTCGCGGTTGAGGTTGGCCGGCGGGTAGTTCGTCAGCAGGTGCAGTTGCAGGAAGCGGGACATGCGTCTTCTCCTCGATGCGGTGGTCTATTGGGCGGTTTGCGCGGGCCAGTCGTAGCTGTAGGCCCAGCGCTTCTTGACGTCGTCGCGCTTCTCCGGCCAGGCCCACGACAGCACGTCGTCGGCGAGCGTCATCACCGGCGCACCCGCGCCCATCAGTGGCAGCGTGCGGCGCAGGCCTGCGAAGAGGGCGTCGATGTCAGGCGCTTCGAGCAGGCGCCTGAACCGGGCCTCGCTCACATAGGGTTTGGTCGCGCCCTGCGGGCACCGGCTCATGCATTCCGCCAGTCTGGCTGCTCCGGCATCGGTTTCCACGTGGACCAGCAGTCCGGCAACCGCCGCTAGGGCGTCGTTGCTGCGCTCGTGGCCGTCGTTCCAATCGGCCTTGCGCATGCGCTGGAACAGATGCTGGTAGGGCTCCGTCAGCGTGACCGCGGTGATGTCGTGCGCGCGCCGCAGGATGGCGCGCGCCGCACGTGCAGCCCCCTTGTCGCGCTCCTGGGTGACTTCGCGCCACCAGTCGTACAGCACGCGGCCGGGGCCGTGGTCCTTCCCCAGTTTCATGTCGTTCCTCCCTTTGCCTTGCTGCCACGTGCTGCCTTGCGTGCGGCCACTGCTGCCTGATCGACGGGCAGGCCCAGCGCGTCATGCAGCGCTGCGTCGCGAAGGTCTTCCTGCAGCTTCCGATATGCCTCGGCTACGCGTCTCGGATGCTGCGGACTCAACGGCCCGGTGCCGACAAACTCATAGTCAAACAGATAGGTGGCGCAGGCTCGCAGATGTTCAAGCCAGGCCGTGTTGACTGCAATGGTGTCGATGTCGCCACCTGCGGCGGCGCTTTCCATCAATGCGCGCAGTTGGTTGTAGAAGGCCGCTTGGGTCCTACTCCAGAACGCCGCATCGATGCCGCTGATGTTGGCTTTGGTATCGATGTCATTCGGTGGCTCCTTGAACCACGCAGCCTTGACGGCGCCTCGCAAGAAACTAACCACCTGCTTGGCAGCACCTATCCAGCGCCCGACCTCGGCCTGCACTTTCTCCTGTGCCTTGACTCCGCAGTTGCCCAAACCGTAGATCGGCACGGTGGCCTCATGCCAAGCTACGGGCTTGCCCTTTCGCAAGTCGTAGCCGAACGCCCAAATTCGCAGCTGGCCTGGCAGGTCGCGATATCGAGCGGCGACGCAATGGTCAACAACTTTGGCGCGACGCTGCCCCTCGCCACCCGTCGATGCAGCGATCCCAAGCCAGTCTCGGTATGCAACGGGGCTGCGTTGGCGAACAGCCTGCAATCCGTCTTTCCCCCTGTCTCGGTAGGGCGAGTAGGGATGGTTCCAGAGACTCTGGCGCTTGTAGTGAAGTCCGCCTGTCTCATCGAAATAAGACTCGACTAGACGCATGCCTGTTCGGCCACAAACATCGCATGTACCCGAGTTGGTCTGGTCGAAGTCGACTCTTATCCGGCGAGGCATTGCCCATAGCACATGACTAGGCGCAAGTTCCGCTGGTGTCAATTCCTTGCGCTTTCCTGCTGCCAAGCCATAGTCGTGTAGCCAGGGAAATACCGCTTCCAGTGAACTGCGAGGCAGTTCACCGGGCAGGTTTGCGAATGTCGATTGCTCCATGACGTTCAACCACAAGTCACACCACAGCGAGCTTCGTGGACTGGCACTGACCAGAGTTGTAAGCGGCCCGCCACCGCGGATGCCAACGAACTTCCCACCACCGCCCCCGCCGCCTTCGGGGGCAATCATCTGCATGTTGAAGAGTGCGGTTGCGGCGCAGTGATGACACAGCGCGTTCCGTTCGTCCCGTTTGACCCAGAGGTCCTTGTTCAGCGGGATCGCGTTCTCACTCGGCGAATCAAGCAACAGGCCGGCGATGCTGTGTCGCGCCCCATCGACCTGGGCAAGGATCGGGTCCTGCATGAACCTCGCCCCATCACCATCGAACTCGAATGCCGCGCTCACTGGGCCGAACCACTGCGCCAGCGTGTCGCCACTCGGCGGTTCGGCGAACAATGCGCGCCACCCGGAGTGCCGTTCCACCGGTGTCGTCGTTTGCAGGAGGCCGATCGCAAACTGCGCCAGGGCGCCGTTGAAGTCGGCGCGGGCGGCATCGAAGGCCAGGATGTCCGGCCGCGCCAGTTGTGACGGTGCCACCCATTCGCGGCTGCCGTCTCGGCTGCGCACGGGCATCCACGCTTCAGTGAGCAGGTTCACTCGTCATCCTCGTGTTCGTCCTTCTTCGCAGGCATCAACCCTCTCGCTGGCGAGTATGTCCATTCGCTACTGCGCGCGGGCCGGTGTCTTCCCTCGGCGGTCATGGCGCGGCCCCGCCACATGCCGTCGCGGCCCTGTTCCAGCGGGAGCAGCACAGACCACTTGCCGGCGCCCGGCAGCTCGGCCTCTGCGGCGCACAGGGTGGCCTCGCGCAGGGTCGAGCCGTCGATGGCGCGCCGGGCGATCGAGCGCTCGGCGACGCGCAGGCTGCTGTAGGCCCACGCGGCGGCGGGCTTGTCATGCTCTGCCCAGGGTCGCAGCTGGTCGCCCACCCAGCGTGCCAGCACGACAGTGGTGCTGGCTTCGCCCAGGCGTGACGGCGTCTTGGCTTCGCTCCACCAGTCGATCGTGTCGCCGCGCGCGTAGCTGCCGTTCAATTTGACGACGTTGGCACCGCCCTGCGAGCGCGCGGCCAGGTTCTCGCCCTCGGCGCGATTGGCGTTGGGCTCGAGCGCCTCGGGCGCATCCGCGCCCTCGCCGAACACCGCTTCGATCCACGCGCGCGCATCGTCGGGCATGCGCATGTGGCCGGCCTGCAGCGCGCGTGCCGTCAACCACGACTGGGCATGGTTCGGATAGACCGCGGCTGCTTTGGGCAACGCCGCGCGGTACCAGTTCGATGCCGGCGCGTCGGTCCACGCGGGCCCGTGCACCCACAGGATGGGCTCGCCGCGGCCGTCGCGGGCGCCAACGTCGAGGAGCCGGTTGCCTTGCGCGTCGCGCACATGGCGCTGCAGGCGGCCAGCGCGCTGGATCAGGCGGTCGATCGGGGCCAGGTCGCTGACGAGGACGTCCCAGTCGGCATCCAGGCTCTGTTCGACCACTTGGGTGGCGATGACAAGCTGCCCGCGCCGTTGCTCGGCTTGGCTGGCCTTGCCGAAGCGTTCGAGGATGCGCCGCTCGATGGCCAGTCGATCGCCGAGCGCGAAGCGGGCGTGGAACAACGTGATGTTGTCGGCGCCGACAAGGCTCTTCAACTGGTTGAAGGCCTCGGCCGCGTCGGCGACGGTGTTGCGAATCCAGCAGACGCAGCACCCGTCGGCGAGCGCAGCGCTGACCATGTCGATCACCGCCTGCTTGTCGACGATGCAGCGCAGGGCAACGCTGCGGCACACCTCGGGGCGTGAGGCCAGCGGCTCTTCCTTTGCCTGCGCGCCCATGGTGGCTTGCCATGTGGTTGCGAGCGGATAGGCGACCGAGGAGAGCCGCGGTCGGGGTGCTGGACGTTTGCCTCGCGCCGATACGCGGCCCCGGGCGTAGGCATCGAGCAGCGCCTGCTTCATGGCCTGCGGCAGGGTGGCCGACAGCAAGATCGCGTTGCCGCCGGAAAAGGCGTGAAACTCGAGCAGCGACTCCAGCACCCGCTGCATGTAGCTGTCGCAAGCGTGCACCTCGTCGACGATCAGCACCTTGCGAAACAGGCCCAGCAGGCGCAGCGACTGGTGCTTGCTGTGCAGAACGCCGAGCATGGCCTGGTCGATGGTGCCCACGCCGGCAGCAGCCATCAGCGCACGCTTGTTGTGGTCGGCCAGCCAGGCGGTGCAGCGCGCACTGGCGGTTTCGTCGCGCTGCGTCGAGTCGTGTTCGGCGGGCCCGGGGTGCAGCACCGTGGCCGCGAAGGCGTCTACCAGGTTGCGTTGGCCGTGCGCCAGCACAAGGCTGGCGTCGTCGCCGAACAAGCGCCGGAAGACCTCGACGATGCGTCCGTACATCGCGTTGGCGGTGGCCATGGTCGGCAGGCCGATGAAAAAGCCATCGGCCATGCCGGCAGCCATCATGCGATGTGCCAGCATCACGGCGGCCTCGGTCTTGCCGGCGCCGGTGACATCTTCGAGCATGACCAGCGTGGGTTCGGCCGACAGCAGTTCGTCGCTCGCCCAGCGCTGCAGCGGCGACGGATTGGCGATAGCCGGAAACAGCGCCGCCAATGAAGCGTAGGCCGGTGCTGGCGTCGGCAGCACCCCGGTCGCTGCGAGCGCCCTGGCCGCGCGCAGCTTGGCACTGCGCCAATAGGCATCGAGGCGGCCATCCGCAGGTGGCTGGTCGCAATAGGCGAAGTAGTTGGTATTCGAGCCGATCCAGTCGGCCAGCACCGACAGCCCGGCGATCCACCACGAAAGCCGCTCACTCGCTTCACAGAAGTCGTCCGCATCCAGCGTCGTTGATAGCAGTGGTTGCATGTCGCCCAGCAGCAACTCCTTGACTGCCTGCACAAACGCCTCGATCGCCGCGCTGTCGGTCGTTTCGTCGAAGTGGTGGCCGAAGTAGATGACATCGGACTTCGGCGGCTGACCATGGTGCCCCGTCACGGCGCGTACCCAGGCATTCAGTCCCTGGAGGTGGTCTTCGGTCTGTGGCCCCATCCAGGATTCGTCGATGGCAGCCTGTTCGAGCAGCTTCGTCCACGCCACTCGCCCAAGCGTGTCGTGCCGCTCGGTGTAGGACTTGCGTGGCGATCGCCCACGCAAGTGCTCGAACAGGTCGGGGCGCTGACCCTGGAAGGCCTCGGCGAATTTGCCGAGATCGTGCAGGCACAGCCAGAACGAGACCCAGGCGACCAGGTCTTGTTCGGAAGTCACGCCGAGTGTCTTGGCGAACCACTGGCGCAAGCCATGCGCGGCACCCAGGTAGGCGCTCGCGACAGCAGCCACGTCGAGGCAGTGATACGGCAGCAGATGAAACTGAGCTTTGGAGTCCTCGACCGGCCGGGCTTTGCCCCAGTAGAGCCAGAAGCTGTTCATGGTTGCCTTCGTTGCAGCGGTCAGAGTTGATCAAATCGGGTTGCCACCGGGGCCGCGTTGCTGGCATCGGGCTGAAACATGCCCTGCATTGTGTGCATGCCGGTAGCTCAAATTGCGAGCTACTGCGGGACGTCGTTCGACCCGACCTCGTTGCCGCCAGAATGTGGGACACACAACCTGAAGCCGCCATCGCCGCCGTCATGACTTCGCCCGCCCACACCCTGCGCCCCGCCACGCCCGCCGACCTGCCCGCCATCGTCGGCCTGATCCGCGAACTGGCCGAGTACGAAAAGCTCGCCCATCTCGTCGTCGTCACGCCGGAATCGCTGGCGCCGCACCTGTTCGGCCCACGGCCGGCGGCCGAGGCGGTGGTCGGCGAAGTCGACGGCCAGGTGGTGGCCTTCGCGCTTTTCTTCACCAACTTCTCCACCTTCCTGGGCCGGCCGGGGCTGTACCTGGAAGACCTCTACGTGCAGCCGGCGCACCGCGGCAGCGGCCTGGGCAAGGCGCTGCTGCAGCACCTGGGTGCGCTGGCCGTCGAGCGCGGCTGCGGACGCTTCGAGTGGAGCGTGCTCGACTGGAACGAGACCGCCATCCGCTTCTACGAAAGCATGGGCGCCACGGTGATGCCCGACTGGCGCATCTGCCGCCTCACGGGCGACGCCCTGCAGTCCTACGCCAGGCGCTGAGCAGCGCTCAGTCGGCCAGCGCCCGCAACAGGCCTTCCAGCGGCACGCGCACGCCGACACTGCCCTCGCCGACGACGGCTATCACCGCGTGGGCGCGGTCGGTGGTTTCACGCCGCAGCGGTCGGCTCAACGAGACGCCGTTCGGGCTGGTCAGGCAGGCCACCACCGGGGCGGTGATGCTGGGGCCGCGCGCCACCACCACGGCCAGTTCGCCCGACGCCAGCCGCACGTGGCAGCCGGGCGGATAGATGCCGAATTCCTTGACCAGCGCGGCAGTCATCGGGTGGCCGGGGTCCTGCATGAACATCTGGCGGCCGGCCAGGTCGGCGGCCAAGGCTTCGCGCGTGGACCGCGTCGCCAGCTTGGACGTGTAGACGTCGGCGCGCCGCGCCAGCGACGCCAGCTCGCCGACCTCGGAGCAGCCGGCGGGGTAGCCGCTGCCGTCTTCCATTTCGTGGTGCTGCAGCACGGCCTGCAGCCAGGCGTCGTCGCCGACGCCGGCCAGTTCGAGCATGCGCACGCTGCGCATCGGGTGCGTGCGCAGTTCCGAGCGCTGTTCGTCGCTGGGCGGGACGCGCTGCCGCGCCAGCTGTCCCTGCAGCTCGAGCATCGACAGGTTCATCGTCAGCGCCACCTTGAACACGCGCTCGATCTGGGCCGCGTCCCAGCCCAGCCGGGTGGCGACCAGGAAGCTGGTCACCGCGGTCTGCAGCGAGCGGTGCGTGCCGTAGTGCATGTCGTCGCTGGCGCCGCTGCGAAAGAGCTGGAAGATGGCCAGGTCGGGGTCGCGCTCGATCAGCGCCTGCACCGGCGCGGCCACGGTCTCCAGCGCGGCGTCGAAGCTGTCGCCGCCGGCCTGCAGCAGGGTCTGCGAAACCTGCGTCATGCAGTCGTTCCACAGCCCCGGCAGCGCCTCGCGGGTGGCCTCGCGGACGTCGTCGCGCGCGGTGCGCAGTTCAGCCAGGTCGACCAGCGCGCCGCGCTCGAACAAGGCGTCGAGCTGCTCGCGGCTGGACACCAGCTGGCCACGGGCCAGCAGCAGCGAGCGGTCGGCGTCGCGCACGTTGAAGGGCAGCGGCGCGCCCAGTTGCACCCGGTGCTTGACGGTGCTGAGTGTGGCGTAATGCATGGCGTGCCCTTCCGTTCGTTCGTGAGACAACGCGCCACCTCGGGGGAGCTGGCCAGCGGATGGGAGTTTTTCGGCAACTCGCCGTCGAACTTGACGACGCCGGCGCCGGCGCCGCCCCCGGGCAGCCCCGGGCCCCGGCTGCGGCAGGGCGCGTTTATGCTGCCGTCATGCGCGCCCTGCCCACTGCCGATGCTGCCGCCGACGCCTATGCGCAGCTGCATGGCGCCTTCCGCTGGCAGGTCCCGGAACGCTTCAACATCGCCGGCGCCTGCTGTGGCCGCTGGGCGCGCCAGCCGGGCAGCGCGCGCCGCGTGGCCATTGCCTGGGAGCACGAGGACGGCCGCGCCGGCACGCTGACTTACGCCGCATTGCAAGCGCAGGCCGACCGCCTGAGCCATGCCCTGGTGCGGCTGGGCGTGCAGCGCGGCGACCGCGTCGCCATCGTCATGCCGCAGCGGCCGGAGACGGCGGTGGCCAACATGGCGATCTACCAGCTGGGCGCGGTGGCGATGCCACTGTCGATGCTGTTCGGACCCGATGCGCTGGCCTTTCGGCTGCAGGACAGCGGCACCCGGGTGGCCATCGCCGACGAGTCGTCGATCGCCAACCTGCGTGTGGTGCGCGACGCCTGCCCGGCGCTGCGGATGGTGCTGGCCGTGGGCGGCGCCGCCGGGCAGGGCGACGCCGACTGGCGCGACGCGCTGGCCGCCGATGGCGCGCCTTTCCCTTGCGTCGACAGCCACGCCGACGACCCGGCGGTGCTCATCTACACCAGCGGCACCACCGGGCCGCCCAAGGGTGCGCTGATCCCGCACCGGGCGCTCATCGGCAACCTCAGCGGCTTCGTCTGCAGCCAGAACTGGTTCGGCGCCGGCCGCGGCGAGGTCTTCTGGAGCCCGGCCGACTGGGCCTGGACCGGCGGGCTGATGGACGCGCTGCTGCCCACGCTGTACTTCGGGCGCCGCATCGTCGCCTACCAGGGCCGCTTCGCCCCCGAGCGTGCGTTCGAGCTGATGCAGCGCCACGCGGTGACGCACAGCTTCCTCTTCCCCACCGCGCTGAAGGCGATGATGAAGGCGGTGCCGGCGCCGCGGCGGCGCTACCGCTTGCGCCTGCACGCCATCATGAGCGCCGGCGAGGCGGTGGGTGACGCCGTGTTCCACTGGTGCGAGCAGGCGCTGGGCGTCACCGTCAACGAGATGTTCGGCCAGACCGAGATCAACTACGTCGTCGGCAACTGCGGCAGCTACGTCGACAGGCAAGGCCGTCGCCGCCCGGCCTGGCCGGCGCGCCCCGGCTGCATGGGCCGCGCCTACCCCGGGCACCGCGTCGCCGTCATCGACGACGCCGGATGCGAGTGCCCGCGCGGCACGCCGGGCGACGTGGCCGTGCACCGGCTCGACGTGCACGGCGACCCCGACCCGGTGTTCTTCCTGGGCTACTGGGGCAACGAGCGTGCCACGCAGGCCAAGTTCACGGGTGCGCCGCAGGCCAGCTGGTGCCGCACCGGCGACACCGCGGTGATGGACGACGACGGCTACCTCTGGTACCAGGGCCGCAGCGACGACATCTTCAAGGCCGCCGGCTACCGCATCGGGCCGAGCGAGATCGAGAACTGCCTCGTCAAGCATCCGGCGGTGGCCAACGCCGTGGTGGTGCCCAAGCCCGACGCCGACCGCGGCGCCGTGGTCAAGGCCTACATCGTGCTGGCGCCCGGATACACGGGCGACGCCGTGCTGGTGCAGGCGCTGCAGCAGCACGTGCGCGGGCAACTGGCGCCCTACGAGTACCCGAAGGAGATCGAGTTCATCGACGCGCTGCCGATGACGACCACCGGCAAGGTGCAAAGGCGTGTGCTGCGGCTGCAGGAGGAGGAGCGCGCGCGGGGGCGGTCGCTGATCAACAGTCCTTCGCCGCCCACAAGTCCCTGAAGGCGCCGCCGGCCAGGCCCAGCTGGCCGGCGCGCGAGCGCTGCATCTCGATGCACTCGCTGCCGCGGCGCCAGCGGACGCGATCGATGTCCAGGCGCTCCTGCACCCAGCCACCTTCGCCGGCCATGGCTGCGGCGACTCGGCCTTCCACGGTGGCGGGGGCGCTGTTCGCACGCGGGTCGTCGAGCGCGGGGTTGCGCTGGCGCCAGCGCGCCGAGGCACTGCGCGGCAGCTCGAGCTCGAGCGCAGGCCGCAGCGGCTGTGCGTCGGCCGCGGCGGACGGAGCGGCTGGCCGCGGCGCTGGTGCAGCGCTGATGGCCTGCGGCAGCGCAGGGCGCGGCCCATCGGTCGCCGGCGTGCGTGGTGCATCGGCGTCCAGCCCGCGCGGTGGCGCCGTCGGTTCGGCGCTCGGCACCCGTGCCGCACCTGCCGGCGCCGGCGGCGGGGCGGGCCGCAGCAGCCGCACCAGCACGGGTGCTTGTGCAGGCGCCGTGGGCTCGCGGTCGCGCCAGGCCGTGAGCTGCAGCAACGAGCCCAGGACGAGTGCATGCAGCGACAGTACGGCGACCGACACGATGGGCCGGGGTCGGCGAGCAGGGAGCAAGGGCAACGCGGTCCGGGCCATGGCCGGCAGGATACGGCTTGCGGCACACTGCAGGCCCGGGCGCTGTCCTTGCGCCATTGCCACCCAAGACCGCCATGCAAACCCGCTACCTCGGCCACTCCGACCTGCAGGTGTCGCCCATCTGCCTGGGCACCATGACCTTTGGCGAACAGGTCGACCGCGACGCCGCGCACCGTATCCTGGATCACGCGCTGGAGCGCGGTGTCAACTTCATCGACAGCGCCGAGATGTACCCGGTGCCGGCGCGGCGCGAGACCTTCGGTGCCTCCGAGGCCATCACCGGCGAGTGGTTCGCCAGCCGGCCGGGAGTGCGCCAGCGCGTCGTGCTGGCGACCAAGGTGGCGGGCCCGTCGCGCAGCATGGACTGGATCCGCAACGGCAGCGCCAACCTCACGCCGGCCGAGATCGTGCAGGCCTGCGACGCCAGCCTGGCACGGCTGCAGACCGACGTCATCGACCTCTACCAGATCCACTGGCCCAACCGCAACGGCCCCTGGTTCGGCGCGCTGTACTTCGACCCCGCCAAGGACAAGGCCTACACCGCGATCCACGAGCAGCTGCAGGCGCTGGCCGGCCTGGTGCAGGCGGGCAAGGTGCGCGCCATCGGCCTGAGCAACGAGACGCCCTGGGGCGTATGCGAGTTCGTGCGCCTGGCCGAAGAGCACGGCCTGCCGCGGGTGGCGAGCGTGCAGAACCCCTATGCACTGGTCAACCGCGCGCTGGACAACGGCCTGGACGAGGCGCTGCACCGCACCGGCGTTTCGCTGCTGGCGTATTCGCCGCTGGCTTTCGGCACGCTCACCGGCAAGTACGACGCGGCCGGCTTCGACGAACAACAGCCCGGGCTGGGCCGCATCGCGCTCTTTGCCGGCATGCGCCAGCAGCGTTGGGCACGGCCCGAGGCGCTGGCCGCGGCGCGCGAATACAACGCGCTGGCGCGCGACCACGACCTGTCGCCGACGCAGATGGCGCTGGCCTTCTGTTACCACAACTGGCGCGTCGCCAGCACCCTGGTCGGCGTGACTTCGGTGGCGCAGCTCGACGAAAACCTAGCGGCCTGGGACACGCGGCTCTCGCCGGCGCTGCTGGCGGCCATCGACGCCGTGCGCTGGCGCCTGCGCGACCCGGCGCAGTAGACCGCCGCAATGCACGGGCGCAACGAGCCGGCGCCCGCGGCGGCCGCGCCCACGGCCAGCGGCCAGCGCGGTCGGCGCTGACAGGCGCGGCCGCCAGCCGCGACAATCGACCCCAGCTCCCCACTTTCCGCACCCACATGGCGCACCTCATCGTCCACGGCGGCACGCCGCTTTCAGGCCGCATCGTTCCTTCGGCGAACAAGAACGCCGTCCTGCCCATCCTGTGCGCGACGCTGCTCACGCGCGAGCCGGTGCGGCTGATCGGCATCCCCGAGATCACCGACGTCAAGAAGCTGCTCGAGATCTTCCGCACCCTGGGCAGCGAAGTCGCGGTGGACTACGCGACCGGCGTGCTGGACCTGCACCACCGCGACACCCGGTTCGACCCGCAGCGCCACCACCTGCCCGAGGAGATGCGCTCGTCGATCATGCTGGTGCCGCCGCTGCTGGCGCGCTTCGGCGTGGCGCGCATCGAAAACGACGTCAAGGGCTGCACCCTGGGCGTGCGCGAGATCGACCCCCACGTCGAGGTCATGGAGCGTTTCGGCTGCGCCGTCGAGCGCAGCCGCGAGGCGCTGATCATCCGTACCGAGGGCGGCCTGCAGGCCAACCACCACTGGCTCGACTACGCCAGTGTCACCACGAGCGAGAACTTCGTGCTCTGCGCCGCATTGGCGCACGGCACGAGCACGCTGATGAACGCCGCCAGCGAGCCGCACGTGCAGGAGTTCTGCGCCTTCATGGTGATGCTGGGGGCGCAGATCGAAGGCATCGGCACCTCGCGCCTGACGGTGCATGGCGTGCCGCAGCTCGGCGGCGGCGAATTCACCTTCACCGAGGACTTCCACGAAGCGGTGACCTTCCTGGCGCTGGGCGCCATCACCGGCGGCAGCATCGCGGTCAAGAACTCGGCGCCCGAGCAGTTTCCGCTCATCGACCGCACTTTCGCCAAGTTCGGCGTGCAGATGGTGCACGAGGGCGGCTGGTCGCACGCCGTCGTCGACGGCCCGCTGCGTGTTCTGGAGCCGTTCACGCGCAACATCCTGCAGAAGGTCGAGGCCGCGCCGTGGCCGTACCTGCCGGTGGACCTGCTGCCGATCTTCGTTGCGCTGGGTGTGCGGGCCGAGGGCAGCGCGATGTTCTGGAACAAGGTCTACGACGGCGCCATGGGCTGGACCTCGGAGCTGTCCAAGTTCGGCGCCCATGCCTTCATGGCCGACCCGCACCGCATCATCACCTTCGGCGGCAAGCCGCTGGCGCCGGCCGAGGTCGACAGCCCCTACATCATCCGCGTCGCCATCGCGCTGCTCATGCTGGCGGCCAGCATCCCGGGCCGATCGGTGATCCGCCACGCCACGCCGGTGCGGCGCGCGCACCCGCACTTTGCCGAAAACATCCGCGCCCTCGGGGCGCAGATCGAGTGGCTGGAAGGCGACTGAACCCGGGGCCATGGCAAAGAAGGACAGACACGTCAGCGAGACCCCGGCGACGCAGCTGCTGCGCCGTGCCGGCGTCGAGTACACCGAACATCCCTACGACTACGTCGAACACGGCGGCACCGCCGAGTCGGCGCTGCAGCTGGGCGTGCCCGAGCATGAAGTCGTGAAGACGCTGGTGATGCAGGACGACAAGGCCCAGCCGCTGATCGTGCTCATGCACGGCGACCGCCAGGTCAGCACCAAGAACCTGGCGCGCGAGATCGGCGTCAAGAGCGTGGAGCCGTGCAAGCCCGAAGTGGCGCAGCGCCACAGCGGCTACCTGGTCGGCGGCACCTCGCCGTTCGGGTTGAAGAAGGCGATGCCGGTGGTGGTGGAGGCGAGCGTGCTGGACCTGCCACGCATCTTCATCAATGGCGGCCGCCGCGGCTTCCTCGTGGGACTGCAGCCGCAGGTGCTGCTGACGCTGCTGGCGGCCAGGCCGGTGCGCTGCGCGCTGGCGGTCTAGGGCCGGCCGGCGGCCCGCGGCGGCTGCAGGCTACAGCGGCCTCTTCAGCCAGTTCCCGAGCTCGCCGATGATGCCGCGCCGGAAGGCGAGCACGCAGATCACGAAGATCACGCCCTGCACGACGGTGACCCAGGCGCCGAGCTGCGCCAGGTAGTTCTGCATCGTGATGATCACCGCGGCGCCGACGACCGGGCCGAAGACCGTGCCCATGCCGCCCAGCAGCGTCATCAGCACCACTTCGCCGGACATCGACCAGTGCACGTCGGTCAGCGACGCGAGCTGGAACACGATGGCCTTGGTCGCGCCGGCCAGACCGGCCAGCGTGGCCGACAGCACGAAGGCCAGCAGCTTGTAACGGTCGACGTCGTAGCCGAGCGAGATGGCGCGGCTCTCGTTTTCGCGGATGGCCTTGAGCACCTGGCCGAACGGCGAGTGCACGATGCGGTAGACGAGCCCGAAGCCGGCGAGGAAGATGACCAGCACGAGGCCGTACATGGCCAGTGGCTGGTTGACGTCGACGACGCCGAACAGCATGCCGCGCGGCACCGACTGGATGCCGTCCTCGCCGCCGGTGAACGGCGCCTGCAGGCTGAAGAAATACACCATCTGCGCCAGCGCCAGCGTGATCATCGCGAAGTAGATGCCCTGGCGGCGGATCGCCAGCAACCCGGCGCCCACGCCGAGCACGGCGGCGCACAGCGTGCCGAACAGGATCGCCAGTTCGGGCGTCAGGCCCCAGACCTTGGCCGCGTGCGCCGAAGCGTAGCCGGCCGCGCCCAGGAACATCGCGTGGCCGAAGGACAGCAGGCCGCCGAAACCGAGCAGCAGGTTGAAGGCGCAGGCGAACAGCGCGAAGCACATGACCTTCATCATGAACACCGGGTAGACGAAGGCCGGTGCGGCGACGAGGAAGACCGTCATGACGATGAACGCGATGCGGTGGACCCGCACTTCCTCGGCGCGCCTGCGCGCCGCGGTGGTGGCTGGGGGCGTGGCCTTCGTCGTCATTTCTGGGTCCCGAACAGGCCGGCCGGGCGCACCAGCAGCACGATGGCCATGATGATGAAGATCACGGTGCTCGAGGCCTCGGGGTAGAAGACCTTGGTCAGGCCCTCGATCAGGCCGAGGCTGAAGCCGGTGACGATGGAGCCCAGGATCGAGCCCATGCCGCCGATCACCACCACGGCGAAGACGACGATGATCAGGTCGGCGCCCATCTGCGGGCTGACCTGGTAGACCGGTGCGGCCATCACGCCCGCCAGCGCCGCCAGCGCGACGCCGAAGCCGTAGGTGAGCGTGATCATGCGCGGCACGTTGACGCCGAAGGCCTGCACCAGCTGCGGGTTCTCGGTCGCCGCGCGCAGGTAGGCGCCGAGCTTGGTGCGCTCGATCACGAACCAGGTCGACAGGCAGACGATCAGCGACGCGCCGATGATCCAGGCGCGGTAGTTGGGCAGGAACATGAAGCCCAGGTTCTGGCCGCCCTGCAGCTGCTCGGGGATCGAATAGGGCTGGCCCGAGCTGCCGTATTCGTTGCGGAACAGACCCTGGATGATCAGCGCCAGGCCGAAGGTCAGCAGCAGGCCGTAGAGGTGGTCCAGCTTGTACAGCTTGGACAGCATCAACCGCTCGACGACGACGCCGCTGGCGCCGACGACCAGCGGCACGAGCAGCAGCGCCCACCAGTAGCCGATGCCCAGCTTGTTGAGCAACAGGTAGGCGACGAAGGCGCCCAGCATGTACTGCGCGCCGTGCGTGAAGTTGATGATGTTCAGCAGGCCGAAGATCACCGCCAGCCCCAGCGACAGCAGCGCGTAGAACGATCCGTTGATCAGGCCCAGCAGCAGCTGGCCGAACAGGGCCTGCGTCGGAATGCCGAAGATTTCAGTCATCGAGCGATTTCAGAGGGCCGCTTCAGCGGCCCGGGCGTCCATCTGACCGGAACCCCCGCCCGGCGGGGGCAGGGGGTGCACACGTGAAAGTCCCGGGTCAAGCGGTCGCGCAGCGACTACTTGACCAAAGGGCAACCGCCGTCGGCCAGCGGGCGGAAGGCCTGGTCGGCCGGGATCGTGGCGCGGATCTTGTAGTAGTCGTACGGGGCCTTGGACTCCGACGGCTTCTTCACCTCGACCAGGTAGACCGGGTGGATCTTGCGGCCGTCGGCGCGCACCGTGCCCTTGCCGAACAGCGGGTCGTCGGTGGGCATCTTCTTCATCTGCGCGATGACCTTGGTGCCGTCGTCGGACTTGATGGCGTCGATGGCCTTCAGGTAGTGCAGCACCGACGAATAGACGCCGGCATGCACCATCGACGGGTACTTGCCGCCGTTGGCCGCGGCGAAGCGCTTGGTCCAGGCGCGCGTCTGGTCGCTCAGGTCCCAGTAGAAGGACTCGGTGAAGATCAGGCCCTGCGCGGTGTTCAGGCCCAGGCCGTGGATGTCGGTGATGAACACCAGCATGCCGGCCAGGTTCTGCTGGCCCGACTTGGTGATGCCGAACTCGGCCGCCTGCTTGATCGAGTTGATGGTGTCGCCGCCGGCGTTGGCCAGGCCGATGACCTTGGCCTTGGAGGCCTGCGCCTGCAGCAGGAAGGACGAGAAGTCTGTGCCGGGGAAGGGGTGGCGAACCTTGCCCAGCACCTTGCCCCCGCCCTTGACCACCGCCGCCTCGGTGTCGCGTTCCAGCGCGTGGCCGAAGGCGTAGTCGGCGGTCAGGAAGAACCAGCTGTCGCCGCCGGTCTTGACGATCGCGCTGCCGGTGCCGTTGGCCAGCATCCAGGTGTCGTAGGTCCAGTGGATGGTGTTGGGCGAGCAGGCCTTGCCGGTGAGGTCGGAGGTGGCGGCGCCGGAAACCAGGAAGGCCTTGCCCTTGTCGCGCGTGATCTGGTTGACGGCCAGCGCCACCGACGAGGTCGGCACGTCGAAGATGGCGTCGACCTTGTCGACGTCGTACCAGGTGCGGGCGACGGTGGAGCCGACGTCGGGCTTGTTCTGGTGGTCGGCCGAGACGATCTCGACCTTCATGCCCTTGGCAGCGGCGCCGAAGTCCTCGACCGCCATGCGCGCGGCGACCACCGAGCCCGGGCCGGCGATGTCGGCGTACAGGCCGGACATGTCGTTCATGACGCCGATCTTGATGACGCCGTCGGAGACCTGCGCCTGCGCGCCGGCGGCACCGAGCCCGAAGGCCGCGGCCAGGAGTGACGAGAGGAGATTGCGCTTCATGTTCAGCCTTTGCAGTGGGAGTTTTCACGCGGCCCGGCGGGCCGACCGTCAGATACCGAGCACCTCGTGCAACATGCCCTTCTTGGCTTCCAGTTCGGCTGCCGCGAAGGTCTCGATGACACGCCCGTGCTCGATCACGTAGAACCGGTCCGCCAGCGGTGCGGCGAAGCGGAAGTTCTGTTCGACCATCACGATGGTCATGCCCTTGCCGCGCAGCGTGCGGATCGCGCGGCCCAGAGCCTGCACGATCACCGGTGCCAGGCCCTCGGAAATCTCGTCGAGCAGCAGCAGCCGCGCGCCGGTGCGCAGGATGCGGGCCACCGCCAGCATCTGCTGTTCGCCCCCGGAAAGCCGCCCGCCCGGGCTGCGGCGGCGCTCCTGCAGGTTGGGGAACATCTCGTAGATTTCCGCGACGCTCATGCCGCCGCTGGTCACCGGCGGCGGCAGCATCAGGTTTTCCTCGCAGCTCAGGCTGGCGAAGATGCCGCGTTCCTCGGGGCAATAGCCGATGCCGAGGTGGGCGATGCGGTGCGGCGCCATCGCCACCGCCTGGCGGCCGTTGATCATGATCGAGCCGCTGCGGCGCCCGACCAGGCCCAGGATGGCCTTCAGCGTGGTCGTGCGGCCGGCACCGTTGCGGCCCAGCAGCGTGACCACCTCGCCGCGGTTCACCGCGAGGTCGACGCCGTGCAGGATGTGCGACTCGCCGTACCAGGCGTGCACGTCGGTCAGGCGCAGCAGTTCGACGCCCTTATCCATGGCTGCCCTGCAGTTCGACGTCCTCGCTGCCCATGTAGGCCTGCAGCACCTGGGGGTTGCGCGACACCTCCTCGTAGCGGCCCTCGGCAATGACGCTGCCGCGCGCCAGCACGGTGATCGTGTCGGCGATGCTCGCTATCACGTTCATGTTGTGTTCGACCATCAGCACCGTGCGCTTTGCGGCCACCTTCTTGATGAGCTGCGTGACGAGCTCGACGTCCTCGTGGCCCATGCCCTGCGTCGGCTCGTCGAGCAGCATCATCTTCGGGTCCATCGCCAGCGTGGTGGCGATCTCCAGCGCGCGCTTGCGGCCGTAGGGCAGCTCGACGGTGACGATCTCGGCGGCGTCGCGCAGGCCGACGGTGTCCAGCAGCTCGAGCGCGCGCTCGTTGAGCTGGTCGAGCACACGCTCGGAGCGCCAGAAGTGGAAGGACACGCCGAGCTTGTGCTGCAGCGCGACGCGCACGTTCTCCAGCGCCGTCAGGTGCGGGAAGGTGGCCGAGATCTGGAACGAGCGGATGACGCCGCGGCGGGCGATCTGCGCCGGCTTTTCGCCGGTGATGTCGTGGCCCTCGAACAGGATCTGCCCGCGCGTGGGTGCGAGGAACTTGGTCAGCAGGTTGAAACAGGTCGTCTTGCCGGCGCCGTTGGGGCCGATCAGGGCATGGATCTCGCCGCGACGAACTTTCAGGTCGACGCCGGAGACTGCGATGAAGCCCTTGAATTCCTTCGTCAAGGCGCGCGTCTCGAGGATGATGTCCGTGCTCACTGGACTACCCTGCGCACTGCGTGCTCCGGGATTCGCGCTTGGGAGCGGCCCGGCGCGCTCATGCGGGCCCGACGCCGGCGCGGACGAAATCGGTGCTCGGCGGCAGCCAGCGGTGGTCGTGGCGGGAGTCTGGCAAGGCGGTGTCGAAGGGCGGCGATCGGCTGATCTTGACCTAGTTCGGCCCACAAATGAACGCGGGAAATCACTGCGCTGTGGCGCCGGCGGGCCGGGCCCGGCCCGTCATGCCGGCCCTTGCTCCTGCAGCCTGTCGCGCAAGGCCGTCTTCAGCACCTTGCCGTAGTTGTTCTTGGGCAGGCTGGCGACGAAGTGGTAGCGCTTGGGGCGCTTGAAGCGTGCGATGTGCTCGAGACACAAGGCGTCCAGTGCGGCAGGGTCGACCGGATCGCCGACGACGAAAGCGACAAGCACCTCGCCCCATTCGGGGTCCGGCTGGCCGACCACCGAGACCTCGCGCACGGCGGGGTGGCGCAGCAGCACTTCCTCGACTTCGCGCGGGTAGATGTTCGAGCCACCGCTGATCACGACGTCCTTGGAACGATCCTTCAGCGTCAGGAAGCCGTCGCCATCCAGCGCGCCCATGTCGCCGGTCCACAGCCAGCCGTCGCGTAGCGTCTGGGCCGTCGCCTGCGGGTTGCGCCAGTAGCCGGCCATCACCGTCTCGCCGCGCACCGTGACCTCGCCGGTCTCGCCCGCCGGCAGCGGCTGGCCCTGCGGGCCGACCACGCGCACTTCCACCAGCGCCTGCGCCACGCCGACCGAGCCGATGCGCTCGGCCCAGCGCGGGTGGGTGCGGTCGGCGAGCACCTGGCGCGACAGCGCCGTGATCGTCATCGGCGACTCGCCCTGGCCGTAGATCTGCACGAAGCGCGGCCCCAGGGTCGCCAGCGCACGCTGGATGTCCGCGACGTACATCGGCCCGCCGCCGTAGACGATGGTCTTGAAGCCGTCGCTGGACGCGCCGCTGGCGGCGACGTGCTCGACCAGTCGCCTGACCATGGTCGGCGCGGCGAACAGGCACAGCCGGCCGACGCTGTGCGACAGCGCCACCAGTTCGGCCGCATCGAAGCCGCCCGAGCGCGGCACGACGTGGCGCGCCGCCCTGGCGACGAAGGCAAAGTTGTACAGACCGGCGCCGTGCGACATCGGCGCGGCGTAGACGATGGCGTCGTCAGCACCCACCTCGTCGACGTCGATGAAATAGCAGGCGGTCATCGCGTACAGGTTGCGATGTGTCTGCATCACGCCCTTGGGCCGGCCGGTGGTGCCCGAGGTGTAGAACAGCCAGGCCAGGTCGTCGGGGGCGCGGTGCAGCGGCTCGATGGCCGGGGCGTCCAGCGCGGCCCCGCAGGCCGCATCGCCCGGCGTGTAAACGTGCCGCAGCGCCGGCAGTGCGCCGAGCACGGCACGCAGCGGGGCGGCGAGGCCCTCGGACACGAACAGCACCGCGGCACTCGAGTCGCCGAGGATGAACTCGACCTCGCGCGGGTGCAGCTTGGCGTTGATCGGCACCACCGCCAGCCCGGCCCACCAGGCGGCGTAGAGGACTTCCAGGTAGGCCACGTCGTTGTTCATGAACACGGCGACGCGGTCGCCGGGCGCGAGGCCGAGCCCATGGCGCAGGTGGCCCGCCCACCGTGCCGCGCGCTCGGCCAGCTGGCGGTAGCCGAGCACCGGCTGCTCGCCCAGCAGCAGCGCCGGCCGGTCGGGATGCAGGCGGGCCGCACGTGCCAGGAGATGCGCGAGGTTCACCGTGTCCGCTCCTGCAGGCCCAGGCCAGCCGTCAGCGGCCGGCGGAGCCCGCTGCGCGGCGCAGCGACGGCAGCCATGCAAGTATCGTCTTCATCGCGGGAACTCCATCAAGGGGTGCGCTGGGCGGCCGGGCCGGCCCCGGCTGCTGCCCCGGAGTGTGCGCGAGCGAGGCCGCCGCGCCGGTTGCGGAAAACACGCACGCCGGCCGGCGGCGGCCGGCCTGCCGGCCCCTTAAACTCCGGCCCACGATGAACCTGCTTGCCACCGTCCTGGCGCTGCTCGCCGCCTATCTCGTCGGTTCGCTGTCCTTCGCCGTCCTCGTCAGCCGCGTGCTGGGACTGGCCGACCCGCGCAGCTACGGCAGCAGGAACCCGGGCGCCACCAATGTGCTGCGATCGGGCAACCGTGCCGCCGCGGTGGTGACGCTGGCCCTCGATGCGCTGAAGGGCTACGTGCCGGTGCTGGTGTGCCTGCTGTACGGGCCGCGTTTCGGCCTTGGCGAGACGGCCGCCGCCTTCGTCGGCCTGGCGGCCTTCCTGGGCCATCTGTGGCCGGTGTTCTTCCGCTTCCAGGGTGGCAAGGGCGTGGCCACGGCGGCCGGCGTGCTGATGGCATTGAACCCCTGGCTCGGCATGGCGGCGCTGGCGACCTGGGTCATCATTGCCGCCTTCTTCCGCTACTCGTCGCTGGCCTCCCTGGTGGCGGCCCTGTTCGCACCGTTCTACCAGGCGCTGATCTGGGGGCTGGAGCCGTCGATCCTGGCCATCGCCGCGATGAGCCTGCTGCTGGCGTGGCGCCACGAAGGCAACATCCGCAAGCTGCTCGCCGGCACCGAAAGCAGGCTCGGCCAGAAGACCGCGGCCGGCCACGGGCCAGCGGCCGCTCACGCCGCCAGTCACCCGCGCGGGCAGGCCTCCACCCGGCCGCACGGCCACGGCAAGCACAGGAAGGAAAACCACTGATGGTTCAGCGATTCGACGTCGGCACGCGGCTGTCGGAAATGGCCGTGCACCACGGCGTGTGTTACCTGGCGGGCCAGGTCGCCGCCGACGGCACGCAGGACATCACCGGCCAGGCGCGGCAGGTGCTGGCGGCCATCGACGCGCTGCTGGCGCGCGCCGGCAGCGACAAGAGCAAGATCCTGATGTGCCAGATCTTCATCAAGGACCTAGCCGACTTCGCGGCCCTCAACGCCGTCTGGGAGGCCTGGCTGCCGGCCGGCCATGCGCCGCCGCGCGCCACCGTCCAGGCCGAGCTGGCCAAGCCGGAGTGGCGGGTGGAAATGGTCGTCACCGCGGCGCTGTGAGGACATCGCTGCGGTCGTGGCTGGTGCCGGCGCTGCTGCTGCTGCTGGTGCTCGGCGGCAGCCTGGCCAGCCAGTGGTGGGGCGGCCGCCAGGAGCGCGGCATCGGCGTCGAGGTGGCGGCGCTGGCGCAGCCTGGCGACATCCGCATGCTGTCGTCGGAAACCTGTGCCATCTGTACCGTCGCGCGGGCCTGGTTCACCGAACACCGGGTGCCGTTCAGCGAATGCCTGATCGAGCGCGACGCCCAGTGCAAGGCCGACTTCGACGCCAGCCGCGCGCCGGGCACGCCGCTGATCATCGTGCGCGGCCTGCCGCAGCTGGGCTTCAACCCCGACCGCGTGCGGCTGGCGCTGCAGCCGCGCGGCTGAGCGCCTTCACAGGCTCTGAGCCTCACAGCCCCAGCTTGGCCGCATCGCCGCGCCCCTGGCGCACCAGCACCGGCGTATCGCCGCTGAGGTCGATCACGGTGGTCGGCTGCATCGGGCAGGCGCCGGCGTCCACCACCGCCTGCAGCACCTTCTCGAAACGCGCGCGGATCTCGTCGGCGTCGTTCAGCGGCTCGGTCTCGCCCGGCGGGATCAGCGTCGTCGCCAGCAGCGGCTCGCCGAACAGCGACAGCAGTTCCTGCGTCACCTTGTGGTCGGGTACACGCAGGCCGATGGTGCGCCTCGAAGGGTGCGACAGCCGCCGCGGTACCTCCTTCGTGGCCTCCAGGATGAAGGTGAACGGGCCCGGCGTGCCCAGCTTCAGCAGCCGGTACTGCCGGTTGTCGACGCGTGCGAAGTGCGCCAGCTCCGACAGGTCGCGGCACAGCAGCGTGAGGTGGTGCTTGTCGTCGACCTGGCGGATGCGGCGCAGGTTCTCGGCCGCCGCCTTGTCGTCGAGCCGGCACACCAGCGCGTAACTGCTGTCGGTGGGCACCGCGGCGATGCCGCCGTCGCGCAGGATCTGCGCCGCCTGCTTCAGGAGCCTGGGCTGCGGGTTCTGCGGGTGGACTTCGAAGATCTGCGACACGAAGCGATTGTCACCGCCTCATGCGGTGACCACCGGGATCTTGCCGATCTTCGCCTGCCATTCCTTCGGCCCGGTGTCGTGCACGCTGCTGCCCTGGCTGTCGACGGCCACCGTCACCGGCATGTCGCGCACGTCGAACTCGTAGATCGCTTCCATGCCGAGGTCGGCAAAACCCACCACGCGGGCCTGCTTGATGGCCTTGGCCACCAGGTAGGCGGCGCCGCCCACCGCCATCAGGTAGGCGCTCTTGTGCGTCTTGATGGCTTCGATGGCCGCCGGGCCGCGCTCGGCCTTGCCGATCATGCCGATGAGGCCGGTCCGGGCCAGCATCATCTCGGTGAACTTGTCCATGCGCGTGGCCGTCGTCGGGCCGGCGGGGCCCATGACCTCGTCGCGCACCGGGTCCACCGGGCCGACGTAGTAGATGACGCGGTCGGTGAAGTCCACCGGCAGCGTCTCGCCCCGGGCCAGCATGTCCTGGATGCGCTTGTGCGCGGCGTCACGGCCGGTCAGCATCTTGCCGGACAGCAGCAGCGTGTCGCCCGGCTTCCAGCTCGCCACTTCCTGGCGCGTGAGCGTGTTCAGGTCGACCTTGCGGCTCTTGTCGTAGTCGGGCGCCCATTGCACGTCGGGCCACAGGTCCAGGCTCGGCGGATCCAGGTAGACCGGGCCCGAGCCGTCCATCACGACGTGCGCGTGGCGGGTGGCGGCGCAGTTGGGGATCATCGCCACCGGCTTGCCGGCGGCGTGCGTGGGGTAGAGCGCGATCTTCACGTCCAACACGGTGGTCAGGCCGCCCAGGCCCTGTGCGCCGATGCCCAGCGCGTTGACCTTCTCGTAGAGCTCGATGCGCAGTTCCTCCAGCTTGTTGCTGGGCCCACGGGCGAGCAGGTCGAACATGTCGATCGGCTCCATCAGCGCCTGCTTGGCCAGCAGCATGGCCCTTTCGGCGGTGCCGCCGACGCCGATGCCCAGCATGCCCGGCGGGCACCAGCCCGCGCCCATCGTCGGCACCGTCTTCATGACCCAGTCGACCAGGCTGTCGTTGGGGTTCATCATGATGAACTTGCTCTTGTTCTCGGACCCGCCGCCCTTGGCGGCGACGGTCACCTCGAACTTGTCGCCCGGGACCACCGTCATGTGCGTGACGGCCGGCGTGTTGTCGCGGGTGTTCTTGCGCTCGAACAGCGGATCCGCCAGCACCGAGGCGCGCAGCGGGTTGTCGGGGTTGGTGTAGGCGCGGCGCACGCCCTCGTCGACGGCGTCCTCGATCGAGCCGGCAAAACCCTCGAAGCGCAGGTCCATGCCGATCTTCAGGAATACGTTGACGACCCCGGTGTCCTGGCAGATCGGCCGGTGGCCCTGGGCGCACATCTTGCTGTTGGTGAGGATCTGCGCGATGGCATCCTTGGCCGCCGGCGAGGCTTCGCGTTCGTAGGCGCGCGCCAGGTGCGTGATGTAGTCGGCCGGATGGTAGTAGCTGATGTACTGCAGCGCCGCGGCCACGGTCTCGACGAGGTCGGCATGGCGGATCGTGGTGGTCATGGACAACCTCCGTGGGTCAGTCGTGGGGCGTGGTGCCGGCGGGCGCCATCAGGCGGTCGGTCAGGGCGATGGCCAGTGCCGAGAGCAGGAAGGCGACGTGGATCAGCGTCTGCCAGAGCAGCACCTTTTCGGTGTAGTTCTCGGCGTTGATGAAGGTCTTGAGCAGGTGGATCGAACTGATGCCGATGATGGCCGTGGCCAGCTTGACTTTCAACACCGAGGCATTGACGTGGCTCAACCATTCCGGCTGGTCCGGGTGTTCCTCGAGGTTCATGCGCGAGACGAAGGTCTCGTAGCCGCCGACGATGACCATGATCAGCAGGTTGCTGATCATCACCACGTCGATCAGCCCCAGCACGACGAGCATGATCACCGTCTCGTTGAGCTGCGGCACCCAGTCGGCACTGGCCTTGTAGCCGATGCTGGTGATGAGGATCTTCAAGGCCTGCTCGTCGCCGAAGACGGCCTCGATGAGGTGCGTGAGCTCGACCCAGAAGTGGAAGACGTAGACGCACTGGGCGACGATCAGCCCCAGGTACAGCGGCAGTTGCAGCCAGCGGCTGGCGAAGATGAAATTGGGCAGCGCGCGCTGGCGGCTGCGCTCGACCGGTGATTTGACCGTCATGCGGGTGGGATCTCGGGCTGGGGTGGGCGGCGGAGCCGGGGACATCAGGGCGAATCCCCTTGCCCGGAATTGTAGATTCCCCACCATGGCGAGCTGCGCGCCTCGTAAGGGGTCTGTCAGAGCGCGCGCTTAGCTTCCATTTCTCGCCAGCAGCGTCCAAATCCGCAGGAGACACGCATGTCCAACGAAAGCGCCACCGAACTCAAGACGCACCTGCCACCGGCCTCGCTGGTGGCCAACGCCACCGTCTCGGGCATGGCCGCCTACCAGGCGCTGGTGGACGAGGCCGAACGCGACTACGAAGGCTACTGGGCGCGCCTGGCACGGCAGTTCGTGAGCTGGAAGAAGCCCTTCACCAAGGTTCTGGACAGCAGCAACGCACCGTTCTTCAAGTGGTTCGAGGACGGCACGCTGAACGTGTCCTACAACTGCCTGGACCGCAACATCGAGCGCGGCCTGGGCGACAAGACGGCGATCATCTTCGAGGCCGACGACGGTGCCGTCACCCGCGTCAGCTACAGCGAGCTGCTGGCCCGCGTGTGCCAGTTCGCCAACGTGCTGAAGGCGCGCGGCGTGAAAAAGGGCGACCGCGTCGTCATCTACATGAGCATGAGCGTCGAGGGCGTGGCCGCCATGCAGGCCTGCGCCCGCATCGGCGCCACCCACTCGGTGGTGTTCGGCGGCTTCTCGGCGCAGAGCCTGCGCGACCGCATCGAGGACGCCGGCGCGGTGATGGTCATCACCGCCGACGAGCAGGCGCGCGGCGGCAAGCAGCTGCCGCTGAAGGCCATCGTCGACGAGGCCTTGGCGCTGGGCGGCTGCGACACCGTCAAGAACGTCATCGTCTACAAGCGCACCGGCGGCGCGATTGCCTGGAACCCGGCGCGCGACCGCTGGCTGCACGAAGAACTGGCCGGCCAACCCGGCACCTGCGAGCCCGAATGGGTGGGCGCCGAGCACCCCTTGTTCCTGCTCTACACCAGCGGCTCCACCGGCAAGCCCAAGGGCGTGCAGCACAGCACCGGCGGCTACCTGCTGCACGCCGCGCTGACCACCGCCTGGACCTTCGACCTCAAGGCCGACGACGTCTTCTGGTGCACCGCCGACATCGGCTGGGTCACCGGCCACACCTATATCACCTACGGGCCGCTGGCGCTCGGCGGCACCGAGGTCGTGTTCGAGGGCGTGCCCACCTACCCCGACGCGGCGCGCTTCTGGAAGATGATCGAGAAGCACAAGGTCACCATCTTCTACACCGCGCCGACGGCGATCCGCTCGCTGATCAAGGCCGCCGAGGGCAACGCCGCGGTGCATCCGGCGCGCAGCGACCTGTCCAGCCTGCGCATCCTGGGCACCGTGGGCGAGCCGATCAACCCGGCGGCCTGGGAGTGGTACTACAAACACGTCGGCGGCGGCCGTTGCCCCGTCGTCGACACCTTCTGGCAGACCGAGACCGGCGGCCACGTCATCACGCCGCTGCCGGGCGCCACGCCGATGGTGCCGGGGTCGTGCACGCTGCCCTTCCCGGGCATCACGGCGGCGATCGTCGACGAGACCGGCAACGACGTGCCCAACGGGCAGGGTGGCATCCTGGTCATCAAGAAGCCCTGGCCCGCGATGATCCGCACCATCTGGGGCGACCCCGAGCGCTTCAAGAAGAGTTACTACCCGCCCGAGCTCAAGGGCTACTACCTGGCCGGTGACGGTTCGATCCGCGACCCGAAGACCGGCTACTTCACGATCACCGGCCGCATCGACGACGTGCTCAACGTGTCGGGCCATCGCATGGGAACGATGGAGATCGAGTCGGCGCTCGTCAGCTGCACCGAACTGGTGGCCGAGGCCGCCGTCGTGGGCCGCCCCGACGACACCACCGGCGAGGCGATCTGCGCCTTCGTCGTGCTCAAGCGCAGCCGGCCCACCGGCGACGAGGCCAAGAAGATCGCCAACGAACTGCGCAACTGGGTGGCCAAGGAAATCGGCCCGATCGCCAAGCCCAAGGACATCCGCTTCGGCGACAACCTGCCCAAGACCCGTTCGGGCAAGATCATGCGCCGCCTGCTGCGCAGCATCGCCAAGGGCGAAGCCATCACCCAGGACACCAGCACCCTGGAAAATCCCGCGATCCTGGAGCAGTTGGGCCAGGCCAACTGATCCAGGCCACGCGCCAGCGTGGTGCGGGGCGCCAGCACCGCGAATCGCGGGAATTGGGGCCTGCTCACATCGCGCAGCGATGTGGGCGGGCACCACAACCCGGCGATCCTGGCGCAGTTGGGCCAGGCCAACTGATCCAGGCCCACAGATGCCGGCCGCGCAACAGTGCGGGCCGGCGCCGATTCCGCAGTGCGCTACAGTGGCCGGCAAGCGGCGGGCATGGGCCGGCGCGGGAGGTCAGCCATGATCATGGTCGTCGTCGGGGTGCTGTTGCTGGTGGCCAAGCTGGCCGAGTTCGGCCCCACCGCGGATTGGTCGTGGTGGATCGTCGCGGCGCCGTTCGTGGCGGCGGTGCTTTGGTGGCAGTTCGCCGACTCCACCGGCCTCACGCAGCGCCGCGCGATGCAGAAGATGGACGATCGCAAAGCCGAGCGCCGCGACCGTGCGCTGGAGGCGCTGGGGCTCAACACGCGTCATCACAAGCACGTCAAGCGCGCGCCCGACGAAGCCCGCTCCCACCGCACAGAGGCCGCGCCACCGAGCGCACGTGAACCCGATCCGCCGCGGCGCGACCCGCGGGCGTAGCGGCCCGTCCGTGCTGCCCGCACGACTGCGCGACCGCTGCCACGGGCCGTGGCGGCTTCACTCCAGATCGAGCACCGCGCCCCGGCTGGCGCTGGCGGCGTTGCGTGCGAACTTGGCCAGCACGCCACGCGTATAGCGCGGCGCCGGCTGCCGCCAGCCGGCACGGCGGCGTGCGATCTCGGCCTCGTCCACCTCCAGCTGCAGCAGCAGGCGGTGGGCGTCGATGGTGATGGTGTCGCCTTCGTGCACCAGCGCGATCAGCCCGCCGGCGTGGGCCTCGGGGGCGACGTGGCCGACGACCATGCCCCAGGTGCCGCCGGAGAAGCGGCCGTCGGTGATGAGTCCCACCGATTCGCCCAGGCCCTGGCCGATGAGCGCGCCGGTCGGCGCCAGCATCTCGGGCATGCCGGGGCCGCCGGTGGGGCCCAGGTAGCGCAGCACCATCACGTCACCGGCCTTGATGCGGCCGTCCATGATGGCCGCCAGCGCGCTTTGTTCGTCCTCGAAGACACGCGCCGGGCCTGTCATCACCGGGTTTTTCAGCCCGGTGATCTTGGCCACGCAGCCCTCGGGGCTGAGGTTGCCCTTCAGGATCGCCAGGTGGCCTTCGGCGTACATCGGGTTGGTGAACGGCCGGATGACGTCCTGGTCGGTGCGCAGCGGCGGCATCCCGGCCAGGTTCTGCGCCACCGTCTTGCCGGTGATGGTGAGGCAGTCGCCGTGCAGCAGCCCGGCGTCCAGCAGCACCTTCATCACCGCCGGGATGCCGCCGGCGCGGTGCAGGTCGATCGCCAGGTAGCGGCCGCTGGGCTTGAGGTCGCACAGCACCGGCGTGCGCCGGCGCACGCGCTCGAAGTCGTCGATCGTCCATGCCACCTCCGCGGCATGCGCGATGGCCAGGAAGTGCAGCACCGCATTGGTCGAGCCGCCGATGGCCATGATCACCGCCACTGCGTTCTCGATGCTTTCGCGGGTGACGATGTCGCGTGGCTTCAGGTCGGCCTTGACGGCCTCGAACAGCGCGCGCGCGGCCTGCCGCGTGTGCTCGACGATCGGCTCCTCGACGTTGGCCATGGTGCTGGCGTAGGGCAGGCTCATGCCCAGCGCCTCGAACGCGGACGACATCGTGTTCGCGGTGTACATGCCGCCGCAGGAGCCGCTGCCGGGGATGGCGTGGCGCTCGATCTGGCAGAAGTCCTCCTCGCTCATCTTGCCGGCGCTGAACTGGCCCACGGCCTCGAAGACGCTGACGATGTTCAGGTCCTGCCCCTTGTAGCGGCCGGGCAGGATGGTGCCACCGTAGACATAGACGGCGGGCACGTTGGCGCGCAGCATGCCCATCATGCCGCCGGGCATGTTCTTGTCGCAGCCGCCGATGACCAGCACGCCGTCCATCCACTGGCCGCCGACGCAGGTCTCGACGCAGTCGGCGATGACCTCGCGCGACACCAGGCTGTACTTCATGCCCTCGGTGCCCATGGCCATGCCGTCGGAAATGGTCGGCGTGCCGAAGACCTGCGGGTTGGCGCCGGCGGCCTTCAGCTCGTCGATGGCAGCGTCGGCCAGCCGCTGCAGCCCCGAATTGCACGGCGTGATCGTGCTGTGGCCGTTGGCGATGCCGATCATCGGCTTGCCGAAGTCGGTTTCCAGGTAGCCCATGGCGTAATACATGGAGCGGTTGGGCGCGCGCGCCACGCCCTCGGTGATGTTCTTGGAACGGCGGTTGAAGCTCATGCGGTCTCTCCGGGTGGGGTCTTTCGGGTCTTGAAGGGGAGTGTATCGAGCCGCTGTCGGCGCCATGGACAATGCCGGCTGACGAGAGGAGCCCTCGATGCTCGTGCATCCCCAGTTCGACCCCGTGGCGCTGGCCCTCGGGCCGGTGCAGATCCACTGGTACGGCCTGACCTACCTGGCCGCCTTCGGCCTGTTCCTTTGGCTGGCGGCGCGGCGCGTGCGGCTGCCGCATTTCGCCGCCGCGGGCTGGACCCGGCGCGATGTCGAGGACATGCTGTTCCTGGGCGTGCTCGGGGTCGTCATCGGCGGCCGGCTGGGTTATGCGATCTTCTACAAGCCGGGGCTGTACCTGGCGAATCCGGCCGAGATCCTGATGGTCTGGCGGGGCGGTATGTCCTTCCACGGCGGGCTGATCGGGGTGATGGCGGCCATGGTCTGGTTCGCCCGCTCGCGCAAGCGCCCCTTCCTGGAGGTCATGGACGTGATCGCGCCCTGCGTGCCCACCGGCCTGGCGGCCGGGCGCATCGGCAACTTCATCAACGGCGAGCTCTGGGGCCGTGCCGCCGACCCCGCGCTGCCCTGGGCCATGGTCTTCCCGCAGAGCGGCAGCAACCTGCCGCGACACCCTTCGCAGCTGTACCAGTTCGCGCTCGAAGGCGTGCTGCTGTTTGCGCTGCTGTGGTGGTACGGGCAACGTGAACGCGCGCGCGGGCAGGTCGGGGCGGCCTTCGTCTTCGGCTACGGCGTGTTGCGTTTCGTGGCCGAGTACTTCCGCGAGCCCGACAGCTTCCTCGGTCTGTTGAGCGGCGGCATGAGCATGGGCCAGTGGCTGTGCCTGCCGATGATCGCCGGCGGCGCGCTGCTGTGGTGGTGGTTCGGGCGGGCGGCGTCGTCGGTACGATAGGGAACCATGAGACAAGTCTTCCTGGACACCGAAACCACCGGACTGGATGCCGCGGGCGGCGACCGCATCATCGAGGTCGGCTGCATCGAGATGGTCGACCGGCGCCACAGCGGCCGCCGCCTGCACCACTACGTCAACCCGCAGCGTGCCAGCCATCCCGACGCGGTGCGCGTGCACGGCATCAGCGACGACTTCCTGGCCGACAAGCCGGCGTTCGCCGCGGTGGCCGAAGAACTGCTGGCCTTCGTCGCCGGCGCCGAGGTCGTGATCCACAACGCCGGCTTCGACATCGGCTTCATCGACGCCGAACTCGAACGCCTGGGCCTGCCGCGCTTCGCGCAGCACGCCGAGCGCATCACCGACACCCTGGCGCTGGCGCGTGAGCTCTTTCCGGGCAAGAGCAACAGCCTGGACGCGCTGTGCAAGCGGCTCGAGGTCGACAACTCGCAGCGCGAGCTGCACGGCGCGCTGCTCGACGCCGGCTTGCTGGCCGAGGTCTACCTGCGCATGACACGCGGCCAGAAGTCGCTGGTCATCGACGCCGCCGACGTCACTGCGGGGCTGCTGGCCGACGAGTCGGTCGATCTGCGCAGTTTCGCTCTGCCCATCGTTCTGGCCAGTGCCGACGAAGCAGCCGCCCACGAAGCCGTGCTGGCCGAGATCGACGCGGCCAGCAAGGGCAGGACCGTGTGGCGCGCGCCGGCGGTGGCTTGAAGGCATGGCATAATCCAAGGCTCTCCGGATGGCTGCGCGGCCCGCACGCAGCATCGAGATCCGGGCGGTTAGCTCAGCGGTAGAGCACTGCCTTCACACGGCAGGGGTCGCAGGTTCGAACCCTGCACCGCCCACCAAGGAAATCAATGACTTACGGCGCTTTCGGGCGCCGTTTTCGTTGGTGGTATGAAAAGAGTATGGAAAACAGGGCTCGCGTGCTCCCCGAGGACACGGCATCGGCCCGGTGCCCCCGCGGGCGACTTCTGTGCTCCGCAGCGCCGTCGAGGCCAAGGCAGCGGACCTGCATTTCAGCCACACGCACGGCGCAGTGCTTGGAGTACCCGACTGTCGGCGCGACGAACGGGCTCATGCTCATGCCAAGGGCCGCGTGCCGATGCAGCCGATGCAGGCCGGGAATGACACCCCGCGGCACCTGCTCTACGTGGCCTGCACCAAGGCGCGGGATCACCTGCTGGTGACCGCAACCGCGCCAGCGTCGGAGTCTCTGGACGACTTGATCGATAGCGATTCGGGTCAGTCGATCTAAAAGCTCAGGTCAAAGCCCGCAGGACGCCCGCCGGGTCACGGTCGATCAGGTTCAGCAGCACGAGCGCCGGACCTTGGGGGTTGCGGTCGCCACGCTCCCAGTGCCGCAGGGTCGCCACCGACACGCCGAAGCGCGCCGCAAATTGCGCCTGCGTGAAGCCCAGGCGGCCACGCACGGCGGCCACGTCCACGGCCGCCGGGCGCCACACCTTCACGCCGGCCTGCGTACCCTTGGCGTGGCCGATGGCCTCGGTCAGGCCCTGCTTGATGCTCTCGAATGCCTTGCCCATCACGTCACCTCTCAAGCCAGATCTGCACCAGCACGTCCACCAAGCCGGCCAGCGCATTGCGCTCGGCCTTGCTCAGATGGGCGCGCTCGTTCTTGGCAAACATCGTCAACAGATACAGCGGCATCGCCTCACTGTGAAAGTAGTAGATCACTCGCACGCCGCCGCTCTTGCCCCGGCCGTCGCGCGCCCAGCGCAGCTTGTGCACACCCCCAGTGGATTCGATCGGGTCGCCAGCCGTGGGGTGGGCCGCCAGGTGGTCCACGATGGCCCGGCGGTCGGCGTCGGCCAGCAGCCTTGTCGCGCGCGCAGGTACTCGGGCAGTTCGGCGACGGTCAGAAGCATCAGGGTGAAGTGTAATCCATTGGATTAATTTTCCTGCGCCACCGTCGGCGCCGGTCGTCTACAGCGTGAGGGATGCCAACGCCTTCGCCGCGCGCTCGCGCAACAGGTGCCCGTAGTGCTTCTCGATCATCAGGAGGCTCGTGCCCGACAACTGCGCCACAGCGAGCGTGTCGAGCTTGTGCAGGGCGATCAGGTCGGTGATGGTGGAGTGCCGCAGCGCGTAGGCCGTGGCGGCGGCCGGCAACTCGGCCGCGATCACGGCGTCCTTGATCGGGTACTTCCACGCATCCTTGTTCCACGCCGACCCATCGGCCCGGCCCAGCAGTTGCGCGGTGGGCAGCTTGTCCTTGCACTGTTCGGCGAAGAAGGCAGTGGTGGCTGGCGGCAGCGTGATCCTGCGGTCCTGCCCGTGCTTGTCCTTGCCGATGGCCAGCGTGGAAAGGCGCTTGTCGAAGTTGCCGGCCACGAGCGCGGCCATGGCCCCGGGGCGCAGGGGCACCAGCGACAGGGCGCTCAGGAACAGCGCCAGGTCGGCGGGCGCCTTGGCGATCAATGCACGGCGCTGCGTCAGGACCAGATACACGTCGCGGCGGCGGTCGGCGTCTTTCACGGGCCGCGGCTTCACCTTCCACGCGGCGTCGCTGGTGGCGTCGCCGTTCTCGACGGCCAGGTTCAGTGCCGCGCGTAGCAGCCACGTCCGGCCGCTGGAACACCGTCATGAAACTCGATCGACTGCGCCTGGGTCCCCGTCTCGGCCTGGGCTTCGGCCTGGTTCTCGCCCTGGTGGCAACGATGGCTGCGGTGGGCTGGTGGCGCCTGGCCGCCACGCTCGACGAAGGCAAGGTCAGTGACGGGCTGCAGCAGCGCGCAGCCGCCGCCGGCGACTGGCGCGCCCTGACCCAGCTCAACGTCACCCGCACGCTGGCCATCGCCAAGGCGCGCGGCAACGAGGAAGTCGATCGCTTCCTGAGGCCGCAGATGAAGGAAACCTCGACGCGCATCAGCGCCGTGCAATAGAAGCTGGAGGCCGAGACCACCGCGCCCGAAGCCAAGGCGCTGATCGCCGAGATCGCCCAGCTGCGCAAGACCTACATTGCCCTGCGCGACACGATCTTCGCGCAGCTGAAGGCGCAGGACGCGGGCGCCTGGGACGCCATCGAGAAGCAGCTGCTGCCCGCGGCCCAGGCCTACGGGGAGGCGCTGACACGCTTCCAGCGGCAGCAGCAGGACTTCGCCGACGCCCGCACCGCCGCCACCGAGGCCGCCGGGCGCCGCGCCCAGTGGCTGCTGGCCGCACTGGCCGTGGCCTGCCTGGTGGTGGGTGCCGGTGCCGCCTGGTTGATCACGCGTTCGGTCACCCAGCCGCTGCGGCAGGCCGTGTTGACCACGCGGCTGATCGCCGAAGGCGACCTTTCGCACGCCGTGTCGGCGCCAGGCCGCGACGAGCTGAGCGACCTGCTCGGCAGCCTGGCCACGATGCAGCAGTCGCTGCGCCGCCTGGTAGGCGAGGTGCAGCAGGCCGCGGATTCGATCCGCGTCGCCAGCTCCGAAGTCGCCGATGGCAGCCACGACCTTTCCAGCCGCACCGAACAGGCCGCGGCCAGTTTGCAGCAGACCGCCTCGTCGATGGAGCAGCTCTCCGCCACCGTGCGCCAGACCGCCACTTCGGCGCACAGCGCCAACGCGTTGGCAGACTCGGCCTCGCGCGCCGCCACGCAGGGCGGCACCGTGGTGTCGCAGGTGGTCAACGCTATGGACGACATCAGCAAGCATTCGAGGCAGATCGGCGACATCACCGGGCTGATCGACACCATCGCCTTCCAGACCAACATCCTGGCGCTCAATGCCGCCGTCGAGGCTGCCCGCGCCGGCGAGCAGGGCCGCGGCTTTGCCGTCGTGGCCGGTGAGGTGCGCAACCTCGCGCAACGTGCGGCCAGTGCGGCGCAGGAAATCAAGTCGCTGATCGGCCGCTCGGTCGACACCGTCGCGGCCAGCTCGCAGCTGGTGCAGGACGCCGGCAGCGTGATGGCCGAAACCGTCAGCTCGGTGCAGCGCGTGTGCGGCATCGTGCAGGAGATCACCACTGCGGCCAGCGAACAGTCCAGTGGCATCGGCCAGATCAACACCGCCGTGAACCAGCTCGACCAGATGACGCAGCAGAACGCGGCCCTCGTCGAACAGTCGGCGGCCGCGGCGGCCAGCCTGCAGGACCAGGCCGGTCGCCTGGCCCAGCTGATGGCCGCGTTCAGGCTGGGCAGCGCACCCGCGTCGAGGGCCGTGCCCGCCTGAGACGGGCGCAGCGGCCGTGGCCTGAGGGCCGGCTTCGATCGTTTCTGAACCGCAGCGCGGCCCCGGGGGCCGCGCCTGCGCTTCCTTTGCCTGGCACCGGCTGGCCCGCACCCCATGGCCCGTCGTGGCACCGCCGATGGCCCGTCCGGCCGATGCGGGCCACACCCTGCTGCGCGACAGTGACGGCACCCGAGCGACGCCCCGTTGCCGGCCCCACCCACCGCCAGGAACGACCATGTCACAGACCCTCGAAGCCCCCCGCACCGCACCGGTGCAACCCGCCGCGGCACCGCGGTTCGATGTCTACGCCAGCATCCACAAGGCGATCCGCCTGTTCATGACCGACACGCTGGCGCGCGTCGGCTGCGTCGACGGTGCCAACCTCGCCGAGCTGCGCGGCGCGATCGACCAGCTCACGGCGCTGCTGGCGCTGCTGCGCTCGCACATCGAGCACGAGGACCGGTTCATCCACCCGGCCATGCAAGCCCGGCGCGCCGGCAGCGCCGCGAACGCGGCGGCCGCACACGACGAACACCGCTCGTCGATCGACGCGCTGGAGTGCGAGGCCAACGCGATGACCGCCGCGCCGGCGCCGCAGCGCGAGGCCCTGGCGCTGCGGCTGTACCGTCACCTGGCGCTGTTCGTGGCCGAGAACCTGCAACACATGCATGCCGAGGAGACCGCGCACAACGCCGTGTTGTGGGCCGCCTACCGCGACGACGAGCTGATCGCGCTGCACGACGCACTGGTGGCCAGCGTGCCGCCGGCCGAAATGGCCCAGGTGCTGCACTGGATGGCGCCGGCGCTGTCGCTGGCCGAACTCACGCCCATGCTGAGCGCGATGCAGACCGAGGTGCCACCCGAGGCCATGCGCGACGTGCTGTCGCGCGTGCAGGCCCGGCTGCCCGAGGACCGCTGGGCCCGGCTGGCCATGGCCTTGAAGCTGCCGCAGGCCCCGGGCCTGGTGTCCTTCGGCTGACGCTGCGACCGGGAGACCCGCCATGAAGCGTTGGATCCAGCGCGGCTTCGCTCTGGTCGCCGCCGTCGCCTGCCTGGGCGCGCTGGGCTTCGGGGCCGGGGTGCTGCTGGCCGACTGGCGCAGCGAGCGCAGGATCGACCAGCCGCACTACCCGCTGGCGCTGCGCAGCGACGCCGCCAGCGTGGCGCGCGGGCGCTACCTCTACGCCTCGCGCGGCTGCGCCGACTGCCATGGCGCCGACGGCGCCGGGCGCGTCTTCGTCGACGCCGCCGGCCTGCGGCTGGCCGGCCCCAACATCAGCCCGGGACCGGGCGGCGTGGTCGCCGACTACCGGCCGTCGGACTGGGAGCGCACGCTGCGCCACGGTATCAAACCCGATGGCCGGGCGGTGCGCATCATGCCCAGCCAGGACTACAACCGCCTCACCGACGCCGACCTCGGCGCCGTCGTGGCCTACGTGCGCCAGCTGCCGCCGGCGGCGGGCGGCGCGGCGGTGGTGCAGCTGCCGCTGCCGGCGCGGCTGCTCTACGGCTGGGGCCTGTTGCCGCAGGCGGCGGACCTGATCGACCACGAACTGCCGCCGTCGCGGCCGGTGGCCGAAGCGGTGACCCCCGAACACGGTGCTTACGTGGCCCAGATGTGCGTGGGCTGCCACGGCGCCGACCTGGCCGGCGGCCGCATCCCCGGCTCGCCGCCCGACTGGCCGGCGGCCGCGCGGCTGGTGGCCGGTCCGGGCAACGCGATGCTGCGCTACCCCGACGCGGCGTCGCTGCAGCGCTTGTTTGCCAGCGGCCGGCGCCCCGACGGCACGCCGCTGCGCGCGATGCCTTTGGACGCCCTGCGCGCCTTGAACGACACCGACGTGCGTGCGCTGCACCTCTATCTGAGCCAGGCCGGTGCCACGCCCTGTCGGTTCAATGAAGATCTGCGGGGTCGGGCGGCGGCAGCGCCTCGCGCGCCTTGCCGCGCCGCTTCCTCGGCTGGCGCTGCGCCTGCTGTGCCTGGCCGAGCGCCAGCCAGCGCAGATGCTCTTCGGGAGTCTCCAGCGTGATGCGCCCCAGCGCCCCGGAGCGGAAGTCGTTCAGCACCCCCTCGGCCGCCTGTTGCAGGTTGGGCCGGCCGCCGGTCTGCACCAGGCCGCGCTGGCGGGCGATCAGCACCAGCAGCGCATCGGCGGGCAACGCTGCCAGTGCCGCTGCATCGGGCAGCTTGTAGCGGGCGGCCAGCGCGCCGGCGTAGGCGGCCTGCAGCCGTTCCAGCAGTACCAGCGCGACTTCCTGCTCGTCGTAGGCATTGCGGCCGATCGCGCCGCTGGCGGCCAGGTGGTAGGCGCTTTGCTCCGCCGTGATGCGCGGCCACAGCATGCCCGGCGTGTCGAACAGCGTCACGTCGCTGGCCAGCGCGATCGCCTGCTCCGTCCGGGTGATGCCGGCCTCGTCGCCGGTCTTGGCGGCCTTGCGCCGCACCAGCGTGTTGACGAGCGTGCTCTTGCCGACGTTGGGGATGCCGCAGATCAGCAAACGCAGCGGCTTGACCATGCCGCCGCGCAGCGGCGCCAGTGCCCGGCAGGCCCGGATCAGCCGCGCCGCGGGTGCGGCCTCGGTGGCATCCAGGCCGATCGCCCGCGTGGCGGGCTGGGCGTTGTAGTGGTCCAGCCACAGCGCGGTGCGGGCCGGGTCGGCCAGATCCTGCTTGTTCAGCAGCTTCAGCGCCGGCTTGCCCTGCGTCAGCGTGGCCAGCAGCGGGTTGGCGCTGGCGCCGGGCAGGCGGGCGTCCAGCAACTCGATGACCACGTCGATGCCGGCCTTCAGCCGCTCGACCAGCGCCAGCCGGGTGGTGTGCATGTGGCCGGGGAACCATTGAATGGCCATCGGGTCGCCTGTCGTCTCGGAGGTGGGTGGACACCGATTGTCCGGGACGGCGTGTGTGTGGGCTCTTGGCGGCGCCGCCGGCCAGTCTGTCTGCGCCGCGCAGAATAGGCGGCCATGGACTCCGTCTCGCAAATGGCTCTCGGTGCGGCCGTCGGCGTGGCCGCGATGGGCCGGCGCACGGCAGTGTGGAAGGCCGCGGCGTGGGGCGCCGTGGCCGGCACGCTGCCCGACCTGGACGTGCTGATCGACCACGGCAACCCGATCCACGACATGGTGCTGCACCGCGCCGAGACCCACGCGCTGTTCTGGTTGACGCTGTTTTCGCTGCCGCTGGCCGCCGCGGTCGCGCGGCTGCACGGCGAGTGGGCGGTGTGGCGGCGCTGGTGGCTGGCGATCTGGCTGGTGCTGCTCACGCACCCGTTGCTCGACGCCATGACGGTCTACGGCACGCAGCTGGCACTGCCGTTCTCGAACCATCCCTACGGCGTCGGCAGCGTCTTCATCATCGACCCGCTGTACACGCTGCCCCTGCTGGCCGGCGTGGCCTGGGCACTGGCCGCGCGTGGCCGGGCCCGTGGCCTGACGGCGAACGCCGCCGGCCTGGCGCTGAGCACCGCCTACCTGGCGTGGAGCGTCGTGGCGCAGCAGCACGTCGAGCGCGTTGCCCGCAGCTCGCTCGCCGCACAGGGCGTCGCTGCCGAGCGCGTGCTGGTCACGCCGACGGCGTTCAATACGGTGCTGTGGCGCGTCGTCGCGATGACCGGCGACAGCTACCACGAGGGCTATTACTCCTTGCACGACGACGCACCGCGCATCGCCTTCGACCGTTTCGACCGCGGCAGCGCGCTGGCGGCCGAACTGCGCGGCGTCGACGGCGTGCAGCGCATCGCGGCCTTCAGCAAGGGTTTCTACAAGCTGCAGCAGGACGGCACGCGCGTGCTGATCAGCGACCTGCGCATGGGCCAGGAGCCGGCTTATATCTTCACCTTCGCCGTGGCCGAGCGACGCAGCGCTCCGGTGCCCTTGGCCGTGCCCGAGCAGCTCGGCGCGCGGCTGGACATCGAACGTGGCTTGCCCTGGCTGTGGCGCCGCGCGTCGGGCGAACGGCTGACGCCGCCGCGCTGACGGCCCGGCGGCGGCCCGTGGGCGGCCGTCGATTGACAGCGCGCAAGGGCCGACGCTCGCGATGCGCGATCGTCGGGGCTCGCAACCAAGTCTGTCGCCGTGTTCGAATCCCGGGAAGTCGACCTCCGGCGCCGCAGCGCCATCAGGCGTGCGTTCGCCGCGGCCGGTGGTTTGACCGTGCTGCCCGGCCACGCCGTGACCACGCCGGGTGGCGCGCTGCCGGCGCCGGAGCGGGTCGGTGGCCTGCCGCTCGCACAGGCGCTGGCGCAGCGCCGCTCGGTGCGCCGCTACGGTGCCCGGCCGCTGGCGCTGGCCGCGGTGTCGCAGCTGCTGTGGGCGGCGCAGGGAACGAACGCTTCCGCCGGCCGGCGCACTGCGCCGTCGGCCGGCGCGCTCTATCCCCTTGAAGTCCACCTCGTCGCGATGCGGGTCGACGGCCTGGCTGCCGGCCTGCACCGCTACCTGCCGGCGGCGCACGCGCTGCAGCCGTCGACCACAGAGGTCACGGCGGCGGACCTGCAGCGCGCCGCGATGGGGCAGCAGGCCGTCGGTGCGGCCGCCGCGGTGGTGGTCATCACGGCCCTCGAGTCACGCACGGCCGGCAAGTACGGCGCGCGGGCCGCCCGCTATGTCGCGTTCGAGGCGGGTGCGGCGGCGCAGAACCTGGCGCTGCAGGCGGCCGCGCTGGGGCTCGGGACGGTCGTCATCGGCGGCTTCGACGCCGTCGCCGTGGCTCGGGTGCTGCGCCTGCCGCCCGGCGAGCAGCCGGTCGTGCTGCTGCCGATCGGCGTGCCCGGCTGATGCCGGCGGCCGGCTGCACCGATCACTTGACCTGCAGCTGGTTCAGGTACTCCAGCAGCGCCGTGATGCGCGTGCGTATGTACGCGGCCTGGTTGTACGGCAGTTCGGGCAGCACTTCGGCGGCCTGGATCGTGTAGTCGATGCCCCAGACCGGCATGTCGCGCGTGCCGTGCCCCTTGCCCGCGCCTTCGATGGTCTCGTAGGTGCGGCTGGCCGGAAAGACGCCGCCGTTGTTGCGCGCCAGCAGCGTCAGGTCCGGCAGCTTGCGCTTGAGCTGTTCGGCGTACGGGCCGAGCCCCCTGCCGTCCACGCCATGACACACGGCGCACTTGGTTTCGTATTCGCGCTTGCCGAGATCCGCCTTCGGTTGGGCCAGCGCCGCCGCGGCCATCGTGGCCAGCGCACAGGCAAGCACCCGGGTCGGGAAGCCGCTGCATCGCATCTTGGACTCCTTGCGCGTCGACGGTGGGACAGTTCACCTCGCCGATCACTATCGACCCGTGGTCCGCGTTGCGACTTGACCTCGGTCAACGGCGGCGCTGCGTTCCGTGCGCATCCGCACAGACGCCTTCGGCCAAGGCGCAGACGCTGGCCTGCTCGCAGCCCGGGCGAACGGACTCTCGCCCGGGCTTGCGCATGACGTAGTACAACCGAGTCCCGATTCACGACGACGGGAGGCTGCGATGTCACGACGGCTGGTGATCATCGGCGGCGACGCCGCAGGCATGTCGGCGGCGTCGCAGGCGCGACGCATGAAACCCCGGGGCGAACTCGAGATCGTCGTCTTCGAGCGCTCGACCCGAACCTCCTACGCCGCCTGCGGCCTGCCTTACCTGGTCGGTGGCTTCGTGAAGTCGGCCGACGACCTGGTTGCCCGCACGCCGGAACAGCACCGGGCCAAAGGCATCGACGTCCGCACCCGGCACGAGGTCATCGCCATCGACGTCAAGGCGTCGGCCGTGACCGTGCGCGACCTCGACGGCGGTGGCGATTCCGCGCTGCCCTACGACGAACTGCTCATCGGCACCGGCGCAGCGGGGATCTCGCCGCCCTGGCCGGGCATCGACGCGCAGGGTGTGCTGCAGTTGCGCACCCTGGACGACGCGGCGCAGGTCGAACGGCTGCTCGGCGCGGGCGCCCGGCGCGCCGTCGTCGTCGGCGCCGGCTACATCGGGCTGGAAGTCGCAGAGGGCCTGCTCGAACGCGGCCTCGAAGTGACGGTCGTGGAACGGCTGGACGCGCCGATGGCCGCCGTGCTGGACGCCGACATGGCCGCCGGCGTCGCCGCTGCGATGCGCGCCGCGGGCATCGACCTGCGGCTCGGCACCGCGGTCACCGGCTTCAGCACGGCCGGCGGACGCGTCTCTGCCGTGGCCACCGCGGCGGGCGCGCTGGCGGCCGACCTCGTGGTCATCGGGCTCGGCGTGCGGCCCAACTCGGACCTGGCGCGGGCCGCCGGCATCGGCGTCGGCGCTGCCGGCGGCATCGTCGTCGACGACCACCTGCGCACCGACACGCCCCATGTCTGGGCCGCCGGTGACTGCGTCGAGTCGCTGCATCGCATCACGCGGCGTCCGGTCGTGGTGGCGCTCGGCACGCACGCCAACAAGCAGGGCCGCGCCCCCCGCACCAACAAAGCCCGCGGCGACCCCACCATAGGCGGCGTGCTCGGCCCCGCGAACACACCCGTTAAGAGCCTGGAGATAGCCCTGACCGGCCTCACCGAACGGCAAGCGGCAGCCGCGGGATTCGACGCCGTCGGCGTCACCACGGAGACATCGAGCCGGGCGCACTACTACCCCGACGCGCAGCCGATGAAGATCAAGATCGTTGCCGAGCGCGGCAGCGGCCGCCTGCTCGGTGCCCAGATCGTCGGCGGCGCCGGCGCGGGCAAGCGCATCGACGTCCTGGCCACGGCGCTGTGGAACGACATGAGCGTCGCCGAAGTGGCCGGCATGGACCTGTCCTACGCGCCGCCGTTCTCGCCCGTCTGGGACCCGGTGCTGCTGGCCGCGGGCAAGGCCGCGACCCAGATCGCCACGGGCTCCAAGCCGACACTCGAGAAGTGAAGCCGCCTGCCACGCGCGTCGAAAGCGACAGCTTCGGGCCGATCGAGGTGCCCGCGGCTGCGCTGTGGGGCGCGCAGACCGAGCGCAGCCGCCGCTTCTTTGCCATCGGCCGCCAGCGCATGCCGTTGGAGATCGTGCATGCCCTGGCCGAGATCAAGCGCGCCGCGGCCGAGGTCAACCTCGAGCTCGGGCTGCTGGAACGCACCAAGGCCACGGCCATCGCGCAGGCCGCAGAGCGCGTTGCGGCGGGCGAATTCGACGCCGAGTTCCCGCTCTCCGTCTGGCAGACCGGCTCGGGTACGCAGACCAACATGAACGTCAACGAGGTCGTCGCCCACCTCGCGTCGCTGGCGCTGGGCGGCACGCTGGAAGGCGAACACCGCGTGCACCCGAACGACGACGTGAACCGCGGCCAGTCGTCCAACGACGTCTTCCCGACGGCGATGCACGTCGCGGCGGTGGCGATGGCGCGCCCCTTGCTGGCGTCGCTGGGCCGGCTGAAGGCGGCGCTGCAACGCAAGGCCGTCGAGTTTGCCGACGCCGTCAAGGTCGGCCGTACCCACCTGCAGGACGCGACGCCGGTGACGCTGGGGCAGGAGTTCGGTGCCTATGCCGCCCAGCTGGCCGCGGCCGCAGCAGCCCTGCGCCAGGCTCTGCCGGCGGTGCACGCGCTGGCCATCGGCGGCACCGCGGTCGGCACCGGCATGAACACCCACCCCGAGTTCGGCGCCCGCGTCGCCGCCGCGCTGGCGGCCAGGCTCGGCGCGCCCTTCGTGGTGGCGCCGAACCTGTTCGCCGCGATGGCCGGCCACGAAGCGCTGGTCGGCCTGCACGGTGCGCTGCGCACGCTGTGCGTGGCGCTGACGAAGATCGCCAACGACATCCGGCTGATGGGCAGCGGCCCGCGCGCCGGCTTCGGCGAACTGGTGCTGCCGGCCAACGAGCCGGGCAGCTCGATCATGCCGGGCAAGGTCAACCCGACCCAGGTCGAGGCGCTGACCATGGTCTGTGCCCAGGTGATGGGGCACGACGTCGCGATCGGCATCGCGGCCAGCCAGGGCCACTTCGAGCTCAACGTCTACAAACCGCTGATCGCCTACGACGTGCTGGACAGCATGACGCTGCTCGGCGATGCGATGGCCAGCTTTGCCGCCCACTGCGTCGAGGGCATCGCCGTCGACAGACAGCGCACGACCGAGCTGTTGAACCGGTCCTTGATGCTGGTGACCGCGCTGGCACCGCACATCGGCTACGACCGCGCGGCCCGGATCGCCAAGCACGCGCACGCCCACGGCACCAGCCTGCGTGAGGCGGCGCTGGCCCAGGGTGTCGGCGCGGCGGACTTCGACGCCTGGGTGCAACCGGCATCGATGCTGGGCCCCGCGGCGCGCTGACGCCGGCCGGCGTCGGCGCCGGGTGCGCGGCCTCAGCAAACGCTGCCGTGCAATGCCTGGCGGCGGCGCGCCTCGGGGTAGATCATCAGCTCCTCGACCGCGATGTGCTCGTGGTACAGCGCCGTGAACTCGGGCAGAGCGGCAGCCAGGAAGGCAACGTGATCGGTGCAATAGCCGCGGGCCACGGCCTGCAGGTGCGGCTCCAGTTCCAGCCAGTCTTCTTCGAGCCAGTTGTGGTCCTGCTGCAGCCGCCGCACCTGGGCCAGCAACTCGGCACTGGCGCCGGGGAGCAGGCTCGGGAACACGTGGGCCTCCTCGGCGTCGTGGTGGCCGCGAGCCTGGCCGTTGAAGAAGCTGCAGGCCCGTGCTGCCAGCGCGGCAGCCGCGTCGTCCGTGCCGGGCCGGGCCAGCGTCTGCGCCAGGGTCGCCAGTTCGTCCAGCAGCTGCAGAATCTGGCGGTGGGTCTCGTCCAGCGACGCGAACGTCGGCAAGGGCGGCGCCGCAGGGCGGGGCGGGCGGGCGGGGCGGGTTCTGGCGGGAGACATGGTCGGCTCGTTGGACACGTGAGCTGCATTCTTCGGTGCACGCGGCCTGTGCGGGCTTGTTCGAGATCAAGCGCCCGGCAGATTCGCGCCACGGGGCGGGCGCCGCCCTTGAGGCACACTCGATGCTCATGGGACCCCTCCAAGGACTGCGCGTCATCGAACTCGCGAGCATCGGCCCGGGGCCGATGTGCTGCATGCTGCTGGCCGACCTGGGCGCCGACGTCGTTCGCGTCGACCGCCTCGAACCGAGCGGACTGGGCGTGGCGATGGAGCCGCGCCACGACGTCAATGCGCGTGGCCGGCGCTCGGTGGCGCTGGACCTCAAGTCCGCCGCCGGGCGTGCCGCCGTGCTGCGGCTGCTGGAAGGCGCCGACGTGCTGGTCGAGGGCTTTCGCCCCGGTGTGGCCGAAAAGCTGGGCCTCGGCCCGGCCGACTGCCAGGCCTGCAACCCGCGCCTGGTCTACGGCCGCATGACGGGCTTCGGCCAGACCGGGCCGCTGGCCGCGGCGGCCGGGCACGACCTCAACTACATCGCCTTGTCGGGCGTGCTGCACGCCATCGGGCCGGCGGGCGGCAGGCCGGTGCCGCCGCTGAACCTGGTGGGCGACTACGGCGGCGGTGCGCTGTACCTGGCCTTCGGCGTGCTGGCCGCGCTGTACGAACGGCAACGCTCTGGCCAGGGGCAGGTGGTCGACGCGGCGATGGTCGACGGCGCGGCCTCGCTGGCGTCGATCTTCTATGGCCTGCACGCGGCCGGCAACTGGAGCGGGCCGCGCGGCGAAAACCTGCTCGACGGCGGCGCGCCTTTCTACGACAGCTACGCAACCGCCGACGGCCGCCACGTCAGCCTGGCCGCGCTGGAGCCCAAGTTCTTCGCCCGGCTCGCCGCGGTGCTGGGGCTGGAGCCACGCTTCGTGCAGCGCCAGTACGACCGCCGCCTGTGGCCCGAGATGCGCGCCGCCATCGCCGCCGCGGTGCACCGGCACACGCGCGACGAATGGTGCGCGCGGCTCGAAGGCAGCGACGCCTGCTTCGCGCCGGTGTTGTCGTTCGACGAGGCGCCGAGCCACCGCCATGCCCGTGCCCGCGACGCCTTCGTCACCGTCGACGGCGTCGTGCAGCCGGCGCCGGCACCGCGTTTCGACCGCACGCCGGCGGCGCTGCCGCGGCCGCCGCCGGCGCTCGGCGCACACACCGCCGAGGTGCTGCGCGAGGCCGGCTTCAGCGCCGCCGAGATAACCGCGCTGGTGGCCGCGGGGGCGGCACGATGAGCGGCGGCTATAGCGCTCCGGCCGACGCGCGGCTGGCCGCGTCGCTGCTGCTGCTGCGTGGGCGTGCCGACGGCGCCACCGGCCTGGAAGTGCTGATGCTGCGGCGCGCCGAACGGCTTGACGACATGCGCAGCGGCGCCGCCGTCTTTCCCGGCGGCGTCGTCGACGCGCGCGACCGCGAAGCGCATGTCCACTGCATCGGCCCCGACGACGCCAGCGTCAGCGCCAGGCTCGGCCTGGCCGCCGGTGGGCTGGACTTCCTGGTGGCCGCGGTGCGTGAATCGTTCGAGGAAGTCGGCGTGCTGCTGGCGCAGGGCGGCGAGGGCGGCCTGGACCTCGCGGCGCTGCGCCACTGGCGCGACAAGCTGCAGGACGGCACCGCGTCGATGGCCGAGTTCTGCCGCGCCGAGGGCCTGCGGCTGGACCTGCGCGAGCTGGTCTATTTCAGCCATTGGCTGACCCCGCCGGGCGTGTCGCGGCGCTTCGATACGCGTTTCTTCGTTGCCATCGCGCCGGCGGATCAGCGCGCCGAGGCCGACCTCGGCGAGGCGCTCGAGCTGATGTGGCTGACGCCGCAGCAGGCGCTGGAACCGCAGCGCGGCCTGAAGCTGCTGCCCGTGACGCGGCGCACGCTGCAGGATCTGGCGCGTTTCGACAGCCCCGCAGCGGCGCTGGCCGAGGCGCGCACGCGCAAGGACATCACCGTCACGATGCCGCGCCTGGCGGCGTCGTCGCGCGGCCAGCGCATCGTGCTGCCGCACGAGCTGCCTTATGCCGAAATCGCCCGCCTCGACCCGGCAGGCCGCGGCGACGTCTCCTGCGAGCTGCTGCCCGGGCGCGCGGTGCGGCTGTCGCCGCGCATCCTGCGCGTCACCGCGCCGAACGCCGGGCCGATGACCGGCCCCGGCACCAACAGCTACCTGGTCGGCGAGGGTGCGTCGTGGACCGTCATCGACCCCGGTCCGGTGAATGAACCGCACCTGCAGGCACTGCTGTCTGCCGCGGCCGCAGCCGGCGGGCGCATCGAGCGCATCCTCGTCACCCACACCCACCGCGACCATTCGCCCGGCGCGGTGGCGCTGGCCGCGGCCACCGGCGCGCCGGTCTGGGGCCGCGTCGCGGCGCACCCGCAATGGCAGGACGCGACCTTCGCACCGAGCTGCGTCGCCGAGCATGGCGAGCGGCTGCCGCTGGGGCCGGACACCACGCTGCGCGTCATCCACACCCCCGGTCACGCGTCCAACCACCTGTGTTACCTGCTCGAGCAGGAGCGCACGCTGTTCACCGGCGACCACGTGATGCAGGGCTCCACGGTCGTCATCAACCCGCCCGATGGCGACATGGCGGCTTACCTGCAGGCGCTGGAGTCGCTGCTCGCCGAAGACCTGCAGTGGCTGGCCCCCGGCCACGGCTTCCTGGTCGCCGACCCGCACGCCGTGCTGCGCGGGCTCATCCGGCACCGGCTGGCGCGTGAAGCCAAGGTCGCCGCGGCGCTGCGCTCGCTGGGGCCGTGTCCCATCGAGCCGCTGCTGCAGGCCGTCTACGACGACGTGCCGGCGGCGCTGCATCCGGTGGCGCAGCGTTCGCTGCTGGCGCACCTGCTGAAGCTGCAGTCGGACGGCGCGGCGCGCGCCGATGGCGACCTCTGGTCAACCGTGTGAAGACCCGGTCGCGCTTGCCTGCCACTGCCCGCCGACCAGCACCTGGTGCGGCCTGAACTGCGCCTTGTAGGCCATCTTCGGGCTGTCGGCGATCCAGTAGCCCAGGTAGACATGCGGCAGCTGCAGCAGCCGCGTCTGCTCGATCTGCCACATCACGCTGTAGGTGCCGTAGCTGGCGCCGGGGACGTCGTCGTAGAAGGTGTAGACGGCCGAGATGCCGTCGTTGAGCACGTCCAGGATCGAGACCATGCGCAGCGCCCCGGGATCGCCGCCGACGCCCGGCTCGCGGAATTCGACCAGGCGTGAATTGACGCGGCTCTGCAGCAGGAACTGGGTGTACTGGTCGACGCTGTCGTGGTCCATGCCGCCGCCGCTGTGCCGCTGGGCCTGGTAGCGCAGGTAGAGCTGGTAGTGCTCGGGAACGAAACACAGCCGCAGCACGCGTGCACTCAGGTCGCGGTGCGCGCGGGCGGCGCGGCGCTGGCTGCGCGAGGGCTGGAAAGCGGCCACCGGCACGCGCAGCGGCACGCAGGCGCGGCAGCCGTCGCAGTAGGGCCGGTAGGTGAACATGCCGCTGCGCCGAAAGCCATTGGACACCAGGCCCGAATAGGCGTCGGCGTGGATCAGGTGGCTGGGCGTGGCCACCTGCGAACGCGCCTGCCGGCCCGGCAGGTAGCTGCAGGGGTAGTGCGCCGTTGCGTAGAACTGCAACGAGCGCAGCGGCAATTCCTTGGGATGCGTCACGCGGCCTCGGCTGGGATCGACGGCCGGGCCGGCTCAGAGATCGAGCCGCGCCCAGTCGGATTCATCATAGGACCAATCACGAAGCGGCGACGCCTTCAGGGTCTGCGCCAGGTGCGCCTCGAACCGCTCGCGCGACAGTTCGCGTGCCCCCAGCGAGCTCAGGTGGCCCGTGCTCTGCTGGCAGTCGATGAGCGGCACGGCGCGCGCGCGGCAGGCCGCTACCAGCGCCGCCAGCGCGATCTTCGACGCGTCGGTGCGGTGCGCGAACATCGACTCGCCGAAGCACATGCGGCCGATGGCCACGAAATACAGGCCGCCGACCAGTTCGCCGTCGACCCAGGTCTCGGCGCTGTGCACCGCGCCCGACCGGTGCCAGTCGGCATAGGCCTCCAGCACCGACGGCACGATCCAGGTGCCGTCCTGCCCCGGCCGCGGCGTCTGCGCGCAGGACTCGATGACGCGGCGGAAGGCGCTGTCGAAACGCACCTCGCAGCCGGGCGTGCGCAGGAAGCGGCGCAGCGTCTTGCGCAGGCTGTGCGAGACGCGGAATTCGGTCACCGGCAGCACCATGCGCGGGTCGGGGCTCCACCACAGCACCGGCTGGCCGGGGCCGTACCAGGGGAAGATGCCGCGGTGGTAGGCCTCGTCCAGCCGCGCCGGCGTGATGTGGCCGCCGGCGGCCAGCAGCCCGGGTGCGTCGCTGTCGGCGCCCAGCGCCAGGCGCGTCGGCGGCAGCGGCGTGGTGTCGTCGATCCAGGTCAGCATGGCCGCGGCGCGCCCTTGTTCAGCGTGGGCGCTTCCCCAGCTGCAGCCACAGGAAGCTGTATTCGAGCGCCATCATCTGCGCCCGCTGCGCGTTGTCGGCGGCGCCGCCATGGCCGCCCTCGACGTTTTCCCAGTACAGCACGTCGTGGCCCTTCTCGATCATCAGCGCCGCCATCTTGCGCGCGTGGCCGGGGTGCACGCGGTCGTCGCGCGTGCTGGTGGTGAACAGCACCCGCGGCAGCCGCACGCCGGCGGCCTTGTCGGGCACGTTCTGGTAGGGGCTGTACCTGGCGATGGCGGCCCACTCTTCGGGCCGCTCGGGGTCGCCGTATTCGGCCATCCACGAGGCGCCGGCGAGCAGGCGGTGGTAGCGCCGCATGTCCAGCAGCGGCACCTGGGAGACGACGGCGTTGAAGAGCTCGGGCCGCTGCAGCATCACCGCGCCGACCAGCAGGCCGCCGTTGCTGCCGCCCTGCATGCCCAGCCGCGCCGGCCGCGTGATCTTGGCCGCGATCAGGTCCTCGGCGACGGCGGCGAAGTCGTCGTAGCTCTTCTGCTTGCCGGCTTTCACCGCGGCCTGGTGCCAGCCGGGGCCGAACTCGCCGCCGCCGCGGATGTTGGCGAGCACGAAGACGCCACCGCGGCCGGTCCAGACGCGACCGATGGCGCCGGAATAGAAAGGCACCTGCGAGACCTCGAAGCCGCCGTAGCCGTACAGCAGCGTCGGGTTGTCGCCGTCGGCCTGCGCGCCCCTGGGCCAGACGACGAAATACGGCACCTTGGTGCCGTCGCGCGAAGTGGCGAAACGCTGCTCGACGCGCATGCCGGCGGCATCGAAGAACGACGGCCGCGACTTCAGCAGCTCGCGCTCGTCGCTGCCGCTGCGGCCGAGCTGCAGCGAGTCGGGGCTGAGAAAGTCGGCGGCGTTGAGCAGGTAGGCCTCGGCCAGCGCGTCGTCCTCGAGCAGCGGGTCGTGCAGCGCGCTGGCGCTCAGCGTGCCGGGGTAGGGCGCCTGCACGTCGCGGCGCTGCCAGTCGCCGCTGCGCCAGGTCCATTCCTCGATGCGGCTGGCCACGTTGTCCAGCACCGTCAGCAGCAGCGTGCTGCGTGTCGTGCTGGTGCCCGACAGCGAGCGCGTCGCCGTCGGCGTGAACAGCGGCTGCAGCTGGCGTTCGCCCTTCAGGTAGGCCGCGGCGTCGCCGACGAGCAGCGAGCCGCGCGCAAAGTTCCGCTCGCCGACGCGCCAGTCGCTGCGCAGCTCGATCAGCACGCGATCGCGCCAGAAGCTCAGCTGCGCGTCGTCGGGCTTGTCGACGGGCAGCACCTTGTCGCCCTGCAGCAGGAACTGCTTGCTGTTGTAGAAGTCGACGACGCGGCCCAGGACGATGCGCTCGTAGCCCGGCGTGTTGTCCACCGAGGCGTAGGCCAGCACGTCGCTGGCCTGCGCCTCGAACACCGTCACCGCGTCGGCCAGCGGCTGGCCGCGCCGCCAGCGCTTGATGACGCGGGGGTAGCCGGCGTCGGTGAGCGATCCGGGTCCGAAATCGGTGCCGACGAAGACGGTGTCGGCGTCCAGCCAGTCGACGCTGCTCTTGGCTTCGGGCAGCGTGAAGCCGCCGGTGACGAAGGCCTTGGCCACGGTGTCGAACTCGCGCACGACGCGGGCGTCGGCGCCGCCGCGCGACAGCGACACCAGGCAGCGCCGGTACTCGGGCCCCAGGCAGGCAGCGCCGGCCCAGACCCAGTTCTCGCCCTCGGCGCGGCCCAGCGCGTCGATGTCGATCACGGTTTCCCAGGCCGGCGCGGGCTTGCGGTATTCGGCCAGGGTCGTGCGCCGCCACAGCCCGCGCGGGTTGGCGGCGTCGCGCCACAGGTTGTAGAGCCAGCCGCCGCGGCGCGACACGTAGGGAATCTGCTCGCGCGAGTCGAGCACCTCGCGGATGCTGCTGCGCATGGCCTCGAAGCCGGGCTGGGCCTGCAGCAGTTTTTCGCTGGCGGCGTTGCGCTGGCGCACCCAGGCCAGGGCAGACTCGCCTTGCACGTCTTCGAGCCAGAGGTAGGGGTCGGGGGTCTGTGACATCGTGGGTGGGCTGAGGGTCAGGCCGGCGGCGCAGGCCAGCAGCGCCAGAAGACTACGAAGCATCATGGCTGCGGCGTCATCAGGGGCTGGGGGTGGATTTCAATGCTGGTGTGGGCGTCGCCGACCCAGACCTGGCCCTCCTGCACCGTGACCTGCAGCGCCATCGACCGCGCCGCCAGTGTGGCCAGCGCCTGGCTCTGTTCGGCCGGCAGCTGCCACACCGCCAGGTTGGACAGCCGCGCCAGCTTGGGCTGCACGCCGGCCCACCAGATCGACGCCGCGTGACTGTAGATGTACAGCGTGACGCGCGCGGCGCGGCCGCAGGCCTTGATGAGGCGGCGTTCGTCGGGCTGGCCGACCTCGACCCAATGCAGCAGTTCGCCGGTCAGGCTCTTTTGCCACAGGTCGGGTTCGTCGGCGTCGGCCATGCCGCGCGCCACCTGCAGGGCGCCCTGGTGGTCGTCGGCAGGCACGTGCAGGGCAAAGGCCAGCAGGCGCACCATCAGCCGCTCGTCGGTCTCCGACGGCTGGCGGGCGAGTGTCAGCGTGTGGTCGGCGTAGACGCTGCGGTCCATGTCGGCGATCTGCACGCCGGCCTTGTAGACGGTCGCCTTGATCGCCATCAGGCCGCTCCGTCGGGTGTCGCGCCGTGCTTGCCTGCGCTCCAGCCCTGGCCGGCCAGCCAGCGCCGGCCATCGGCGGCAGCCGGGGCCTCGAGCTCGGTGGCCATGGCGTCGTTCCAGCGGTTCAGGAAGCCGAACAGCGCCACCACGCCGGTGATCTCGACGATCTCGCCGTCATCCCAATGGCGGCGCAGCTCGGCGCCGATGTCGGGCGAGACGGCTCCGGGCACGCTGGCCGCCGCGGCGGCGAACTCCAGCGCCGCGCGCTCGGCCGGCGTGAACAGCTCGCTGCTGCGAAAGCTCCACACCGCGTCCAGCCGTTCGGGGGCCGCGCCTTCGGCAGCACCGAAGCGTGCCGCGGCGCGGATCGTGTGCGCCTCGCAGTAGCGGCAGCCGGCGACACGGCTGGCGACATGGCCGAGCAGGCGCTTGAGCTCGCTGCTGACGCGGCCCTCGTTGCTCATCACGGCGCGGTTGAGTTCGGTGAAGGCGCGCGCCAGCGCCGGGCGGCGCATCATCGTCAGGACGCTGTTGGGCGCGAAGCCGAGCGTGCCGCTGAAGAAGCGGGTCAGTGCCTCGACCTCGGGGTCATGGCTGGCGGGCAGGGGTTCGACGAGGGGCATCAGGCGATGGGCAGCAAAGCCGCGCACTGTGCCACAGCGGCGGCCGGCCCGCCCTGGGCTGGCCGCCGGCGATGCCCCCGGCCGCCGTGGGCGCCGGCCCGCCGCCGGCAAGGGTGGCATCATTCGCCCCCTTGCCGGCACGGCCGGCCCCGATCGAGGATACCGATGAAGGTCAAGCACCTCCTGCCCGCCGGCCTGTGGCTGACAGCCTTTTCCGTGGCCCTGGCGCAGGCCCCCGGCAAACCGGCCGCCACGCCGGCTGCCAAGCCGGCCGCCAATGCTGCCGCCAGGCCGGCCGAAGGCAAGACGCTGTCGCTGGGTGGCGGCAACAGCACCGGCCGGCTGCTCACGCGTGACGAGCTGCGTGCCTGCCTGAAGCAGGAAACGACGCTGCGCACGCGGCTGGACGAGTTGCAGGCGCAGCGTGCGCCGCTGGACGCCGAAAGGCAGGCCATCGCCGCCGAGCAGCAAGCCGTCCGCGAACAGCGCGTGTCGCTCGACGCCATCAAGGTGCAGGCCGACGAACTGGCCGGCAGGCTGAAGGCCTTCAGCGCCCGCGTCGAGGACTGGAGCCAGCGCGTCAAGGCCTTCAACGAAGCCAACCGCTCCGGCTTCCAGGCCGACCGGCAACGCGAGGCGCTCAGCAGGGAGCGCGACGAGATCGAGAAGCAGCGTGTCGACCTCGAGGCCGAACGCGCGCGCGTGACCACGGGCAACGACGAGACGATACGCAGCTTCAACGCCAAGGCCACCGCGCTGGATGCGCGCGTCACGGCATGGAACCAGCGCAACGCGCGCTGGAACGAGGCTTCGGCGGCGCTGCAGACCGAGCGCGAGGACTGGGTCTCTTCGTGCGCCGACCGTCGCTACCGCGAAGACGACGAAACCGCCATCAAACGCGGCCAGTGAGCCGAGCGAAATGACCGACAACCCCCTGCTCCAGACCTGGGACGCACCCCACGGCCTGCCGCCGTTCGAACGCCTGAGCGCCGAGCACTTCGAGCCCGCGCTGCGCGAGGCCATGCGACGCCACCGCGACGAGCTGGCGGCCATCGCAGCGCGGCCCGAGGCACCGGACTTCGACAACACGGTGGCCGCCTTCGACCGCGCCGGGGGCCTGCTGGCACGCGTGGCGTCGGTCTTCTACAACCTCACCTCGTCGGCCACCAGCCCGGCGCTGCAGGCCGTGCAGCGAACGATGGCCGCTCCCATGGCCGCGCACCACAGCGCCGTCTACATGGATGCGCGGCTGTTCGCGCGTTTCGACGCGCTGCATGCGCGGCGCCTCACGCTCGGCCTCACGCCCGAGCAGCTGCGGCTGCTGGAACGTCTGCACCTGGATTTCGTGCGCGCCGGCGCGCGCCTGGAGCCGACGCGCCAGGCGCGATACGCCCAGGTGATGGAAGAGCTGGCGCAGCTGACGACGCAGTTTGCGCAGAACGTGCTGCACGACGAATCCACCTGGCAGCTCGTGCTGCAGGGCGAGGCCGACCTGGCCGGGCTGCCCGACTTCGTGCGCGCCGCGGCACGCCAGGCCGCAGCCGACCGCGGCGTGGACGGCCACGTCATCACGCTGTCGCGTTCGCTGGTCGTGCCCTTCCTGAGCTTCTCGCAGCGGCGCGACCTGCGCGAACAGGCCTGGCGGGCCTGGGTCGGGCGCGGCGAGAACCCCGGCGAGCACGACAACAGCGACGTCGCGCGCGCCATCCTGCGGCTGCGCAACGAGCAGGCGCGGCTGCAGGGTCACGGCTGTTTTGCCGACCACGCACTGGCCGACACGATGGCCGGCACGCGCAGTGCCGTGCAGGGCCTGCTGGGCGAGGTCTGGCCGCGTGCGCTGGCGGCGGTGGAGCGCGAGCGCCAGGCGCTGCTGCAGGCCATGCATGCCGAAGGCGAGAGCGGCGAGATCGAGCCCTGGGACTGGCGCTTCTGGGCCGAGAAGGTGCGGCGCGACCGCTACGACATCGACGACGCCGAGGTCAAGCCCTATTTCCGGCTCGAGAACATGGTGGCGGCCGCCTTCGACTGCGCAGGGCGCCTGTTCGGCCTGCGTTTCACGCCGCGTGCAGACCTGCCGGTGTACCACCCCGACGTCAAGGCCTATGAAGTGCACGATGCCAGCGGCGCGGCGGTCGGCGTCTTCCTGCAGGACAACTTCGCGCGCCCGACCAAGCGCAGCGGCGCGTGGATGAGTTCGCTGCGCTGGCAAAGCCGCAACGGTGGCGCGAAGCTGCCGGTGATCCTGAACAACAACAACTTCGCCAAGGGTGCGTCCTCGAGCCCACTTGCGGCTTCGCCACCGCCCCCCGAAGCCGGCTCGAGCGACGGCGAACCCACGCTGCTGAGCCTGGACGACGCCCGCACGCTGTTCCACGAGTTCGGCCATGGCCTGCACGGGCTGCTGTCGGACGTGACCTACGAGCGGCTGTCGGGCACGCAGGTGCTGCGGGACTTCGTCGAGCTGCCGTCGCAGATCTTCGAGCACTGGATCACCGAGCCCGAGGTGCTGCAGCGCCATGCCCGCCACTGGCGCACCGGCGAGCCGATCCCGCTGGCGCTGGTGCAGCGGCTGCACGAGGCGCGCCGCTTCAACCAGGGCTACGAGACGGCGCGCTACACCGCCAGCGCGCTGGTCGACATGGCGGTGCACTCGCTGGATGCGGCCGAACCGCCGGCCGACCTGTGCGCCTTCGAATCCGGGTTGCTGCGCGAATACGGCCTGCCGCACGGCGTGGGGCTGAACCACCGGCTGGTGCACTTCCAGCACCTGTTCGCCGGCAGCAGCTACGCCGCCGGCTACTACGTCTACTTGTGGGCCGAGGTGCTGGACGCCGACGGCTACGACGCCTTCGTCGAGGCCGGCAGCCCCTTCGCGCCCGAGGTCGCCGCCAGGCTCAAGCGCCATATCTACGCCAGCGGCAACAGTGTCGAACCCGGCGCCGCCTACGCCGCCTTCCGCGGCCGGCCGCCGACGGTGCAACCGCTGCTGAAGAAACGCGGGCTGCTCGAGGCCGCAGGGGCCTGAGTCCGTCAGGCGGGGGCGGCCGGTGTCACCTGTGGGGATCTTCGCGATCACCGCGGCCTTGAACTCCGGCGTCACCTGGTCGAGGATCTCGGTGTCGATGGCTGCCGGCGCCTCGCAGTTGACGCGGATGCCCGTTGCCGCGAGTTCCTTGCCGAAGGTCTTGGTGAGCGCGATCACGCCCGCCTTGGCCGCGGCGTAACACGACGCACCCGCGTTGCCTTCCTTGCCGCCGATCGAACTCATATTGACGATGCGGCCGCGTTCGTGCGCGATCATCACCTTGCCGACGGCACGGCAGCAGTGGAAGACGCCGTCCAGGTTGAGCGACATCCCCCAGCGCCAGGCCTCCAGCGGGTACTCGACCAGCGGCGCGATCGGGCCGTTGGCGCCGGCCGAGTTGACCAGGATGTCGATGCGCCCGAAGTCCTGCAGCACCTGCTGCGTGGCCGCCTCGACAGCGGCGTAGTCGGTGACGTCGACACGGTAGGCGCGCGCGTCCGGCAGCGCCGCGGCCGCGTGCGCCGCTGGTGACGATGGCGACGCGGCGGTCGGGCGCTGGAGTCGTGGACATGGCTCGGTTCTCCCGGGGCTGCTGCACGGTGGGTACGGGTTCAGGTCGCGGACTCGGTGCGCCGCAGCGCCCGGAATCCGATCGCCAACTGCGCGACGTGTTCGTCGACGATCTGCTCGGCTTCGGGCAGGTCACCCTTCTCGAAGGCGGCTGCGATCGCCCGGTGCGCCGTATTCGAGCGCCTGCGCAACGGCGTCGAGACGCTCAGGTTGCGCGTGCGCAGTGCGCTGACGCGCCCCGACACCAGCGTGTAGGCCTCGATCAGGTAGCGGTTGGCGCTGCTGTCGACGATGGCGTCGTGGAAGGCGGTGTCGGCGCGCGCGTAGGCCAGCGCGTCACTGGCCTCGTGTGCCGCCTCCATGGCCGCGATCGCCGCGCGCATCTGCGCCAGCGCCGGCTCGCGCCGGCGTGCGTGGGCCAGCCGCAGTGCCGCGGTCTCGAGCAGGCGGCGGAACTCGCACAGCTCGGCCACGTCCTCTTCCGAGGGCATGAAGACGAAACTGCCTGACTGCGGACGAATGACGATCAGCCCCTGCCGCTGCAGCGTCGTCAGCGCCTCGCGCACCGGCGTGCGGCTGACGCCCAGCCGGGTGGCCAGGGTGCTTTCGGACAGCGCCTCGCCGAGTTGGTACTCGCCGTCGACGATCGACTGCCGGATCGACTCGGTCACGCGCGTCGTCAGGTTGTCCGGCACGCCGGCGGTTTGCGGGCGCGGCGCCTGGCGTGGCGCAGTCGAGTGGACATTTGTCGGCATCGAAGACCCTTCACAGCCGGTGCGCCAGTGCGGCGGCTTCCCGGGTCGCGTCCAGCACGCTGCGCGGCTGGCTGGCGTCGCCGATCAGGTAGATCGGCGGCGCGTCCTCGCGTTCGTAGAGTGCGTCGGCCACCGCGGTCGCCGGCAGCAGGAAGTGCGTCGGCACCACGAGGGCGATGCCTTCGACGGTCCAGCGCTGCTGCATGTTCCACAGCACCGCGCTGCTTTCGCCCAGCGCCTCCACGGTGGTGCCGAGGTGCACCGTCACCTTGGGCATGGCCTGCAGCGCCGCCACCTGGAAGCGGCGCGAGCGGCTGGCGATGTCGGCGACGAGCTCGCGCCCGGGTTCGGTCAGCACGACCTCGGCACCCCTGGCCGCGAGCAGGCGCGCCACGCCGACGCCGCGGATGCCGCCGCCGATCACCAGCGCGCGAGCGATGCCGCCCATGGGGCGGCGCATGATGTCGTAGGCGTCTACGACCGGGCTGTCCATGATGCCTGCGATGGCCGGCAGGCCCGGCGTGGCGCCGGTGGCGATGACGATCGCGTCGGCCTGCTCGGCCAGCACCATCCCGGCGCTCGCCTCGGTGCCCAGGCGCAGGGTCACGCCGGCGCGCGTCGCCGCGGCGGTCAACCAGGCGAGGTGGCCCGCCATCTCCTCGCGGCCGGGCAGCCCGCGGTTCAGCAGCATCTGCCCGCCGGGTTCCTCTTCCTTCTCGAACAAGGTGACGGTGCAACCGCGCAGTGCCAGGATGCGTGCGGCCTCCATGCCGGCGGGCCCGCCGCCGACGACCACCACCTTCTTCACCGCCTGCGCCGGTCGGATCGTGTAATCGCGTTCCCGGCCGGTCGCGGTGTTGACGACGCAGACGATCGGCAGCCCCCTGGCGTGCATGTCGCTGCAACCCTGGTTGCAGGCGATGCAGGTGCAGATCTCGCCCTGCCGGCCGTCGCGCGCCTTGTTGGCGAACTCGGGGTCGGCGTGCATCGCCCGGCCCAGCGTGACGAAGTCCGAACAGCCCGATTCGATGACGTGCTCGGCCACGCTGGGGTCGGTGATGCGGCCCGAGACGCTGACGGGGATGCCGACCGCCTCGCGCACCGGCCGCGCCGACTTCGACAGCACGCCCTGCGGCATTTCCATCGGCTGCGTGATCCACCAGCTCGTCTCGTACATGCCGGCCGAGACGTCGATCAGGTCGACGCCTGCGGCCTCGAGCCGCGGCGCCAGCGCGCAGACGTCCTGCAGCGTGATGCCGCCTTCGGGCTGGTGCTCGTCGCCGCTGAGGCGGTAGAGGATGGGTCGTTCGGGGCCGATCGCCGCGCACCGCGGCAACGATCTCCAGCGGGAAGCGCATGCGGCGCTCGAGGTCGCCGCCGTATTCGTCGTCGCGCTTGTTGGCGTAGGGCGAGAAGAACTGGCTGATCAGGTAGCCATGCGCGCCGTGGATGCCGACGAAATCGCAGCCGGCCTCGACGGCGCGCCGCGCCGCGTCGCCGAAGCACTTCACGACGTGGCGGATGTCGGCCACGGTCATCGCGTGCGGGACGAACGGCGCCGCGCCCACGTACGGCACCGCCGACGGCGCCCAGGACTGCAAGCCGCTGACCTCGGGGTTGACGACGCGGCCGCCGAAGTTCAGCTCGGGCCCGATGCGCGCGCCGTGCTGCTGCACCGCGAGCACCAGCTTGCGCAGCTGCGGGATCAGGTCGTCGTCGTACAGGCCCATCTGCAGCCCGCGGCCCTTGCCGCGCGGGTCGACGTAGGTCGCCTCGGTGTACATGAGGCCGACACCGCCGCGGGCGCGCGCCACGAGGTAGTCGATGTAGACCTGCGTGACGCGTCCTTCCAGCGTGCAGTAGTTGCGCTCCATCGGCGAGGCGATGATGCGGTTGCGGACTTCCATCGAGCCGATGCGGCCGGGGCGGAAGAGATGAGGGAAGCTCACGGGGGACCTCTTTCGTGGTCGGCAAGACACGGTGCTGCCGGTCTGCGCGACGGCTTGCACTGGTACCTCAGTAGAACATTCCATGGTTCATGGGTCAAGTGCCGTCGAGCGCCAGTCCGCCGCAGTCGGGCCACTGTGCCTCACTGTCGTTCAGGCGTGTCGAAGCGGGCGTCGGGAGTTGACAGGCGTTCGCCGCATGTGTTCAACTGAGGTACATGAACGCGGAACTGCCGCGGCCGGCGAGCGTGCAGGGGATGCCGATGGGAGAACGACGAGAGATCCGCGCCCTTGTCACCGGCGCGGCCGGCGGCATGGGCCGCGCCACCTGCCTCGAACTGCTGCGCGACACGCGCCGGCGCGGCCAGACCTTGCGCCTGGCCGCAGCCGGCGCGCGGCCCCGGGGGGGGGGGGGCCGCCGCGTGGGCGGCCGCCCGGGGGGCGGGGGCGACCCCCCCCCCCCCCAGGCCGCCCCCCCCCC
>CAYJOA010000001.1:59566-74009 GCA_964371495.1 uncultured Rubrivivax sp.
GGGCCGCGGCCCGCGCCGGCCCCCCCCGCCCCGGTGGGGCGCTCGACGACCTGGTGGCCGAACTGCGGGCTGCCGGTGCCAACGCCAGCGCGCACGTGGCCGACCTCGCCGACCCGGCCGCCTGCGCCCGCCTGGGCGACGAGGTCACCTCCGCCTGCGGTGGCCTGGACATGCTGTTCTCGGTAGCCGGCATGACACGGTCCGGGGCCCTGGCGACGCTGGCCGTCGCGGACTGGGACCGCGTCTTCGGCATCGACGTGCGTGCCACCTGGCTGCTGGCACGTGCCGTGCACCCGGCGCTGGCCGCCAGCCGCGGCAGCATCGTCGCCGTGGCCTCGGTCTCGGCGCACTTTCCGTTTCCCGGGCTCGGTGCCTATTCGCCCGCCAAGGCGGCGCTGGTGATGCTCTGCCGGCAGCTGGCGCAGGAGTGGGCGGCCGACGGCATCCGCGTCAACTCCGTGTCGCCCGGACTGGTTCGATCGCCGCTCACGGAGGCGCTGTACGCGGACCCCGCGATCCTCGCCGGCCGCGAAGCGGTGGTGCCACTGCACCGCATCGGCAACGTCGACGACGTTGCGCGCGCGCTGGTGCAGCTCGCCGGCCCCGACTTCGGCTACGCCACCGGCATCGACCTGAAGCTCGACGGTGGCCTGCGCGACCGCGTGCTCGGCGCCGTGCCCGGCCTGCCCGCCAACAAGCCGGCCCCAAGCTCGGGGGAGGCACCGGCATGAACGCCCCGCGCATCGTTTCGCTCGACCACCTGACCGTCTTCGAACTGACGCCGCCCGAAGTCGTGCGCTGCGCGGCGGCGGCCGGCTACCGCCACGTCGGGCTGCGGCTGAAGCCCGCGGCCGCCAGCGGCGAGGTGCAGCACCCGATCGTCGGCGACACGCCGATGCGGCGCGAGACGCTGGCGGCGCTGCGCGACACCGGCGTCGAGGTGCTCGACTGGGGCGTGCTGCGACTGCAGGCGCAAACCGTGGCGGCGGACTTCGAGCCCTGGCTGGAGACCGCCGTCGCGCTCGGCGCGCGCCACGCGCTGGTCAACGGCGACGAGCCCGACGACGCGAGGCTGACCGAGCTGTTCGGGCAGCTGTGCGAGCTGTGCCGGCGCTACGGCACCACCTTGCACTTCGAACCGACGCCGTGGACCGGGCTGAAGACGCTTGCCCAGGCCGTGCGGATCGTGCGTGCCGCCGGCCAGCCCAACGGCCGCGTGATGATCGATACGCTGCACGTCGACCGCGTCGGCAACACGGCGGCCGATATCGCCGCGGTGCCGATGGACCTGGTCGATTGCATACAGCTGTGCGACGGCACGTTGCCGCGCCCGACCGACTTCGAGACCATGATCGCGCAGGCCCGCGGCGAGCGCGCCTTTCCCGGCGAAGGGGGGATCGACCTCGTCTCGATGCTGCGCGCGGCACCGCCCGGAGTCCCGATCAGCCTGGAATGCCCGACCAGGTACCGGGCGCTCGGCATGCCGGCACTGGAACGCGCCAGGCGCGGCCGCGCGGCGGTCGACGCGCTCCTGTCCAAGCTGTGAAGTCGCCAGATCAGTCCCCGAATCGTCGATCGCACATCGTCATCAGGCGAGATCGCTCTCGCTGAGGCAGTGCACCAACTGGTAGGTGGCCGACGCGACGCCGCTCGCGCCTCGCCGCTCCAGTTCCAAGGGACGCAGCACGCCGGACGCCAGTTCGTCGATGCGCAGGCGCGCGTAGCCCGTCACCAGCAGCGCCCAGTCGACGCCTGCATCGTGGCCGCGGATGCGCTGCTCGACCGTGAGGGCAGCTTGCAGGCCGGATCTGAACAGCGCCACGCTCGCCACGCCGGTCTGCGCCGCCAGCGCCGGCAGTACTTCCCCGACCAGCCAATCGCCCACCGGCGCCTGGCCCGGGGCCGGGACGTCGAAACGAAGCAGCAGGCCGAAGCCGCCCAGGCCGTGGCCGGCGCGGGCGGCGATCTCGCACAGACCGCGTCGCATGCCGCGGTACGACGGCATCATCTTCGTGGTCCACGGGCTCGGGTGGTTCAGCCGCTCCATGTAGGCCGGCGACGTCAGCACGCCGAGTTCGGCGACCTCGTAGATCACGAAATAGGCCGGTGCGCCGGCCAGCGCGCGCCAGCGCGAGCCGCGCAGGAAGCCGGGGATCGCCAGCCGCTCGGGCAGGTGCTCGTGCGAGTGCCAGTCGTCGTGCTCGCGCTGCGCCTCTTCGGCGATGTCGAACGACAGCAGCATCGCGGCGCTGGGCAAGCCGGCCATCGCCCGTCCCCTCAACCCGTGTAACCGAACAGGCGCGGCAGGAACAGCGTGATGGCCGGGATGTAGGTGACCAGCAGCAGGGCGATGATCATGACGCCGAGGAACGGCATCACCTCGCGCACGATCTCGCGCAAGGGCACGTCGGCCACCTTCGTCATCATGAACAGCAGCAGGCCATAGGGCGGCGTGACGAGGCCGAACATGATGTTCATCACCGCCATGACGCCGAAATGCACCGGGTCGATGCCCAGCGCCGTCGCCGTCGGCAGCAGCACGGGCAGGATGATGAGGATGATGGTCGTGCCTTCGAGCAGGCAGCCGAGAACGAGCAGGATGACGTTGACGAGCATCAGGAAGCCCACCGGCGAGAGCTCGGTCGCGGTCAGGATCGCGCTCACCGTCCTCGGGATGTTCTCGACCGTGATCACGTAATTGAACGCCATCGCGCCGGCGATCAGCATGCCGATCGACACCGTGGTGCGCGCGCTGGTGAGCAGCGAGCGGTAGATGTCGCCCGCCCCGATGCTGCGGTACAGGCCGCCGGCGATCAGCAGCGCGTAGGCCGCCGCCACGGCCGCGGCTTCGGTGGGCGTGGTGATGCCGCTGTACAGGCAGCCGAAGAGGATGATCGGCATCAGCAGCGCCGGGAACGCCTCCCTGGTGATGCGCGGCATTTCGCGCAGCGGCACTTTCACTTCCAGCGGGAAATTGCGCCGCTTGGCCATGCCGACGATCAAGCCCATCTGCACGGCACCGATCAGCAGCCCGGGAATCACGCCGGCCAGGAACAGGTAGCCCACCGAGGCGTCCGACACCAGCGCATACACCACCAGCGGAATCGACGGCGGCAGGATCGGCCCGATGGTGGCCGACACGGCCGTCAGCGCCGCCGCGAAGCCGCGCGTGTACTTGCCCTCGCGCGTCATCATCGACTGCATGAGCTTGCCGGCGCCCGCGGCGTCGGCCAGTGCCGAGCCCGACATGCTGGCGAAGACGATGCTCTGCGCCACGTTGACCAGCGCCAGCCCGCCCCGGAAGCGGCCGACGAGCGCGTTGCAGAAGCGCACCAGCCTGTCCATGATGCTGCCCGCGTTCATGAACTCGGCCGCCAGGATGAACAGCGGGATGGCCAGCAGCAGGAAGCTGCCCATCATGCCGTTGATGATCTGCTCGGACGCGGTGCCCACGTCCAGACCGGCGGCGAAGAGGTAGAGCACCGACCCGCCGACCATCGCCAGGCCGACCGGCAGACCCAGCATGCTCAGCGCGACGATGGCCAGCAGCGACAGGGTGAAGGGGCTGGGCAGGGTCATGGCGTGGCCCCCCCGTTGGTCGCTTCGTCGGCGACCGATTCACCGCGCAAGGCCTGCCACAGCAACCACAGGTAGCGCACGATGATGGCGACCACGAAGACGACGTAGACCGAGTACAGCCAGTCGAGGCGGATGTCGAGATACGACGAACGCTCGACCTTCATGAAGGTGACGTACTTGTAGGTCCCCGGCAGCGACAGGCCGTACAGCGCGACGGTCGCCGCCGCCACGACCACGGCCATGGCGCGGCGCGTGCGCGGCCCCGCGAGCGAGGTGAAGATGTCGAAGCGAATCTCGTCCTTCTCCTTCAGCGCCAGGGCCGTGCCCAGCAGCACCAGCCAGAGCCAGGCGATCAGCGAGAGCTCGGTGGACCAGCCGGTCGGCAGGTTGAAGAAGTAGCGGAAGACGATCTGGACGATGAAGGCGACGAACATGATGCCGAGCAGCGCGGCGATCAGGTTCTCGGCGCGCCGCTGCACCCACGCGGCCACCCTGATGATGAACGAACCCATGGTCTCCTTCGTGCTGGCGGCCGCCAGCGGCCGGCCCGGCCGTGGCCCGCCTCGGCGGACCACGGTGCGTTGGCGCAGCGGCTACTTGACGGCGAGGATCTTGTCCAGGATGCCCGGCGCCCAGGACTTGGCCTCGTCCGAGGTCAGGTAGACCTTCTGCGCGTGGGCGCGGAAGGCAGCGATGTCCGGGGTGTAGATGTCCAGCCCCTGCTTCTTGAAGCCGTCGGCGAGCTCGGCCTCGCGCTTCAGGTGCTCCTTGACGCTCCAGCCCAGCGCCTTGTCGACCGCGGCCTGGAAGCTCTTCTGCTTCGCAGCAGGCATCGCGTTCCAGGTCTTGAGGTTCATGCACAGCACGTCGAAGGCGACCAGGTGCGAGGTCATGACGATCTGCGACATCACCTCGTAGAACTTCATGTTCTGCACATTGGGCAGCGGGTTGTCCTGGCCGTCGATGGCGCCGGTCTGCAGACCGGTGTAGGTTTCCGCGTAGGCCATCGGCGTCGGGTTCGCACCGACCGATCGCCCCAACAGCTGCCAGGCGTCCCCGGGCGGCATGCGCAGCTTGACTCCCGCCAGATCGGCCGGCGTGTTGATCTTCTTCTTGGACTTGAGGCCGACCTGGCGGGTGCCGTAGAACGTCGGACCGAGGATCTTGATCTTGAGCTGGTCCTCGGCTTGCTTCTTCATCTGTGCGCCGAGGTCGCTGGCGAAGAAAGCCAGCACGTGATTGGCGTCGCGGAAGGTGTAGGCCGAGGTCAGCACCGACCAGGCGGGCAACTGCTTGCTGATGTCCTGCGGCCCGATGTTGCCCAGCTCGAGGTTGTCGCGCTGCAGCGCCACCAGTTCGGTTCCCTGCTTGAACAGCGTGCCGCCGAGGAAGGGTTCGATCTTGTAGTCGCCTTCGACGTCCTTGGCCAGCATGCGCATCATGTCGGCGCGGATGTCCTTGTCCGAGAACACGGCGGCAAAACGCAGCGTCGGCTTGTCCTGCGCCCAGGCCGGCATCAGCGTCGACGCGGCAGCGGCGGCGGTGGTCAGCAGCGCCGAACGGCGGGTGATCTGGAAGTTCATGGAGATCCTTGTGTCAAGTGAGGGAAACGGGCTCGTGCACGAGCCCGGGCGCAGTGTCGGCGACGAGCCGCGACGCCCGGAGCGCCGACCTTCTTCCACGGGAAGACGGCGATGCGGGGGCGAACGGATCGAGGGCGCCGAATTCTTCGTTTGCCACCGGCAGCCCGTGCAGGATGCCAGTGGCGCGCGTGGCCGGCACGGCGACGAGCACCCGAAAAGGCCGCGGCCGGCTGCGGCGGCGCAGCGGGGCCGGCGATGCTGCAGACGGCCTGTCGTCCCCGGAATGAGCCATGCCCAAGTCTTGTCTCCTTCGGCCGTCGTCGCGTGTGCCACGCAGCCATGGTGCAGAAGATAGTGGGGACCGGACATAAGGTCCATCCCATGGGGGCAATAAGCGACATTCCTGAGCGCAATGCGCGAAACGCCTGGCCGGGCCGGTTCAACTCTGCTCAGGCACTCAACGCATGAGCGCCCTGGCCACCAGGCCACGCAGCCATTGGCTGCCCGGATCCTGGTGGTAGCGGGCATGCCAGTGCTGCTTGATGTCCACCGACGGCACGCCGAGCGGGCAGGGCATGACCTTCACGCCGGCCAGGCTGGCCAGCGTCTCGCCGATCTGGCGCGGCAGCGTGGCGATCAGGTCGGTGGCCGAGACGATGCCCCCCAGTCCCAGGAAGCCGGGCAGCTCCAGCACGACATGGCGGCGAACGCCGTGGCGCGCCATCGCATCCTCGAGCAGCTGCGCGCCGGTGCCGCCGGTGACGGCGACGTGGTCCGCGTCCTTGTAGGCTTCCAACGTCAGCGTGTCGCGGATGCGCGCGTGCGTGGCGTTGACCAGGCAGACCCAGTCCTGCGGAAACAGCGTCTGCTGGTAGAAGCCCGACTCCAGCCAGGGCACGAAACCGACGGCCAGGTCGGCTGCGCCCGACTCCAGCGCCGGGGCCGTCTGGCCGTCGATGCGTGCCGCGACGAGCCTGACCTTCGGCGCCACGGCGCGCACGTGCGCCAGCAGTTGCGGCATCAGGCACAGGTGGCTGGAGTCGGCCATGCAGATGCGGAACTGCCGTGTCGCCGTGGCCGGGTCGAAGACCTGGCGCGCGCTGGTGAGCTCGCGCAGCGACTGCAGCACGGCGCGCGCGGTGACGATCAGCGCTTCGGCGCGCGGCGTCGGCTGCATGCCGGTGGAGGTGCGAACGAACAGCGGGTCGTTGAGCTGGCCGCGCAGCTTGCCCAGCCAGATGCTCACCGTGGGCTGCTTCTGGCCCAGTTGCTCGGAGGCCCGCGTCACGCTGCGCGTGTCGTAGATGAGCTCGAACATGCGCAGCAGACGGACGTCGATCAGCTCCTCTTCCGACACGGGGTGCGGGGGTGCTTTCATTGCGTCGAGAAATGTAGCGTATTGCCCCGATAGCATGGACGGAATGTCCTGCGGGGTCTATCTTTCCGCCGCGGCCTTCGGCCTGGGACGAACGAGCGCCCGACCGACCTACGAACCGACCCCGACAGGAGACAAGTCCATGAACGCCCCCGAACCGGCCAAGAACACGATCAACGACGAACAGCGCGCCGAACTCGACGCCGCCTTCGAGCGCGCCCGCAAGGCGCTGGCCATCATCGAAACCTACGACCAGGCGCGCGTCGACCGCCTGTGCCAGGCGGTGGCCTGGGCGGTGGCGAACAAGCAGACCTTCACGCGGCTGGTCGACATGGGCATCCAGGAGTCGGGGCTCGGCGACCCGGTCAGCCGCATGGGCAAGCGCATGAAGATCCGCGGCGTGCTGCGCGATGCGCTGCGCCAGAAGAGCGTCGGCGTGATCGAGGAAATCCCCGACAAGGGCATCGTCAAGTACGGCAAGCCCGCCGGCATCGTCGCCTGCATCGTGCCGACGACCAACCCCGACCTGACCCCCGCCGGCAATGCGATCTACGCCATCAAGGCGCGCGACGTCGTCATCTTCTCGCCGCACCCGCGGTCGAAGAAGACCTCGTTCGAAACCGTGCGGCTGATGCGCGAGGCGCTCGAGCGCGAGGGCGCGCCGGCCGACATCCTGCAGTGCCTGACCAAGGTCAACATCCCGATGTCGCAGGCGCTGATGGCGCGCGCCGACCTCATCGTCGCCACCGGCGGCCAGCCGATGGTGCGCGCGGCCTACAGCTCGGGCACGCCGGCCTACGGCGTGGGCGCCGGCAACTCGACGATGATCATCGACGAGACCGCCGACATCGAAGAGGCCGCGCGCAACACGCGGCTGAGCAAGACCAGCGACTTCGGCTCGGGCTGCTCGGCCGACGGCAACCTGATCATCGAGGCGTCGATCTTCGACAAGCTGGTGGAGCAGCTGCGCAAGGAAGGCGGCTACCTGGCGTCGCCGGACGAGAAGGAACTGCTGCGCAAGGCGATGTGGGACGACGAGCGCCACCGCACGGCATCGACGGTGGCCATTGCGCCGCAGCAACTGGCGCAGATCGCCGGCTTCGAGATCCCAGCCGACCGCAAGTTCATCATGGTCCACGGCGACGGCATCGGCAAGGAACACCACTTCTCGAGCGAGAAGCTCACCACCCTGCTGGCGCTGTACAAGTACCAGGGCTTCGACCAGGCGCTGGAGATGATGCGCGCGGTCTACGAGGTCGGCGGCAAGGGCCACTCGTGCGGTATCTACTCCTTCGACGCCGACCACATCCACCGCCTCGGCCTGGCGGCGCCGGTGTCGCGAATCATGGTGCGCCAGCCGCAGTCCAAGGCCAACGCAGGCGCCTTCAACAATGGCATGCCGATGACGTCCAGCCTGGGCTGCGGCACCTGGGGCGGCAACATCATTTCCGAGAACGTGAACCTGAAGCACTACCTGAACACGACCTGGGTCTCGGTGCCGATCAAGGAGGACAAGCCTTCAGACGAAGAGCTGTTCGGGCCGTTCTACGACGCGGCGCTGGAGGCCGAGGTCGAGACCATCACGACCTGAAGCCCCGAGGAGCGCCCCATGAAGAAGGACCTGATTTCCCACCAGCTGGTCAAGTACCTGGAGGCCCGCGGCGTGCGCCACGTCTTCGGCCTGTGCGGCCACACCAATATCGCCGTGCTGGCGGCGCTGGCCAAGAGCCGCAAGATCAAGTTCATCAACACGCGCCACGAGCAGATCGCCGCCCACGCCGCCGACGGCTACGCGCGCGCCACGCGCAAGGCGTCGGTGCTGCTGACGCACCTGTCGCCCGGCCTGACCAACGCCGCCACCGGCGTGGCCAACGCCGCGCTGGACTCGATCCCGATGGTCGTCATCGCCGGCGACGTGCCGACGCACTACTACGGCAAACATCCGCACCAGGAAGTGAACCTGCACGCCGACGCGTCGCAGTACGAGATCTACCGTCCGTTCGTCAAGCGCGCCTGGCGCGTCGACTCGCCGCACCTGCTGCCCGAAATCATGGAGAAGGCCTTCGCGCTGGCCGAGAGCGGGCGCCCGGGCCCGGTGCTGGTCGACGTGCCGATGGACATCTTCTCCAAGGAGATCGAGGTCGCGCTGTGGAAGCGTGTGCTGGCCAACACGAAGGCGCTGCACAAGCCGTCGCTGGACGAGGCGGTCGCGGTGCAGATCGTCGAGCAGCTGCTGTCGGCCAAGCAGCCGCTGCTGTACGTCGGCGGCGGCATCCTGCTCGCTGGCGCAGCCACCGAGATGCGCGAACTCGCCGAGCACCTGCAGCTGCCGGTGGCGCACACGATCATGGGCAAGGGCGCACTGCCCGACGACCACCCGCTGATCCTGGGCATGACCGGGTTCTGGGGCACCCGATTCATCAACGACAAGACGCGCCAGGCGGACTGGATCCTGGCGCTGGGCACGCGCTTCTCCGAGGCCGACTGCAGTTCGTGGGAGGAGGCCTACACCTTCCGCATGCCGCCGACCCGGCTGATCCACATCGACATCGACCCGGCGGAGATCGGCCGCAACTACCCCGTCGACATCGGTGCCGTGGCCGACCTGAAGGAAGCGCTGAAAGTGCTGCTGCGCGTGGCACGCAGGCTTGCGCCCAAGGGCGTGCAGCGCCCCAAGCTCGTCGCGCAGATGGCCGCCAACCGCGCCAAGTTCAGCGCCGGCAACCTGAAGGCGCAGCAGAGCAGCCAGTGGCCGATGCGACCCGAGCGCATCCTCGCCGACCTGCGCGCCGCGCTGCCGCGCGACGCCATCCTGTGCACCGACGTCGGCTGGAACAAGAACGGCGTCGGCCAGCAGTACCCGATCTACGAGCCGGGCAGCATCTTCACGCCGGGCGGCTTCGCGACCATGGGCTTCGGTTCGCCGGCGGCGCTGGGCGCCAAGGTGGCGCTGCCCGACCGTGTCGTCGTGGCCCTGGTCGGCGACGGCGGTTTCGGCCAGAACCCCGCGGCGCTGGCCACCGCGTTCGAGGAGGACATCGCGGTCGTCTGGGTGGTCATGAACAACCACGCCTTCGGCACCATCGCCGGGCTCGAGCTGGCGCACTTCGGCACCACCTTCGCCACCGTGTTCGAGAAGAACGGCAAGACCTACTCGCCCGATTTCGCGGCCATCGCGCGCGGCTACGGCGTCGACGGTGTGAAGATCGAGTCGGCGGCGGAATTCAAGCCGGCGCTCGAGGCCGCGATCCAGTCGCGGCGGCCGGTGGTGCTGGACGTCTACATGAAGAACGAGCCGGTGCCGACCGCGGGCCACTGGAACATCATGGACATCTATTCGCCCGGCAAGAAGGTCCACCACGTGCCGACCGGCGACTGAACGGGAACCACCGCCATGGCCCAGGAATACTCGCTGGCCCACCTGACGGTGCTGGGCTGCGCGCCGCCGGAGATGACCTACATCGCGGCGCGCGCAGGCTACGACTACGTCAGCATCCGGCCCATCTACATGGGACTGCCGGGCGAGCCGAACTACGCGCTCGCCCTCAACCGCGAGATGCTCAGGCAGACCCAGCGCGCGCTGGCGTCCACCGGCGTGCGCGTGCACGACATCGAGCTGGCGCGCATCCTCGAAGGCGTCGACCCGAAGGTCTACCTGCCGGCGATGGAGGTCGCCGCCGAGCTGGGCGCGCGCGCCGTGCTGTCGTCGATCTGGGGCGGCGAGCGCGCGGACTACATCGACAAGTTCGCCGAACTGTGCGACCTGGCCCGGCCTCTGGGGCTGTCGGTGGACCTGGAATACGTGCCGATCGCTGCCGTGCGCAACCTGGCGCAGGCGGTGGACGTGCTGTCGACGATCCGTCGCCCCAACGCCGGCCTGATGGTCGACATGCACCATCTGCACCGCGCCGGTGACGACCCCGCCAAGCTCGACGAGGTGCCGCGCGAGTGGTTCCACTTCGCGCACCTGTGCGACGCGCCGGCGGCGATTCCGACCGAACGCCAGGAGATGGTGCGCATCATGCGCGAGGCGCGGCTGTACGTGGGCGAAGGCGGCATCGATGTCGCCGGCATCCTGGCGCACATCCCGCCCTGCGTCTACTCGATCGAGCTGCCCAACAAGCTGCGCCACGAGGAGATGGGTTATGCCGAACACGCCACGCGCTGCCTGGAGACGCTGAAGGCCTACCTGGCGGCGCATCCGCGCGACGCCGCTGCACGAACCGCGAGCAACCCGCGCACCGGCACCGCCGGCGTGCCCGGCCAGAGACTGCCATGATCAGCGGCAAGACCCGGCTCATCGCCCACATCGGCTACCCCACCGAAGCCTTCAAGGCGCCCCTGATCTACAACCCCTGGTTCGACAGCCGCGGCATCGACGCGGTGGTCGTGCCGATGGGCGTGAAGTCCGAGGACTACCCGGCGGCGCTGGCCGCGATCCGCCGCTTCACCAACTTCCACGGCGCCCTCGTCACGATGCCGCACAAGGTGACGACGGTGGCGCTGCTCGACGCGGCGAGCACGGCAGTGCAGATCGCCGGCTCGTGCAACGCGCTGCGGCTGCTGCCCGACGGCCGCCTGCTCGGCGACATGTTCGACGGCGCCGGCTTCGTGCGCGGCGTGCAACGCAAGGGCCTGCGGCTGGACGGCGCGTCGTGCCTGGTGGTCGGTGCCGGCGGTGTCGGCTCGGCGATCGCGGCGTCGCTGGCCGCCGAAGGGCCGGCGCGGATAACGGTGTTCGACACCCGGGCCGATGGCGCCGAAGCGCTGGCGGCCAGGCTGCGCCAGCACTATCCGAAGATCGACGTGCGCAGCGGCAGCAAGGACCCGGCCGGCTGCGACCTGGTGGTCAACGCCACGCCGCTGGGCATGAACGCGGACGACCCGCTGCCCTTCGACGTGACCCGCCTGTCCAAGGGCAGCCTCGTCGGCGAGGTCGTGATGCGGCAGGAGATCACGCCGCTGCTGCAGGCGGCGCTGGAGCGCGGCTGCCGCATCCAGGTCGGCACCGAGATGCTGTTCGAGATGATCCCGGCCTACCTCGAATTCTTCGGCTTCGGCACCACCACGCCGGACGAACTGCGCGCGGTGGCGCGGGTGTCGTATTGAGCGCGCCGGGTCGCGAGCCGCGCAGCGGCCTGAGAATGCAAGGATGCACGAGCACGGAGCGCAGGACATGAAACACATGCTGGTGGCCGGACGCCGCGGCAGGAAGAAGGGCGGCGAGACACCGCTGATCGGTACGCCGCTGGTGGCGCGCACGAAGGAACGCCTGCTGGCCGAGCTGGCCGGCATCCTGGCCAAGAAGCCCGACCTCGTCGAGTGGCGGGCCGACCACTTCAAGGCCGTCGCCGACACGGCGGCGGTGCTCGACACGGCCCGCGCGCTGCGCGCGGCCTGCGGCGCGCTGCCGCTGGTCTTCACCTGCCGCTCGAGCCGGGAAGGCGGGCAGCTTATCGCCCTCGACGACGAGCAGGTGGTCGAGCTCTACGAGGCGGTGAGCGCCGCCCGGCTCGTCGACTTCGTCGACTTCGAGCTGGAGCACGACAGCCGCCTGCTGCAAAGGGTGCGCGAAGCCGCGCACGCCAACGAGGCCCGCCTCGTCCTTTCGTACCACAACCTGGCCTACACGCCGGGCATCGATTTCCTGGTCGACCGCTTCCTCGAGGCCGAGCGCCAGGGTGCCGACGTGGCCATGGTGTCGGTGCTGCCGCGCGACCGTGCCGACCTGCTGACGCTGCTGGCCGCCACTGCGCGCGCCGACGACAAGGCACACATCCCGTTGATCAGCATGTCGGTCGGGCCGCTGGGGTCGGTGACGCGCATGGTCGGCGGCCTCTTCGGGTCCTGCCTCAGCTACGCCGTCGGCGAAACGGCCTCGGCGCCGGGGCAGATCCCGGTCGGCGACCTCGTCACCGTGCTCGACATCCTGCGCCGTTCGCGCGGCGGCGAGATGTTCTGATGGCGCCGCCCGCCACCCGCCTGATCCACTTGCGCGGCCGGCCCATCGCCGGCGGCAAGCTGCCGCTGATCTGCACGCCGCTGGTCGGCCGCACGCACGACGAGGTGCTCGCCGAGGTCGCTGCGGTGTTGCCGAAGGCGCCCGACCTGCTCGAGTGGCGGGCCGACTTCTACGCCGCGCTCGGCGATGCCCGGGCCGTGATCGACACGGCGCGCGCCATCCGGGCCGCCGCCGGCGCGACGCCGGTACTGTTCACGCGCCGCTCGGTGCGCGAGGGGGGTCGGCCGATCACGGTGGCCGAGGCCGACGTCGTGCGCGTCCACGAGGCCGTCTGCGCGGCGCGCTGCGTCGACATGGTCGACTGGGAGATGTCCAGCGACGCCGCTGACTTCGTGCGCCTGCGCGCCGCGACGCGCGCCAACGAGCTGCTGCTCGTCGCCTCGTACCACAACTTCCAGGCCACGCCCGACGCCGCCTGGTTGACGGCCAAGTTCGCCGAGGCCGAACGCCGCGGCGCCGATGTCGCCAAGGTCGCCGTGATGCCGCAGGGACCGCAGGACGTGCTGACCCTGCTCGCCGCCACCCATGCCGCCAGCCAGACCGTGGCGCTGCCGCTGATCAGCATGGCCATGGGCGCCTACGGATCGCTGTCGCGCATGATCGGCTGGGCCTACGGCTCGACCGTCACCTTCGCCGTCGGCAAGGGCAGTTCGGCGCCCGGGCAGGTGCCCATCGAGGAACTGCGCGCCGTGCTGCAAGCCACGCGCAAGGCCGTGCTCGGCACGCCGGAGAACGAACCATGACGACGACCGGCGCCGAACCCGATGTCCTGATCAGCGAAGTCGGTCCGCGCGACGGCCTGCAGTCGGTCGACGCCGTGATGCCGACCGCCGACAAGTTCGTATGGATCGACGCGTTGGTCGCCGCCGGCCTGCGCGAGATCGAGGTCTGCTCCTTCGTGCCGGCCAGGCTGCTGCCGCAGATGGCCGACGCCGCCGAGGTGGCGAGGCATGCATTGAAGCATCCGGGCGTGACCGTGATGGCGCTGGTGCCCAACCTGCACGGTGCGAAGGCGGCGCTGGAAGCCGGGGTGCACAAGCTGACCATTCCGGCGTCGGCCAGCGCCGCGCACATGCTGGCCAACGTGCGCATGTCGCGCGAACAGATGATCGAGCAGATCCGCGCCATCGTGCGCCTGCGCGACGACATCGCGCCCGGCGTCAAGGTCGAGGCCGGCATCTCCACCGCCTTCGGCTGCACGATCCAGGGCGAGGTGCCCGACGACGACGTGGTGTGGATGGCCGGCCAAGCCGTCGCCGCCGGCGTCGACGAGGCCGGCCTGTCCGACACCACCGGCATGGCCAACCCGGCCCATGTGCGGCGCCTGTTCAACAAGGTGCGCGCCGTCATCGGCGAGCGCACCGGCGCCGCCCACATGCACAACACACGCGGGCTCGGGCTGGCCAACTGCCTGGCCGCGTACGACGTCGGCGTGCGCACCTTCGACTCGTCACTGGGCGGCCTGGGCGGCTGCCCTTATGCCCCCGGCGCGTCGGGCAACGTCGTCACCGAGGACCTGGTCTTCATGTTCGAGGCCATGGGCGTGCGCACCGGCGTCGACCTGCAGAAGCTGTTCAAAGCGCGAGAGCCGCTGAAGAAAGGCCTGCCGGGCGAACCGGTCTACGGCATGACACCCGAGGCCGGACTTCCCAAGGGCTGGGTGCAGCCACGCTGGCCTGCCTGACACCGAGTTGCAGGCTGTCGAAGTGAAGTGGCGCCGCTTCAAGCTCGCCGCCCCCGCCTTTGCGGAACCGAAACTGCCGGACCGTAAACTGCGCACCGGCGGCACCCGAGGTCGGGGCCGCCGCCGCCGGGTGGCGCCGCCCGGGGCCGTGCCTTTCCGGCCGTGCCGGAGTTTCCAAGACGCAAGCGCTCGACCGCCCA
>CAYJOA010000001.1:74019-97138 GCA_964371495.1 uncultured Rubrivivax sp.
CCCCCCCCCCCCCCCCCCCCCGCCCCCCCCCCCCCCCCCCCCCCCCCCCCCCCCGCGGCCGGGTGCCGCGGCCCGGGCACTTGCCTTTCCTGCCTTGCCGGAGTTTCCATGACGCAAGCGATCGACCGCGAAATCCAGGCCCAGCCCGGCAACCCGCTGGGCCTGGACGGCATCGAATTCATCGAGTACGCGACTTCCCGCCCGCAGGCCCTGGGCCAGGCACTCGAGGCCATGGGTTTCCGCCCCATCGCCCGCCACCGCTCGCGCGAAGTCCTGCTGTACCGACAGGGCGAGATGAACGTCGTCATCAACGCCCACGGCGGCGGCCGCACGGGCAGCATCGTTCCCGCCGAAACACCGGTCATCGCGGCCGTGGCGCTGCGCGTTCGCGATGCGGCGGCGGCCTGCGCGCGCGCGCTGGAGCGCGGTGCCTGGGCCGTGCCGACGCACGTGGAAGTGATGGAGCTCAACATCCCGGCCATCCACGGCGTGGGCGCCAGCCGCATCTACTTCGTCGACCGTTACCGCGAGTTCTCGATCTGGAGCGTGGACTTCGTGCCCATCCCCGACGTCGACCAGCACCCGCCGCCGGTGGCCGGGCTGCACTGGTTCGGCATCGTGCAGTACATCGACGTCGACCGCATGGACGACTGGTGCGAGTTCTACCGCGAGCTGTTCGGCTTCGCCGAACTGCCCGACGACAAGCGCTTCGGCATCATGCCCAACGGCAAGATCCTGGCCAGCCCGTGCAAGAGTTTCTACCTGCAGCTGGTGGAGCCGGTGCCGGACCTCGTCGACGTCGAATGCGAAGAGATGCTGCAGCGCGTCGGCCTGGGCACGCCCAGCGTGCCGGCGGCCGTGGCGGCGCTGCGCGCACGCGGTGTCGAGTTCTTCGAAGGCGGTGAAGTGCACAGCAACGAGAACGGGGCACTGACGCAGCGCTGGATGGACAGCGTGATGTTCGAGCTCGTGCACGACACGCGGGAGCCGCCGGCCAGGCCGGGAGCGGCCACGACATGACCCGGAGCACCGGCAACTTCGACGACTTCGGCGTCGCCACAGCGACGCTGGCCGGTCCGCTGGAGGCGCGGCTGGCAGGCATCCGTGATGCCGGCTTCACGCAGGTCATGCTCGACGCCGGCGACCTGGCCCGGCACCCCGGTGGCGTGGCAGGCGCGGCGCGCGCCGTCCAAGCCAGCGGCCTGCGCGTCAGCGGCCTGCAGTGGCTGCGCGACTACGAAGGCCTGCCGGGACGGCTGCACGACCACAAGCTCGAGATGGCCAAGGCCCTGCTGCAGATGGCGCAGGCGCTGGGCGCGCCGATGCTGCTGGTGTCGTCGTCGAGCCATCGCGCCGCGGCGCAGGATCCGGCGGCCATTGCGCGCGACCTGCGCAAGCTCGCGGTGCTGGCCGTGCCGCTGGGGCTGAAGGTGGCCTACGAAGGCGCGAGCGCGGGACACACGGTGCGCGACTGCTTCGGCGCCTGGGACGCGGTCTACCAGGCCGACATGCCGAACCTGGGCCTGGCCATCGACGGCCTGCACACGGCACTGGCCGGCATTCCGCTGGAAGACCTGGACTTCATCGAACCGCAGAAGATCTTCGTCGTGCGGCTGGCCGATGTCCTCGAGCCGGCTGCGCCCGACGCGGGCGGGGCGACGCACCAGCAGGTGTTCCCGAGCGAAGGCGCGCACAACGAACAGGTCGCCGCGCTGGTGCTGCGGCTGGCCGGGCTGGGCTTTCGCGGCGACTGGAGCCTAGAGGTCTGCAACGACGAGCACCGGCAACTGCCGCCGCCCCTGGTGGCCCGGCGCGCCCGCGCCGCTGCGGAGTGGCTGGGCGAGGACGTGCTGCGCCGCTCGGTGCCCCTGCCTGGACGCATGCGGCTGAAGCCCGGGCGCACAACGACGAGTCCCACCCCATGACCGACCTCTGGACCACCCTGCGCGACAACCACGTGTCCACCGCCACGCTGACCACCGTGCTGCTGAAGATGGGGCTGCGCAATGTCTGGCTGCGCGGCCCGGCGCCCCTGCATGCCGACGTGCAGCGCATCGTCGGCCCGGCCTTTACCCTGCGCTTCGTGCCGGCGCGCGAGGACATGGCGACGACGGCCGCCTGGGCGTCGCCGCGCTCGACGCGCGCCGCCATCGAGGACATGCCGGCCGGCTGCGTGGCGGTGGTCGACGCGATGGGTGTGCGCGACGCCGGCATCTTCGGCGACATCCTGTGCGCCCGCATGGCGGCGCGCCAGGTCGCCGCGCTGGTCACCGACGGTGCGGTGCGCGACCTGCAGGGCGTGCTCGACAGCGGCCTGCCAACCTGGGCCGGCGGCACCGCGGCGCCGCCGTCGGTGGCCGGCCTGGTCTTCGTCGGCTGGCAGGAACCGGTGGGCTGCGGCGGCGTCGCGGTGTTCCCGGGCGACACCATCGTCGCCGACCGCGACGGTGCCGTCGTCGTGCCGCAGGCGCTGCTGGCCGAAGTGGTGCCGCAGGCGGTGGAGCAGGAACGCTTCGAGGCCTGGGTCGTCGACGAAGTCAAGGCCGGCCGGCCGCTGCCGGGTCTGTACCCGCCCGACGCGGCCACCCAGGCCCGCTACGCGGCCAGCCAGCGTCGGGCCTGAGCGCGACCGCCGTCGCCGGGCGGCCCGGGCCGCTGTCAGGGCGACGGGCCGAACATCGTGTCCAGCGTGGCCAGGATGGCGCCGAAGTCCAGCGGCTTGGTCCAGTAGTCGGCCATGCCGGCGCGTTGTGCGCGATCGATGTCCTCGGGCATGGCATTGGCCGACAGCGCGATGCACGGGATGCCGGCCGTTGCCGGCAGCGCGCGCAGCCGGCGCAGCACTTCGAAGCCGTCGCAGTCGGGCAGCTGCAGGTCGAGCAGGATCAGCTCGGGCTGCAGGGCCACGGCCTGCGCCACGCCGCTGGCGCCGTCCACCGCGACGTGCAGCACGATGTCGCTGCGGCGCTCCAGCAGTTCGCCGACGATCAACGCATTGACGGCGTTGTCTTCGATGTAGAGCACCGTGTGCCGGCGTCGCCGCGGCCTTGCCACGGGCGCCGCGGCCGGCGCTTCGCCGGGCGTGGCGCGGCCCGTGGCAGGGGCTGCGACGGTGTCGGCCGGCGCTGCCTGCAGCCGCACTTCGAAGACGCTGCCCTGGCCCGGCACGCTGTCCACGTGCACCGTGCCGCCCATGCGTTCCATCAGCGCTTTCACGATCGCCAGGCCGATGCCGCTGCCTTCGATGGCGCTGGCCTCGGCGCCGAGCCGGTTGAAGGGCTCGAACAGGTGGCGCAGCTGTTCGCCGCTCAGGCCGTGGCCGGTGTCGGACACGCGCAGCACGACGTGGTCGCCACGCTGCGCGGCGTCGACCATGACCTCGCCGCCGTCGCGGTTGTACTTGATGGCGTTGGACAACAGGTTCAGCAGCACCTGGCGCAGCCGGGTGGCGTCGGCGAGCACCTGCAGGTCCAGGTTGCCGGTGCGCAGCGTTACCGGCCGCATCTCGCGCAGCGGCTCCAGCAGCGGCAGCGTCTCGGCGACCAGCGGCGCCAGCGCCACCGGCTGCAGGGCGATGCGCATTTCGCCGCCTTCCAGGCGGGCCAGGTCGAGCACGTCGTCGATCAGGCTCAGCAGATGCCGGCCGGCCGAGCGGACGTGGTCCAGCCGCCGCCGCCGTGCCACCGCCGCGGCGTCGGTGCCGGTGTCGTCGGCCAGCAGCAGCTGCGAGAAGCCCAGCACCGCGTTCAGCGGCGTGCGCAGCTCGTGGCTCATGCGCGCCAGGAACTTGCTCTTGGCCCGGCTCTCGCGCAGCGCGATCTCGCGCTCCTGGCGCACGGCCTCGGCGGTGCGGTTGTCGGTGATGTCCCAGTTGACGCCGATGCGCCGCCGCGAGCCGGTGTGGTGGTCGCGCAGTTCGACCGAGCGCGACGCCAGCCAGCGCACCTGGCCGTCGGGCCAGACGACGCGGAACTGGTGGTCGCAGGGCAGGCCTTCATCGACGGCGGGGTGGAACACGGCGGCGACGGCCGCTCGGTCGTCCGGGTGCACGCAGGCCAGTCGTTCGGGCTGCGTCATCGGCCGTGCCTGCGGCACGCGGCCGCGCAGCAGCCACATCTGTTCGTCCCAATAGACGTCGTTGCTGACGAGGTCCAGCTCCCAGGTGCCCAGCCCGGCGCCGCGCGCCGCCAGCGCGGCGCGCTCGACGGCGCTGCGCAGCGCCAGCACGGCGTTGTGGCGCGCCGTCACGTCCAGGCCCACGCCGACATAGGCCAGTGCGCGACCGGCGGCGTCACGCTGCACGACGCAGCGCATCATCACCGTGCGCCAGCTGCCGTCGCCGCGCCTGAAGCGCAGTTCAAGGTCGGCGGCGCGGCCGCTGGCCAGCGCCTCGCGCGCCGACGCGGCGGCGCGCTGGCGGTCGTCGGGGTGCACGACTTCGGTGATCGCCGCCACCGACAGGCCTTCGTCGCGCGGCGCCAGGCCCAGGATGCGGAAGGCCTGCGCGTTGACGCGCACGCCGCTGCTGCCGATGTCGTGGCGCCAGATCGCGATGTCGCCCAGGTCCACCGCCAGCGCCAGCTGCGATTCCAGCTCGCTCGCCGTCTGCGCCAGCTGGAACGGCTCGGAATCGTCCATCATGAGCCCGAGCACGCGCTCGGGCCGCGCGTCGTCGCCGTGCTTGACGATCCACAGCGACTGCAGGCAGCGCAGCGAGCCGTCGTCGCCGCGCACGCGAAAGCGCGCCGTATGGCGCCCGGGGTGCTGCAGCGAGGCGAGGAAGAAGCCCACGAATTCGGCGCGGTCGGCGTCGACGACGCGCTGCGCCGCGTCGGCGAAGCTGGGCGTCGGCGCGTCGGCGGCAATGCCCCAGAAGCCGTGCACCTGGGCGTCCCAATGGCCCTGCAGCGTGCGCAGGTCGCGTTGCCACAGGCCCAGACGGCCGAACTCGCGCGCCAGGTCGAGCAGCTCGGCCAGCCGCCGCGCTTCGGCTGCGGCGGCGCGCTGCTCGTCGATCGCGTGCAGCGCCAGTACCGCGCCACCCTGCGGCGCCACCTGGCTGGACACCTGCACCCAGCGCGCAGCCGGCGTGGCCCCTCGCAGCGGCAGCTCCAGGGTGGCCGCGGTGGCGCCCAGCAGCGCCGTGGCATCGGTGCCCGGCGGCCACAAGTCCGCCAGCAGCCGGCCGGCCGTGGCGGCAGGGCCGAGCAGCGCCAGCGCGGCCGGGTTGGCCCACGACACGCGCCCGTCGTCGCCGGCGTGCAGCAGGGCCACCGGGGCGGCGCCGAGCAGCGTCTGCGCCCAATCGGCCACCGGCGCCGCGCCAGCGGTTGACGCTGCCGCAGGCGAGTGTGCCGACGGCGGAGAGTCGGCCGCGGCGGGCGGGGTAGCGGGCTGATCCTTCATGCGCAGGGCGAAGTATGGACGTGGCGGCATGACGCCGGCCCTTGACCCCGCCACGACAATGGCGCGGCGCCGGAGCGGGTTCGGCGCCGGGGAGGCAGGCATGGCGCAAGCGGGAAGGCACGGTGTATGGCTGCGCGCGGCAGTGCACGGATCGGTCATCGGCATCGAGGTGCAGCCGGGCCAGGCCGTGGCGGCCGGGCAGACGCTGCTGGTGCAGGAAGCGATGAAGATGGAAGTGCCGCTGGCGGCACCGCAGGCCGGCCGCGTGCGCGCCGTGGCCTGCGCAGTGGGCGAGGTGGTGGCCGAGGGTGCCGCCTTGATCGAGTTCGAAGCCGGCAGTGCCGGCGCCACCCCCGTGCCGGCGCCGCCGCCCAGCGACCCCGCCGTGCCGCGCGCCAGCCTGCAGGCCCTGCTGGCGCGCCGGGCGCAGACGCTGGACGCCGCGCGGCCCGAGGCCGTGGCCCGCCGGCACGCCCCCGGCCGGCGCATGGCGCGCGAGAACATCACCGCGCTGCTGGACCCGGGCAGCTTCACCGAGTACGGTGCGCTGGCCGTGGCGGCGCAGCGCAGCCGCCGCAGCCTCGACGAGCTGCAGCGCGCCACGCCGGCCGACGGCCTGGTCACCGGCACCGGCACGGTGGCCGGGCGCGCCGTGGCGGTGATGGCCTACGACTACACCGTGCTCGCCGGCACGCAAGGGGTCTTCAACCACGCCAAGAGCGACCGCCTGCTGGCGCTGGCGGCGCGCCAGCGCTGGCCGCTCGTGCTGTGGGCCGAAGGTGGCGGCGGCCGGCCGGGCGATGTCGACTGGCCGGGCGTCGCCGGCCTGGACTGCACGACCTTCCGCTGCCTGGCGGCGCTGTCGGGCCAGGTGCCGCTGATCGGCATCGTGGCCGGGCGCTGCTTCGCCGGCAACGCGGCACTGCTGGGCTGCTGCGACCTCATCATCGCAGCCGAAGGCAGCAGCCTGGGGCTGGGCGGGCCGGCGATGATCGAAGGCGGCGGCCTCGGCCGTGTCGACGCCGACGACGTCGGCCCGGTGGCCGCGCTGGCCCCGGCCGGCGTCGTGGACTTGCGTGTGGCCGACGAAGCTGCTGCCGGCGCCGTGGCGCGGCAGTTGCTGGCCTGCCTGGGCGGCGTGGTCACCGACGCCGCAGCGGCCGGCGGCGACGCGCCGAGCCTGCGCCACGCGCTGCCCGAGAACCGCAATGCGCTGTACGACCCGCGCCGCATCGTCGAGACGGTGATGGACGCCGGCAGCGTGATCGAACTGCGGCGCGAATTCGGCACCGGTCTCGTCACCGCCATCGCGCGGCTGGAAGGCCGCGCCGTCGCGGTGGCGGCGAGCCAGCCGCACCACCTGGGCGGCGCGCTCGACGCCGCGGCCTGCGACAAGCTCGCGCGTTTCATGCAGCTGGCCGACGCGCACGGCCTGCCGCTGGTGACCTTCGTCGACACGCCGGGTTTCATGGTCGGGCCGGCGAGCGAGAAGACGGCGATGGTGCGCCATGCCGCGCGGCTGTTCGTCGGCGCAGCGGCGCTGCGCGTGCCGGTGGCCAGCGTGGTGCTGCGCCGCGGCTACGGCCTGGGCGCGATGGCGCTCACCGCCGGCCACTTCCACGCCCCGGTCGCGACCTGCGCCTGGCCCAGCGGCGAGTTCGGCGCCATGGGGCTGGAAGGCGCGGTCAGGCTGGGTTTTCGCAAGGAGCTGCAGGCCGCGCCCGATGGCGAACGCGAGGCCCTGTTCCAGCGCCTGCTGGCCGAAGCGGTGACGCGCGGCCAGGCGCTGAACATGGCCAGCCATCTGGAGATCGACGACGTCATCGACCCCGCCGAAACCCGGCCCTGGCTGGCGCGTGTGCTGGCCAGCGCCTGCGCCGCGCCGCTGCCGCCGCGGCGCGGTTTCATCGATGCCTGGTGATGCGGCGAGTGGTCGTAGCCACTTCACATCGGCTTGAAGCGCCAGCTGTAAGCCTGGCTCACGGCCAGCTTCTCGGCGTGGTTGCGCAGGTGCAGCGTGATGCGCCCGAGTTCGTCGCGCTGGGCGCGCGAGATTGCCGCGGCGCGCACGATGACGCCGCGGTGCACCTGCCAGAAGACCTCCGGGTCCAGGCCTTCGGCGATCTCCTTCAGCGGTTTGCGCACATGCGCCTCGTCGTGCGCGGTGACGACGCGGGTGTATTTCTCGTCGCTCTGGAAAAACACGATCTCGTCGATGCCGAACATCTTGATCGTGTCGCCGACGCTGGCGCTCACCCAACGCAGCGGCGTGCGGGCGTCGCCGGCCGCGTCGCGCTGCCTGAGTTGCGCGGCCAGGCGGTCGACCAGGCCGTCGAGCGCCGGTGCCGCGGTGGCGGCCTGCAGCCGTTCACGCAGCCGCGCCACGGTCTGCGCCAGGCGGTCGGCGACGATCGGCTTGAGCAGGTAGTCCACCGCGCCGGCGTCGAAGGCCGCGATGGCGTGGCTGTCGTAGGCGGTGGTGAAGACGGTGTGGCAGCGGCCGCTGGCGGCGCGCGCCACGTCCAGGCCGCTCAGACCCGGCATGCGGATGTCCAGGAAGGCGATGTCGGGCGCGTGTTCGTCGATCGACTCCACCGCCGCCGGGCCGTGTTCGCATTCGGCCACGATGCGCAGTTCGGGCCAGGCGGCGGCAAGCATGCGCCGCAGTTCGGCCCGCGGCAGGTCCTCGTCGTCGGCGATCAGTGCGGTCGGCATGCGGCTACTCCATCGGCAAGGTCAAGGTCGCGGCGACACCCCCTGCCGGGCGCGCCTTGAGCGTGAGCGCGGCACGCTCGCCGTACATCTGCTGCAGCCTATCGCGGATGTTGGCCAGGCCCAGGCCACCGCCGCTGGACGCTGCCACGAAGCCGGCGCCGTCGTCGGCCACCGTGACTTCCAGCCGGCCGTCGCTTGCGCGCGTGGCGCGCACTTCGACGTGCACCGGACCGATCTTCGGCTCGACGCCGTGCTTGACGGCGTTCTCGGCCAGCGAGATCAGCATCAGCGGCGGGCAGGGCGCCGCCAGCAGGTCGGGCGCGACGTCGATGGTCCAGTGCAGGCGCGGCATGCGCGCCGCCATCAGGCCCAGGTAGGCGCGCACGATGTCCAGCTGCCCGGCCAGCGTGGCGGCGCTGCCGCCGTCGCTGCGCAGGCGCGGGATCGCGGCGCGCAGGTAGTCCACCAGGCGGTCGATCATCTCGCTGGCGCGCGCCGGGTCGGTGGCGATGGCGCTGCGCACGCCGGCCAGGGTGTTGAACAGGAAGTGCGGTTCCACCTGCGCCGCCAGCACCGACAGGCGCAACTCGGCTTCGCGTCGGCGCGACTCGGCCTGCGCCAGCGCGCGTTCGCGCGCCAGCGACTGCAGGCCGCGAAGTTCGCGTCGCCAGCCGAACAGCGCCAGTCCGCCGGCCAGCAGGAAACCGGCGCCGGCACGCGACGCGATATTGATGGCCCGCACCAGCGGGCTGTCGAGCACGGCCGCAGGCGGCGCCGGCACGGGCGCGCTGGCGCCGCGCTCGGGCGTCGTGACAGTGACGCCGAGCGTCATCACGACGCGGCGGCGCTTGCCGTGTTCGTCGACGCTGCCGGTCCATTCGGCGACCTGCTGCTTGACGGGTTCGGCGAGCAGCAGGTCGAAGCCGACCGAGGCCAGCATCGCCACGGCCACCGCGCCGGCCAGGGCCCAGCCCTCGCGGCGCGGCGGCCACTGCCGGCGCCGCACCTGCCAGCCCAGCCAGGGGCCGACGAGCAGCGGGATCAGTGTCTCGATGGTCAGCACCAGCAGGCCGCCGTAGGGGCGGTCTTGCGGCGGCTCGGTGGCCAGCGGGTACGACAGCACCAGCAGCACCGGCAGCAGCACCGCCGCCATCAGGCGCCAGCGGCCGCGCCCCCAGGCGGCGCTGAAGACCGGGTAGCGCCGGTACGCCGACAGCCAGCCGCCGGCGCGGCCGGTCAGCTCCATCGGCAGCGGCTGCTCGAGCGGCTGCGGCCGGACGTCGATGGCGGTGGCGGTGGCGGTAGGCATCGGGCCGCAGCTTAACGGCCGCGGCGGCCGCCGTGCCGTGCCGTGACGAAGGCCGCGCCGGCGGCGACGAAGCCGCCGCGGCGGGCGACCGGCAGGCCTGGGCTATCCTGGGCGACCCCACCGGAGACCCGCATGTTCGACACCGCCATCGCCGGCAGCCTGCCCAAACCCGCCTGGCTGGCCGAGACCGGAAAGCTCTGGCCGCAGTGGCAGGCCCAGGGTGCCGATCTGGCGCAGGCCAAGCTCGACGCCACGCTGCTGTGGATCAAGGCCCAGGAGGACGCCGGGCTGTCGGTGATCGGCGACGGCGAACAGAGCCGGCAGCACTTCGTTCACGGCTTCCTGGAGCAGGTCGAGGGCATCGACTTCGAGCACAAGGTCGAGATGGGCATCCGCAACGACCGCTACAAGGCCATGGTGCCGCAGGTGGTGGCGCCGCTCAGGCTGAAGGGCCGCGTGCACGCCGCCGAGGCCCGCTTCCTGCGCGCCCACACCACGCGCAGGATCAAGTTCACGCTGCCCGGGCCGCTGACCATCGTCGACACCGTGGCCGACCGGTTCTACGGCGACCGCCGCAAGCTGGCCTTCGCCTTCGCCGAGCTGCTGAACCAGGAAGCGCTGGCGCTGCAGGCCGACGGCGTGGACGTGATCCAGTTCGACGAGCCGGCGTTCAACGTCTACATGGCCGACGCCGCCGCGTGGGGCGTGCAGGCGCTGGAGCGCGCCGCGCAGGGCTTGAAGGAGCAGGGCGCGGCGGGCGGCCGCGAGTGCAAGACGGCGGTGCACATCTGCTACGGCTACGGCATCAAGGCCAACACCGACTGGAAACAGACCCTGGGCCAGGAGTGGCGCCAGTACGAACAGGTCTTCCCGGCGCTGGCCAAGAGCTCGATCGACCAGGTCAGCCTGGAGTGTTTCCATTCGCACGTGCCGCCCGAACTGATGGCGCTGCTGAAGGGCAAGGACGTGATGGTGGGCGTCATCGACGTCGCCAGCGAGCAGGTCGAGACACCCGAGGAAGTGGCCGACACCATCGGCCGCGCGCTGCAGTTCGTGCCGCGCGAGCGCCTCATCGCCTGCACCAACTGCGGCCTGGCGCCGATGAGCCGCGTCGTCGCCGAGGCCAAGCTGGCGGCGCTGGCGCAGGGCGCGGCGCTGGCCTCGCGGCGTTACGCCGGCCGGTGATGCCGGCGCTGGCGCACGGCGCCGGCCAGCCTTGCGCGGCCTCAATTCCTGGCGGCGCGTAAGGTGCAGCATGCACCTCAAGGTGGTGCAGCATGTGCCGGCGTGCCGGGGAATCCGCGCGCGACCGGTCTTCGAGGCGCAGTCGGGAGATCGAACGTGAGGCGATTCAAGCGGGCCGCAGCGTTGACAGCCGCGCTGCTGGCCGTCTTGTTCGTCGGCGCGTGGCTGGCCGTGCCACCGCTGCTCAAGTGGCAGGCGCAAAGCCGGCTGTCAGAATGGCTCGGTCGCGCGGTGACGGTCGGCGAAGTCGGTTTCCGGCCGTGGCGGCTGGAGTTCACCTTCGACGACGTCGCCATCGGCGCGGCCCCGGGGGCCGCTGCACCGGTGGCCGGCGCGCCGCTGCTGCAGCTGGCGCGCATCCGCGCCGACCTGGCGCTGTGGCCGCTGTTCAGGGGCCTGCCGGTCGTCGAGGCGCTGGACCTCGAGTCGCCGCGGCTCGCCGTGGCGCGACTGGCGCCGGGGCACTACGACGTCGACGACCTCATCGACAGGTTCAGCCGCGGCGCCGACGAGCCGGCAGCGCAGCCGACACGGTTCGCGCTGTACAACCTGCAGGTGCGCGACGCGCAAGTGCGCTTCGACGACCGGCCGCTCGCGCGCGTGCACGCGGTCGACGCGCTGCAGCTGGCCTTGCCCTTCCTGTCCAACCTGCCGGAAAAGGTCGAAGTCACCGTCGAGCCCCGGCTGGCCTTCAAGCTCAACGGCGTGCCCTTCGACAGCGGTGCCCAGGCCACGCCCTTTGCCCCGACCCAGCACGCGGTGCTGCAGCTGAAGATGGCCGAGCTCGACCTCGGCCCCTACCTGGCTTACCTGCCGCGGTCGCAGCCGGTGCGCCCGACACGCGGCGTGGTGTCGGCCGAGCTGGCGCTGGAGTTCACGCGGCCGCCCGGCGCCGCCCCCGCCGTGGCGCTGCGCGGCTGGCTGGCGGCGCGCGACCTGGACCTGATCGGCACCGGCGGCGCACCGCTCGCCGGCTGGCGCACGCTGCACATCGGCCTGCGCGACGTGCAGCCGCTGGCGCGCCGGCTGGACTTCGACACGCTGCGCATCGACGGCGCCCGGGTGCACGTGGCACGCGACGCTGCGGGCCGCTTCAACTTGCCGTGGGACGTGCAGTCTGCCGCCGTCGCTCCCGCACCCGCACCCGCACCGGCGGCGCGAAACGGCGCGGCCGCGAGCGCGGCCGCGGCCTCAGGCGCGGCCAGCACCGCGGCCGCCGCCCGGCCTGCGGCGCGGCCGTGGCAAGTCAGCCTGCAGGCGATCGAAGTCGCCGACGCACGGCTGCTGTGGAACGACGCCACGGTGACGCCAGCCGTGGCGCTGCAGTTCGACGAGTTGACGCTCAGCGCCAAGCCGTTGCACTGGCCGCTGGCCCGGCCCGCGGCCGTGTCGCTGACGGCCACGCTGCGCGCGCAGGCCGCCAAATCTGCGGCCGCCGGCCGCCTGGCAGCGCACGGGTCGGCGTCCGACCGCGAGGCCCGACTGAATCTTGAAGTCGCCGATCTGGACCTGGAGACCCTGGCGCCGTACCTGGCGCAGGCCCTGGTGCCCAGCGTCCTTGGACGGCTGTCGGCGCAGGGCCGGCTGGACTGGTCGGCCGGCGCCGCGGCGCCGGGCCTGCAGATCGCCATCGACCAGGCGCGCCTGGATGCGCTGCGTGTGCTGTCCGGCAGCGGCCGCACCGCGCAGGAAAGCGCGGCACTCGGGCAGCTGGCGATCGCCGACCTGCGCGTCGACGTCGCCGCCCGCAGCGCGACGCTGGCCAGCGTCAGGCTGGTGCGGCCGTCGCTGCTGCTGGTGCGCGACAGGCAGGGCCAGTTCAACGTCACGCAGTGGTTGCGCCCGGCGCCCGCGGCGGCCGGCAGAGCCGCCCGCAGCCCGCCAGCCCGGGCGCGCGAGCTGCCGTGGCGCTGGCAGCTGAGCCGCCTGCAAGTGCAGGACGGGCGCGTCCAGCTCAGCGACGCCTTCGTGCGGCGCGACGTGCGCAAGCGGCCCTGGCGCGCCGAGCTGAACCAGCTGCAGCTCGGGTTGCAGGGCCTGTCGTGGCTGGGCGACCACGCCACGCGCAACGCCCGGCTGGAGCTGAGTGCCCGCGTCGCCGGGCCGGCGACGGCGCAAGAGAAGGCGCCGCCGGCGGGCACCGTGGACTGGAAGGGCGAGGTCGGCATGCGGCCGCTGCAGGCCAGCGGCCAGGTACGCGTCGTGCGCTTTCCGGTGCACCTGTTCGCCGCCCACTTTGCCGACCGACTGCCGGTGAGCCTGCTGCGCGCCGAGGCGGGCTACGCCGGCAGCCTGGCGCTGCGCGAGCAGGCCGGCGGTCTGACGCTGGCGGCCGCGGGCGACGTGCTGCTCGGCGACGTGCACGTCACCACGCTGGCCGGCAGTGCCGCCGACCCGGCCGCCCTGGCCACCGGCGCCGACGACTTGCTGAGCTGGCAGTCGTTTGCCCTGAAGGGCGTGAAGCTCGCGCTGAAACCGGGAACGCGGCCACGGCTGGACGTCGGCGAAGCGGCGCTGACCGACTTCTATTCGCGCCTCGTGATCACCGAGCAGGGCCGCTTCAACCTGCAGGATCTCGGGCCCCCCGCGGCTCCCGCCAGCGCCCTCAGCGCCGCCAGCGCCGCCAGCGCCGCCACACCCGCGGAGGCGGCGCCTGCCGGCCTGCCGCTGGACTTCAGCATCGGTGCCACGCGACTGAGCGACGGCCGCATCGACTTCAGCGACCACTACATCCGCCCCAACTACAGCGCCGCGCTGACCGAGCTCCAGGGCGAGCTGGGGCCGTTCAGCTCGACGTCGCGCGACATGGCGACGCTGCAGCTGCGCGGCCGGGCCGCGGGGACCGCGCTGCTGGACATCAGCGGCCGCATCAACCCGACCGTCGAGCCGCTGGCGCTGGACATCAAGGCGCGCGCCACCGACCTCGAACTGGCGCCGCTGTCGCCCTACGCGGCCAAGTACGCGGGTTATGCCATCGAGCGCGGCAAGCTCAGCCTGGACGTGGCCTACAAGATCGACGCCGACGGCAAGCTGCAGGCAAGCAACCAGCTGGTGTTGAACCAGCTGACCTTCGGCGAGCGCATCGAATCGCCGAGCGCCACCAAGCTGCCGGTGCTGCTGGCGGTGGCCCTGCTGAAGGACAGGCACGGCGTCATCGACATCAACCTGCCGGTCAGCGGCAGCGTCAACGACCCCGAGTTCAGCGTCGGCGGCATCATCTTCAAGCTCATCGTCAACCTCATCGCCAAGGCGCTGACAGCGCCCTTCTCGCTGCTCTTCGGCGGCGGCGGCGAGGACCTGAGCTTCGTCGACTTCAGGCTCGGCACGGCGCTCGTCGCCGACGCCGGCGCGGGCGCGCTCGACAAGGTGGCGCAGGCGCTGCAGGACCGGCCGGGACTGCAGCTGACGGTCACGGCCACGGCGGACCTGGCGGCCGAACGCGAGGCCTACCAGCGGCTGGCGATCGACGGCCGGCTGCTGGCCGAGCGCCGCCGCGAAGCCCTGCGTGCCGGCGCTGCCGCGAGTGCCCCCGCCACGCTGGGCGCCGACGACCGCGAGCGGCTGCTGAAGGCGCTGTACCGCCGGACCGACCTGCCGGACAAGCCCCGCAACGTGCTCGGGCTGGCCAAGGACATCCCCGGGCCGGAGATGGAGGCGCTGCTGCGCAAACACGTGCCGGTGACGGCGGAGGCGATGCGCGAACTGGCGCTGCAGCGTGGCCTGGCCGTGCGCGACGCGCTGGTTGCCAAGGGCCTGGCCAGCGAGCGCATCTTCGTCGCGGCGCCCAAGGTGCACGTCGCAGGTGCCGGCGATGCGGCCTGGACGCCGCGGGCCCAGCTGTCGCTGGCCATGAAGTGAATCCCAGCGGCGACAAACGCCCTGGAGTTGCTCCCTCTCCCGCTTGCGGGAGAGGGGGGATGGCCCGCCGTTGACTATCGTCAGGCCAGCTTGCCCAGCGCCTCGAGCACACGCTCGCCGAAGGCGCGCGCGGTGGCCAGGTCGCCGGGCACCATCTCGTCGGCCGAAGCGTCGGACGGCGTCACCGTCATCAGGCCGGCGTAGCCGCCGACGTTGTTGACGTCGTCGCGCGTGCTGTTCTTCGCGTTCGGCGCGTGCATGCCCATGCCGACCCAGAACATGCCGTGCTGTTGCGACAGCGTGAACATGTAGGTGATGGTGGAGAACTTGTCGCCGTTGAGCGTGGCGCTGTTGGTGAAGCCGGCGGCCAGCTTGTTGCGCCAGTGTTTCACGAACCACGCCTTGCTCGAGGCGTCGGCGAACTTCTTGAACTGCCAGCTCGGGCCGCCCATGTAGGTGGGCGAGCCGAAGACGATGGCGTCGGCGCCGGCCAGTTGTTCCCAGCCACCGTCGGGCAGGTTGCCTTCGGCGTCGATGGCCAGCAGCGCGCCGCCGCTGCCCGCGGCCACCGCTTCGGCGACCTTCTTGGTGTGGCCGTAGCCGCTGTGGTAGACGATGACGATCTTGCTCATGGTGGGTCTCCGGGGGTGATGGGAATCGGTCTGCGGGGTACTTGCGGGGTGTGCGCGACGTTCAGGGTGCGAGGTCGAAGACCAGCACCTCGGCGTCTTCGCCGCCTTCGAGCACGAGCTTCGTCTCGCCGTCCAGACGCGCCGCGTCGCCGCCGCGCAGGGCGTGGTCGTTGACGCGCAGCGCGCCGCGCACCAGGTGCACGTAGGCGATGCGCCGCGGGTCGAGGTCCGCTTCCAGCCGTTCGGCGCCGTCGAAGAGGCCGGCGCGCAGCGTCGCGTCGGCGTGGATCGTCACCGAGCCGTCGCGGCCGTCGGCAGAGGCCACCAGCGCCAGCCGGCCGCGCTTGGCGGCGGCGTCGAAATGCTTCTGCTCGTAGCCCGGGGCGATACCGGCCTGGCGCGGCAGGATCCAGATCTGCAGGAAGTGCGTGGTCTGGTCGGCCGCGTGGTTGAACTCGCTGTGCCGCACGCCGGTGCCGGCGCTCATGCGCTGCACGTCGCCCGGGCGGATGACGCCGGCCGACTTGCCGGGCTCCACGCCACCTTCGGCGCCGTTGCCCATGCTGTCTTTGTGAGCCAGCGCGCCGTCGAGCACGTAACTGACGATCTCCATGTCGCGGTGGCCGTGGGTGCCGAAGCCGGTGCCGGGGGCGATGCGGTCTTCGTTGATGACGCGCAGGTTGCCCACGCCCATGTGCGCCGGGTCGAAGTAGTCGGCGAAGGAAAAGCTGTGGTAGCTCTTGAGCCAGCCGTGGTCGGCATGACCGCGGTCGGCGGACTTGCGCAGGGTGATCATGCGGCGTCTCCTTTCAATGACTCCACTGTAGAGAGCAGCGGCCGCGACGCGGGTGACGCGACTTGAAGAGCCCGTTCAAATAACATGAAGCCCATGCCCGACCGCCTGCACGCCCTGACCCCCGACGCCCTGGTGATGATGGACACCATCGCGCGCACCGGCAGCTTTGCCGCCGCTGCGCGCGAGCTCGGCAAGGTGCCGTCGGCGCTGACCTACAGCGTGCGCCAGCTCGAAGACGCGCTGGACGCGCTGCTGTTCGACCGCAGCTCGCGCCAGGCGCAGCTCACGCCGGCCGGCACCGAGCTGCTGCACGAGGGGCGCCGGCTGCTGCAGGAGATGGCCGCCGTGTCCAACCGCGTGCGGCGGGTGGCCAAGGGCTGGGAGACGCAGCTGGCGATCAGCGTCGACGACGTGCTGTCGGTGCCGACGATGTTCGAGCTCGTCGAAGCCTTCTGCGGCCTGTGCGACGGCCGCGGCGGCAGCGGCGCGCTCGACGGCGACGACGGCTCGCACCCCGGCACGCGGCTGCGCCTGCGCACCGACGTGCTGGCCGGCACCTGGGAGGCGCTGGTGTCGGGCCAGGTCGACCTGGCGATCGGCGTCACCGGCGACCTGCCCAACCCCGGCGGCATCGAGCTGCGGCCGCTGGGCGAGATGACCTTCGTGTTCTGCGTTGCGCCGCACCACGCGCTGGCGGCGCTGGACGAGCCGCTGGACGACGCCCGGCTGGTGCGCCAGCGCGCGGTGGCGGTGGCCGACACGGCGCAGCGGCTGACCCCGCTCACCGTCGGCCTGCTGCCGGGGCAGGACGTGCTGACGGTGCCGCACACACGCGCCAAGCTCGAAGCGCTGCTGCGCGGCCTGGGCTGCGGCAGCCTGCCCGAACCGCTGGCGCGCCCGCACCTGGATGCCGGCCACCTGGTGCGCAAGGCCACGGCGCACGGCGACCGCGTCGCGCGCCTGTCCTACGCCTGGCGTGCCGAACACGGCCGGCACAGCCTGGGCCGCGGGCTGCAGTGGTGGCTGGGCCAGCTCGAGAGCCCGACGACGCGCCGCGCCCTCGTCGAGCGCCACGCCGGCCCCCTGGATTGACGCCGCGGTGCCGCCGTCGATGCCGGGCGCCGGCGCTACCACGCGCTACAGCGGCCGCTTCGCACCGTCGCCCACCGGCCCGCTGCACGCCGGGTCGCTGGTGGCGGCGCTGGCGAGCTGGCTCGATGCGCAGGCCCACGGCGGGCGCTGGCTGGTGCGCATCGAGGACGTCGACCGGCCGCGTTGCCCGCCCGGCACCGCCGAGCTGATCCTCGGCCAGCTCGGCGCCTGCGGCCTGCTCGCCGACGAAACACCGTGGTGGCAGTCGCAGCGCGGCGAGGCCTACCAGGCGGCGCTGCAGCGGCTGCTCGACGCCGGCCTGGCCTACCCCTGCGGCTGCACGCGCAGCGACATCGACGCCGCCTGGGCGGCGCGCGGCGTCGTGCACGAGCGTCACGCCGAACGCGTCTACCCCGGCACCTGCCGCGGCGGCCTGCACGGCAAGCCGGCGCGCGCCTGGCGCTTTCGCGCCGAAGGCGTGGTGAACTGGCACGACCGCCGACTCGGCGCGCAGCAGCAGGACGTGGGCCGCGAGGTCGGCGATTTCGTGCTCCGGCGCGCCGACGGGCTGTGGGCCTACCAGCTGGCGGTGGTGGTGGACGACGCCGAGCAGGGCATCACCGATGTCGTGCGCGGCGAGGACCTGGCCGACAACACGGCGCGCCAGATCCTGCTGCAGCGCGCGCTGGGTGTCGCCACGCCGAGCTACCTGCACACGCCGCTGGTGCTGGCCGCCGACGGCCACAAGCTGAGCAAGCAGAACGGTGCGCGGGCGCTGGACCTGCGCGACCCGCTGGCCGCATTGCGTGCCGCGGCGGCGGTGCTGGGCCTGGCGCACAACGCCGCGTCGTGCGATACGGCCGCCTGGCTGGCGGCCGCGGTGCCGGCGTGGAGTGGCATCATCGCCGCCTTTGCCCAGAGGAACCCATGATGCCCACCACCCCTTCCGGCCTGCAATACGAAGACACCGTTGCCGGCACCGGCGACGAAGCCACCACCGGCTGCCGCGTGCGCGTGCACTACACCGGCTGGCTGCACGACGCCAGCGCTGCCGACCAGCGCGGCAAGAAGTTCGACAGCAGCAAGGACCGCGGCCAGCCCTTCGCCTTCGGCCTGGGCGGCGGCGAGGTCATCCGCGGCTGGGACGAAGGCGTGGCGGGCATGAAGGTCGGCGGCACCCGCGTGCTGACGATTCCGGCGGAACTCGGCTACGGCGCACGCGGCGCCGGCGGCGTGATCCCGCCGCATGCGACGCTGGTGTTCGAGGTGGAGCTGCTGGGGGTCTGACTCCAGGCACCGTCGCCCGCCAGGGCGCATCGGCAAGGACCTCACCCAGGCACTCTCCCGCAGGCGCGAGAGCGCTGGGGTGAGGGGATGCCGATTTGCAGCCGCGCTTGGCGAACGACAAAGGCCGCCTGGTTGCCCGGGCGGCCCTGTCATGTGGGTACGGCCTTGCGGCCGTCCGTGCTCAGCGCGGCCGTGCGCCGGGCTTGCTGAAGGTCTTGCCCGCCGGCTTGAACGCCGGGCGGCCGCCCGCGCGCGGGCCGAAGGACTTGCCTGCCGGGCGCTGGCCCATCGGTGCCACCGGCTTGGGTTCGACGCGCTTGGGTTCCAGGCCGACGATGGTCGTCGGCGCGATGCGCTGCGTGGTGTAGCGCTGGATGCGGTGGATCATGCCGCTGTCGCGGCGTTCGGCCAGCGTCACCGCCAGGCCGGCGCGCCCGGCGCGGCCGGTGCGGCCGATGCGGTGCACGTAGTCCTCTTCCTTCATCGGCAGGCCGAAGTTGATGACGTGGCTGATGGTCGGCACGTCCAGGCCGCGTGCGGCCACGTCGGTGGCCACCAGCACGCGCAGGTGCTTGCTGCGCATGCCCTGCAACACGCGGTTGCGCCGGCCCTGCGGCATGCCGCCGTGCAGCGCGGCGACGCTGTGGCCCATTTCGCCCAGGCGGTCGGCCAGCCAGTCGGCGTCGCGCTGGGTGCTGGTGAAGACCAGCGCCTGCTCGACGCTGCGTTCGGTGAGGATGTGGTCGAGCAGCGCGTTCTTGTGCTGGAAGTCGTCGGCCCAGTGCAGGCGCTGTTCGATGTCGGCGTGGGCCTCCGTCTGCGAGCTGACCTCGATGCGCTGCGGCGTACGCAGCAGGTCCTCGGCCAGGCGGCCGACGTGGCCGCCGAAGGTGGCGCTGTACATCACCGTCTGGCGCGCCTTGGGCGTGGCCTTGGCGATGTGGTGGATGGGGTCGATGAAGCCCATGTCGAGCATGCGGTCGGCTTCGTCGAGCACCAGCATCTCGACCTGGCCCAGCATGGCCTTGCCCGATTCGAGATGGTCGATCAGGCGCCCGGGGGTCGCGATCAGGATGTCCAGCGGCCCGCGCAGCTGCTTGAGCTGCAGGCCGTAGGGCACGCCGCCGACGACGGTGCACACGCTCAGTCCGGGCACGAAGCGGCCGTAGTCCATGGTCGCCTTGGCGACCTGCATCGCGAGTTCACGCGTCGGCGTCAGCACCAGGATGCGCGGGCCGGACACGGTGCCGCGCGGCGGGCGGGGCAGGCTGCGCGAGGCCAGCACGCGCATCAGCGCCGGCAGCACGAAGCTGGCCGTCTTGCCGCTGCCGGTGTTGCTGCTGACCATCAGGTCGCAGCCCGCCAGGGCCGGCGGGATGGCGCGCGTCTGCACATCGGTGGGCGCCGTGTAGCCGGCGGTCGCCACGGCACGGGTCAGGGCCTCGTGCAGGTTCAGGGTTTCGAAACTCATCGTCGTCTTTCACTCATGCAGCCGGCAAAGGCCGGCCGGCGGCGCCCGTCTTGGGCACCGCAGGGTCAGGTCGCAGCAATACGGGAGGGCCGTGCAACAGGACGCTGCAGGCTCATCGGATCATGGCGACGGCATCGCCGCCGACCCGAGGGATGCTGCCCCGGGCTCAGGAACTGAGCGCGCGAAGCGACGAAGGTCAGAGGGGATGAACGGAAGGCTTGCGCTTGCAAGCCAGCCCGCGATTCTATGCCATTTCTGGTTTGCACCGAGCCGATACGTTTCAAACGGCTGCCAGCGGCCGCTTGTGGGCACGCTGGATGCGGTGCTGCAGCGCGCCCCACACCGGCGTCAGCTGCCCCGGCAGGCCGGGCAGCGAGCCGAGTTCGGTGCGGCTTTCTTCGGGCGAGTGGAAGTCGCTGCCGCGCGAGGCCAGCAGGCCGAATTCGATCGCGGTGTCGGTGTAGCGCAACTGCTCGGCGGCGCTGTGGCTGCCGGTGACGACTTCCATGCCTTGACCGCCGTGGGCGATGAATTCGGTGATCAGCGCGTACTCCTCGGTCGGCGTGAAGCGGTAGCGCCCCGGGTGCGCGATCACGGCCACGCCGCCGGCCTGGCGTATCCAGCGCACGGCCGCACCGAGGCCGGCCCACTGGTGCGGCACGTAGCCGGGGTTGCCGGGGGTGAGATAGCGGCGGAACACCGCATGCGTGTCGGGGCAGACACCGCTGTCGACCAGGAAACGCGCGAAGTGCGTGCGCGAGATGAGGTCGGGGTTGCCGACGTAACGCAATGCGCCTTCGAAGGCGCCGGGAATGCCCACCTGCGCCAGCGCGGCGGCCATCTCGCGTGCCCGTTCGCGGCGGCCGCTGCGCGTGGCCGCCAGGCCGGCCCGCAGCGCGGCGTCGTCGGCGTCGAAGCCCAGGCCGACGATGTGCACGGTCTCGCCGGCGAAGCTGACCGAGATCTCGGTGCCGGTGAGGTAGTCCATGCCCAGCGCCAGCGCGGCGTCGCGCGCCCGCTGCTGGCCGCCGACTTCGTCGTGGTCGGTCAGCGACCACAGCTGCACGCCCTGGGCATGGGCCCGCCCGGCCAGCGCTTCGGGCGCCAGCGTGCCGTCGGAAACGTGGCTGTGGCAGTGCAGGTCGGCGTTGATCAGGTGCATGCGGAGATTGTCCGGCAGTGCGGCGCGACACGACCCTCACACCGGCCCACTCCCACAAGTGGGAGAGGGAGTTGTTCAGCGCTCCAGCCGTAGCGTGCGCGCGCAGCGCCGTGCCAGCGTCTCGTCGTGGGTGACGACGACGAAGGCCGTGCCGTGTTCACGCGCCAGCGCCAGCATCAGCTCGAACACCGTGTCGGCGGTGCTGCGGTCCAGGTTGCCGGTGGGCTCGTCGGCCAGCACGCAGGCCGGTTGCGTGACCAGCGCACGGGCGATGGCCACGCGCTGGCGCTCGCCGCCCGACAGCTGCGACGGGTGGTGCGCCGTGCGGTCGGCCAGCCCGACACGCGCCAGCGTGGCGCGCGCCTGTTCGCGGGCCTCGCCCGTCGGCAGGCGGCGGATGCGCAGCGGCATGGCGACGTTGTCCAGCGCGCTGAACTCGGGCAACAGGTGGTGGAACTGGTAGACGAAACCGAGGTGCCGGTTGCGCCAGGCGCCTTGCTCGCCGGCGCTCAGGCTGGTCAGGTCGCGGCCCATCAGTTCGACGCGGCCGCTGGTCGGTGGCTCCAGACCGCCCAGCAGGTGCAGCAGCGTGCTCTTGCCCGAGCCCGAAGCGCCGACGACGGCCAGCGTGTCGCCGCGCCGTACGTCCAGGCTGACGCCGCGCAGCACGGTGACGTCCAGCGCACTTTCGCCACGGCCTTCGACGAAGCGCTTGTGCAGGTCCACGCCTCGCAGCACCGGGACGTCCGGCCCGGAAGAAGTGGCGGCAGCCGGCATCTCACTCATAACGCAGCGCCTCGGCCGGGTTGACGCGGCTGGCGCGCCAGCTCGGGTACAGCGTGGCGGCAAAGGCCAGCAGCAGCGAGATCACGGCGATCGGCACGATGTCGCTGGCCAGCGGCTCGCTGGGCATGCGGCTGATGAGGTAGATGCTACCCGGCAGGAAGGCCATGCCGAGCCCGCGCTCGATGGCCGGCACGATGACGTCGATGTTCAGCGCCACCAGCAGCCCCAGCGCGACGCCCGACAGCGTGCCGATGATGCCGGCCGCCGCGCCCTGCACGATGAAGATGCCCATGATCGAGCGCGGGCTGGCGCCCAGCGTGCGCAGGATGGCGATGTCGGCGCGTTTGTCGGTGACCGTCATCACCAACGTGCTGACCAGGTTGAAGGCGGCCACGGCGACGATCAGCGTCAGGATGATGAACATCAGCCGCTTCTCGATTTGCACGGCGTCGAACCAGTTGCGGTTGGTGCGTGTCCAGTCGAGCACCATCACGTCCGGCCCCAGGCTGCTTTGCAGATCGGCGGCGGCGGCGCGCGCCGCGTGCACGTCGGCCAGGCGCAGCTGCACGCCGGTGGGGCCTTCGACGCGGAACAGCCGCGCCGCGTCCTCCAGGTGGATCAGCGCCAGCGCGCTGTCGTATTCGTAGTGCCCGGCCTCGAACACGCCGACCAGCGTGAACTGCTTGAGCCGCGGCACCACGCCGGCGGGCGTGACCTGGCCGCCGGGGGCGACGATGGTGACCTTGTCGCCGACACGGGCGCCGACCAGCCGCGCCAGCTCGACGCCGAGCACGATGTTCCATTCGCCGGCGCGCAGCTGGCCCAGCAGCGGTTGCTGGGTGCGTGCGAGGTCGGTGACCTGCGCCTCTTCGGCCGCGTCGATGCCGCGCACCACGGCGCCGCGCAGTTCGTCGCCGCGGCCCACCAGCGCCTGCGCCGAGACGAAAGGCGCGGCACCGATCACGCGCCCGTCGCGGCGTGTCGCGGCGGCGGTGGCGCGCCAGTCGGGCAGGGCGCCGCGGCCGGCGTCGAAGACCTCGATGTGCGCGATGACGCTGAGCATGCGGTCGCGCACTTCCTTCTGGAAGCCGTTCATCACGCTGAGCACGATGATCAGCGCCGCCACGCCCAGGGCGATGCCCAGCATCGACACGCCGCTGATGAAGGAGATGAAGCCGTTGCGCCGGCCGGCGCGGCCGGCCCGCGTGTAACGCCAGCCGATGTGCCACTCGTAGGGCAGGTTCATCAGGGGATGCTAACGGAGCGCGTCGGGGCCGGCCGGCGCGGCAGCGGCCGGGATAATCGGCGCATGGTGCGTCACGAAGCAAAGGCTCGACTGAACCCGCGAGGGGGAGGGAGT
>CAYJOA010000002.1:0-5425 GCA_964371495.1 uncultured Rubrivivax sp.
CGCTCCGGCCCGCGACGCCGCCGCTATCATGCGCCGCGTGTCGCCCCGCCTTGCCGTTGCCAGCCTGTACGCCCTGACCGCGGCCGAGTTGCCGACGAACTGCGCCGACGCCGGTCGGCCAGCCGCGTCGCGCAAGACACCATGACGGGCGGCGGCGAACACGGCGGCGGGCAGATCCGCGTCGAGGACATCGCCAGCGACCCGGCCTTCGTGCGCCTGCAGTCACTGGCGCTGCACGGCGTACGTGTGGACCTGCGCTACGCCGGCAGCAACAACTTCGCCGGCCGCCAGCTGTACGGCACGCTGGACTGCGCCTGGCTGCGCCGCGAGGCGGCGAACGGCCTGCAGGCGGCCGCCCGCTGGCTGCAGGCGCGCCGCCCCGGCTGGACGATCCTGGTGCTCGACGCGCTGCGCCCGCAGCGTGTGCAGGAGGCGATCTGGAAGGACGTCGAGGGCACGCCCATGCAGCACTACTTCGCCCACCCCGGCCGGGGTTCGATCCACAGCTACGGCATGGCGGTCGACGCGACGCTGCTGGGCCCCGACGGCCGCGAGGCCGATATGGGCAGCGGCTTCGACGAGATGACGGCGGCTTCGCACCCGGCACTGCACGACGAACACCTGGCCAGCGGCGTGCTCACGACGGCGCACGTGCAGATGCGCCGCTGGCTGGCCGAGGCGATGGCCCACGGCGGCTTCCACGGCATCCCCAACGAGTGGTGGCACTTCGACCACGGCGACCGCGACCGCGTGCGGCACGAGCTGCCTCGGGTGATATGAACCACCCCCGCAGCGCCTTCGGCGCTCCCCCTCAAGGGGGCGCCGCCAGTGGACCGGCAGAGCCGGATCCACGGCGGCCACTTGGCTGCATTGGGTTCATACGGAGCCGCTGAGATGTACTTGCTTCCGAGCCGACGCCAGTTCATCGCTGCCACCGGCACCGCCGCAGCGGCTGCACTGGGCTCGGCCGCTGCCGCTGCGTCACCGTCCCGCCCGCCGCTCATCCGCGCGCCGCGCCTGCGCCGCGGCGACACCATCGCCTTGATCAACCCGTCGGGCGCGATCCACGAACGCGCACCCTACGAGATCGCCACCGAATCGCTGCAGGCGCTGGGCTTCGAGGTGCGCGAGGCGCCGCACCTGCGCGCGCGCTACGGCCACTTTGCCGGCACCGACGCGCAGCGCGCCGCCGACGTCAACGCGATGTTCGCCGACCCTGCCGTGCACGGCATCCTGGCCATGACCGGCGGCTCCGGCGGCAACCGCATCCTGCCGCTGCTGGACTACGCGGCGATCCGCCGCAGGCCCAAGTTCCTGGGTGGCTTCTCCGACATCACGGCACTCATCACCGCGGTCAACGCGCGCACCGGGCTGGTCACCTTCCACAGCCCGGTGGGCGCGTCGGAGTGGAACGCGTTCAGCGTCGAGCACCTGCGCGCCGCGGTGATGGACGCGCAGGCGATGACCCTGCGCAACCCCAAGGACGCCGACGACGCCCTCGTCCCGCGCGCCCACCGCACCACCACGCTGCGCGGGGGCAGCGCGCGCGGGCCGCTGCTGGGCGGCAACCTGGCGGTGCTCACGGCGATGGCCGGCTCGCCCTACTGGCCGAGCTTCGACGGCGCGATCCTGTTCCTTGAAGAGGTGAACGAATACATCTACCGCGTCGACCGCATGCTCAGCACGCTCAAGCTCGCCGGTGTGCTGGACCGCCTGGCCGGCGTCGTGCTCGGCGCCTTCACCAACTGCAAGCCGGGCGAAGGCTACGGCACGCTGACCCTGGACGAGGTCTTCGACGACTACTTCAAGCCGCTGAACGTGCCGGTGTACGGCGGCGCGATGATCGGCCACATCAAGCGCAAGTTCACGCTGCCGGTGGGGCTGGAGGTGGAGATCGACGCCGACGCCGGAACCATCCGCTTCCTGCAGCCGGCAGTGCTGTAGGCGCCGGCGCGCCGGGTGCGGCCACGGCTGCTCAGCCGGCCTGGTTCTCGGCGCGCGAACACCAGCGCAGCAGCGTGGCGTGCAGCATTTCGGCGTCGATCGGTTTGGTCAGGAAATCGTTCATGCCCGCGGCCAGCGCCTCGTCGCGCTCGGTCACCAGCGCCGCGGCGGTGAGCGCGATGATCGGCAGTTCGCGTCCGGCAGCACCCGAACGCAGGGCACGCGTGGCCTCGTGGCCGCTCATCACCGGCATCTGCACGTCCATCAGCACGGCGTCGAACGGATGGCCGGCGGCAGCGGCCTCGTGCACCTCGGCCAGCGCCTCGCGGCCGTTGTGGGCCTGCGCCACCTCGACGCCCCAGCGTTCGAGCATGGCCACGGCGATCATCATGTTGACCGGGTTGTCCTCGACCATCAACACACGCGCGCCTTCCAGCCCGTGCGCGTCGTCGGCGGCCACCGCCAGCAACGGCGCCTGGGCGCACGGCAGGGGCAGATCGGCCCAGAACGTGCTGCCCTGGCCCGGCTGGCTGTCGACTCCGACCTCGCCGCCCATGATGGTGGCCAGTTCACGGCAGATCGACAGTCCCAACCCGGTGCCGCCGTAGCGCCGGGTGGTCGACTCGTCGGCCTGCGTGAAGGGCTTGAACAGGCGGGCACGGATCGCCTCGTCGATGCCCGGCCCGCTGTCCGTGACCTCGAAACGCACCACGGCCGCGCCGGGCCCGCCCGGCCGGCGCGCCGCCACATGCACATGGCCGGCGGTCGTGAACTTGAAGGCGTTGCTGAGGAAGTTGGTGATGATCTGGCGCACGCGCAGCGGGTCGCCGCTGACCGCGCACTGGACTTCGGGCGCGATCTCGAAGCGCAGCTCGAGCGCGCGCGCCTCGGCCATCGTGGCGTAGGTGCGCTGCAGCGCGCGCAAGACCTCGCCGAGGTCGAAGACGGTGGTTTCGATGTTCAGCTTGCCGGCCTCGATCTTGGACAAGTCGAGGATGTCCGAGATGATGCCCGCCAGCGACTGTGCGCTGTCGGCGATCTGGTCCAGGTACTGCATGCGTTGCGCCTCGGCGGTCTCGGGCGCGCGCGCCAGCCGGGCCAGGCCGATCATGCCGTTGAGCGGCGTGCGCAGCTCGTGGCTGGTGTTGGCCAGGAAGGCGCTCTTGGCGCGGCTGGCGGCCTCGGCGTCGTCGCGGGCACGCGCCAGCGCCTGTTCGAACTGCAGCCGCTCGGTGACGTCCTCGACGATCCACACCGTGCCGCCCTCGGCGGGTTGCGTGGTGTCGACGGCGCGGCCGCGCACGTGGGCCATGAAGGTGCTGCCGTCCTTGCGGCGGCCGCGACGCTCCAGCTCCACGGCTTCGCCGCGGCCGAGCGCCGGCCCCAGGAGCTGGCGCACTTCGGCGTAGTCGTCGTCGTCCAGCCACACCGCCTGCCCGGACTGGCCGATCAGCGCCCCCGGCTCCCAGCCGTAGATCTGCTCGAAGTGGCGGTTGGCCAGCACGAAGCGGCGGCCGCGCGTGACGGCGATGCCGATCGAGGCGTTGGCCAGGATCGCCGCGCGTTCCAGCCGCTCGCGTTCGCGCTCGGTGACGTCGCGCGCGTTGATCACCATGTAGTCCTGGCGATCCATCACGAAGCGCGCCGCCGACACCAGCATCGAGATCGTGGCGCCCGACTTGGTGACGAAGCGCGTCGGCAGGTCGGCCACTTCGCCCTGCTCGTGGACCAGCGCGACGAAGTGCTCGCGGTCGGCGGCACTGGCCCAGACGCCGAGCTCGATCGAGGTGTGGCCCACCGCCTCGGCCGCGGTCCAGCCGCTGAGGCGTTCGAAGGTGCGGTTGACCATCGCGTAGCGGCCGCTGGACATTTCGGTGAGCGTGATGAGGTCCGGGCTGGTGGCCACCAGGTGCGACAGCATGGCTTCCGAACGCCGCACCGCCTGTTCGGCCGCCAGCCGCTCGGTGTCGTCGACGAAGATCGACAGCATGGCCGGGCCGCCGTCGGCGTCGACACGCACGCCGGTGGCGCGCACCGCGATGCGGCGCCCGCGCACCACCAGCCGGTAGTCGGCCACTGGCAAGGCGGTGCCCAGGCGCTGGCCCTGCAGCATTTCCATGCGCCGCCGCGCGCGCTCGCGCGAGTCGCCGCTTTCGTAGGCGGTGAGCAGGTCGCTGCCCAGCATGGCCGCCAGGTCGGGGTAGCCGAACATCGCCACTGCCGACGGGTTGGCGTCGATGACACGCCCGCTGCGGTGCAGCACCAGCGGCGTCGGGATGCGGCTGAACAGCTCCTGGTAACGAGTTTCGGTGGCGGCCAGCGCCTCATGGGCGGCGTTGACGTCGGTGACGTCGCGCGCCACGCCCCAGTAGCCGGTGAAGACGCCACGTTCGTCGTGGCGCGGCTCGCCGCTGACCAGGAAGGCACGCACGCGGCCGGCGTCGTCGGTCCAGGTGATGGGCTGGTCGCGGAAGGGCACGCGCGAGCCCAGGTCGGCTTGCAGGTGGTCCAGCGTGTCGGCGTCGCAACCGAAGTTCGGCAGCTCCCACGGCGGCTGGCCCAGCGCGACGGCCGGCGCCACGTTTTCGCTGCCGCGGTGCGGGTCGGAGGCCGCCACCAGGCAGTTGTCGTGGTCGATCTCCCAGTAGGCGTCGGCGGCCAGCGCCAGCAGGTGGCGGAAGTGCTGTTCACGATCGTCGGCCGAGCGCATGTAGCGCGCCACCACGCGAGAGATCATGACGCCGCCGGCGAGCCCGGCCGCGATGGCGATGAGCTGGGTGGCGACCATGAAGCCTGCCGACGGCGCCGGCGCTGCCGCGCCGATCGGCGGCGCCACCAGCGCCACCACCAGCACCGCCGCCACCGCCACCGCGGCCAGCACGGCGCCGGCGCGCCACCCCGCTGCCGCACACAGCAGGCACACCAGCAGCCCCAGCGCCGGCAGTGCGGGCGCCGTGACGCCCCAGCCGAGGGCGAGCGCGGTGCCGGCCATCAGCACCGTCAGGACGGCCAGGACGGCAGTCAGGGCATGGGTGACCCACTGTTCAGGCAAGCGGATGGCCAGGCCCGAAGCCAGTGCCAGCACGGCGTAGAGGGCCGCCAGCCTGCCCCTGGGGCCGGGCCCTGCGAAGTCGACCAGGAACAGCAGGCTGCCGGCGGTGCAGGCCACGGCGGCCACCGCCAGGAAGGACCGGGTCATCTGCCGCAGCAGTTCCGGGTGCGGCTCGGCGCCGGCACCGGCACGCGGCGGCGTCGGCCGCAGCTCGTGCTCGGCAATCGCCTGGGCGTCGACGTCGGCGTCGAGCATCATTTCAGTTCCCGGGCCGCGCGTGCTGCAACTGCGCGCGCGTGGCCAGCGCCGCGGTGCGCGCCGCAGCGGCGTAGTCGTCGCCGCTGCCGGCGTAGAGCACGGCGCGCGACGAGCTGACGATGATCGGTGCCTGCGGCCGCCAGCCGGCGCGCACCGTGGCCTCGGCATAGC
>CAYJOA010000002.1:5435-27551 GCA_964371495.1 uncultured Rubrivivax sp.
TCGCCGCCCTGCGCGCCGATGCCCGGGATCAGCAGCGGCAGCGTGGGTGCCAGTTCGCGCACCCGCGCCACCTCGCGCGGGTAGGTGGCGCCCACGACCAGGCCGAGCTGGCCGCCGCGGTTCCACTCGCCCGCGGCCAGCCGCGCGATGCGCTCGTAGAGCATGTCGTCGCCATCGGCCAGCCGCTGCGCCTGCAGCTCGCTGCCGCCGGGGTTGGAGGTGCGGCACAACAGGATCAGCCCCTTGCCGGCGTAGCTCATGTAGGGCTCGATCGAGTCGAAGCCCATGAACGGCGACAGCGTCACCGCGTCGGCCTGGTAGCGCTCGAAGACCTCGCGTGCGTATTGCCCGGCGGTGGCGCCGATGTCGCCGCGCTTGGCGTCCAGGATCACCGGCACGCCGGGCGCGCGGGCGTGGATGTGCGCGATCAGCCTTTCCAGCTGGTCCTCGGCGCGCTGCGCGGCGAAATAGGCGATCTGCGGCTTGTAGGCGATGACCAGGTCGTGGGTGGCTTCGACGATGGCGGCACAGAAATCGAAGATGCGCGCCGCATCGCCGCGCCAGGCAAGCGGGAACTTCGCCGGCTCCGGGTCCAGCCCGACGCACAGCATGGAGGCATTGCGCGCCTCGGCCGTCGCGAGCTGGTCGCGGAAGTTCAAGACCACCTCCGCGCCAGCGGCTCGGCCAGGCCGGTGTAGCTGGCGGGCGTCATCTCCAGCAGGCGCCGCTTGTCGTCGTCGGGCAGCGGCAGCGCTGCGACGAAGCCCTGCATCAGCTCGCGCGTGATCGGCTTGCCCTGGGTGAAGTCCTTCAGCTGCGCATACGGGTCGGGCAGGCCGTGACGGCGCATCACCGTCTGCACCGGCTCGGCCAGCACCTCCCAGGCGGCGTCGAGGTCGGCGGCCAGCGCGGCGGGGTTGATCTCTAGCTTGTCCAGGCCACGCGCCAGGCTGTCGCAGGCCAGCAGCGCGTAGCCCAGCGCCACGCCCATGTTGCGCAGCACCGTGCTGTCGGTGAGGTCGCGCTGCCAGCGGCTCAGCGGCAGCTTGTGGCTCATGTGCGCCAGCAGCGCGTTGGCCAGCCCGAAGTTGCCCTCGGCGTTCTCGAAGTCGATCGGGTTGACCTTGTGCGGCATCGTGCTCGAGCCGACTTCGCCTGCCTTCACGCGCTGCTTGAAGTAACCCAGCGAGACGTAGCCCCAGACGTCGCGCGCCCAGTCGATGAGCAGCGTGTCGGCGCGCGCCTGGGCGTCGAACAGCTCGGCCATGTAGTCGTGCGGCTCGATCTGGATCGTGTACGGGTTGAAGGCCAGGCCCAGGCGCTCCTGCACGACGCGGCGGCTGAAGGCCTCCCAGTCGAAGCCCGGGTAGGCGGCGAGATGCGCGTTGTAGTTGCCGACGGCACCGTTCATCTTGGCCAGCAGGGGCACCGCGGCGATGCGCGCGCGTGCCGTCGCCAGCCGCGACGCGACGTTGGCGACCTCCTTGCCGACCGTGGTCGGGCTGGCGGTCTGGCCGTGGGTGCGGCTGAGCATGGGCACGGCGGCCAGCGCGTGCGCCATCTGCGTCAGCTTGGCCAGCAGCCGGTCCAGCGCCGGCAGCATGACGGTGTCGCGCGCGGCCTTGAGCATCAGCGCATGGCTGGTGTTGTTGATGTCCTCGCTGGTGCAGGCGAAGTGCACGAACTCGGCCGCGGCCTGCAGTTCGCCGTGGCCCTCGAAGCGCGACTTGAGCCAGTACTCGACCGCCTTGACGTCGTGGTTGGTGGTCTTCTCGATGTCCTTGATGGCCTGCGCGTCGGCCTCGGCAAAACCTTGCACCAGGCCGCGCAGCAGCCCGCGGCTGGCTTCGGACAAGGGCCGGAACTCGGCGAAACCGGCGTCGGACAGCGCGATGAACCACTCCACCTCGACCTGCACGCGCCGGTGCATGAGGCCGAACTCCGACAACAGCGGCCGCAAGGCCGCCAGCTTGGCGGCGTAGCGGCCGTCCAGCGGCGACAGGGCGGAAAGGGCGGTGGTGGTCATCGGGGCGACGCCGGGTGGCCGTGAGGCCGCGGAGGACGGGGCACCCGGTCGCTGCGGCGCGGCCGTACACCCCGGGCAGATTTGGCTTGATTCTAGGCGCCGCCCCTGCCGGCCAGAGCGCCGGATAGGCGGCCCTTTTGCCGGCAGATCGGCCCGCCGGCACGCGGCGCACCAGCGGTCACGACAGCCGCGCCGAGCCCGACCAGTCCGCGGGGACATGGACCGCTGGAACGCGTCTTGCACGATCATCGGGCACCCCATCCATGATCCGAGGAGCCCGCATGACCCCGTCCCGACGCACCGCCCTGAGCACCGCCCTGGGTGTCGCCGCCCTGGCCGCACTGCCGCCGCCCGCCTGGGCGCAGGTCAAGCTCAAGGTGGCCGCCATCTACACCGTGCCGGTCGAGCAGCAGTGGGTGAGCCGCATCGACAAGGCACTGAAAGCGGCGGTGGCGCGCGGCGAGGTCGAATACGTGTTCAGCGAAAACGTCGCCAACGCCGACTACGAGCGTGTCATGCGCCAGTACGCCGAGAAGGGGCACGCGCTGATCGTCGGCGAGAGCTTCGCCGTCGAGGACGCGGCGCGCCGGGTGGCCAAGGACTACCCCAAGGTGGCCTTCCTGATGGGCAGCAGCAAGGGCCCGCAGGCGCCCAACTTCAGCGTCTTCGACAACTACATCCAGGAGCCGGCCTACCTGAGCGGGCTGATCGCCGGCGGCATGAGCAAGAGCGGCAAGATCGGCATGGTCGGCGGCTTCCCGATCCCGGAGGTGAACCGGCTGATGAACGCCTTCATGGCCGGCGCGAAGGAGACCAACCCGAAGGTCGAGTTCATGGTCACCTTCATCAACAGCTGGTTCGACCCGCCCAAGGCCAAGGAGGCCGCTTTCGCGATGATCGACAAGGGCGCCGACGTGATGTATGCGGAGCGTTTCGGCGTCAGCGACGCGGCCAGGGAACGCAAGGTGCTGGCCATCGGCAACGTCATCGACACCCAGGCGCAGTACCCCGAGACGGTGGTCGCCAGCGCGCTGTGGAACATGGAGCCGACGATCGACCTCGCGCTGAAGACCGTGAAGGCCGGCAAGTTCGTCGCCGCGGACTACGGCAAATATTCGATGATGAAGTACAAGGGCAGCGAGCTCAGCCCGCTGGGCAGCTTCGCGACCAAGGTGCCCAAGCCGGTGCTCGACAAGGTGGCGGCGCGGCAGAAGGAGATCCTGGCCGGCAGCTACACCGTGAAGGTGGACGACGGCCAGCCCAGGGGCACGGCGAAGTAGGCCGGCGCGATGGCCTCGCCAGCCGCCACGGCGGCGGCCGCACCGACACCGGCGGTGCGCGCGCTCGCCTTCGACATCTTCGGCACCGTCGTCGACTGGCACGGTTCGATCGCCGCCGAGGTGGCGCGCATCGGGCTGCCGGTGGACGGCGGCGAGTTCGCGCTCGCCTGGCGCGCCGGCTACCAGCCGGCGATGCAGGAAGTGCGCAGCGGCGCGCTGCCGTGGACCAACATCGACGGCCTGCACCGGCGCATCCTCGACCGCCTGCTGGCGGTGCGCGGCATCACGCTGGCGGAGACCGCCGCCGCCGATCTCAACCTCGTCTGGCACCGCCTGCGGCCGTGGCCCGACAGCGTCGCCGGCCTGACGCGGCTGAAGACGCGCTACACGATCGCGACGCTGTCCAACGGCAACCTGTCGCTGCTGGTGGCGATGGCCAAGCACGCCGCGCTGCCGTGGGATGCGGTGCTGTCGGCCGAACTCTTCGGCCACTACAAACCCGACCCCGAGGTCTACCTCGGCGCGGCCCGGCTGCTGGACCTGCCGCCGCAGCAGTTGCTGATGGTCGCCGCGCACCCGAGCGACCTGCGTGCTGCCGCCGCCTGCGGGCTGCGCACGGCCTACGTCCCGCGGCCGCTGGAGCGCGGGCCGGGCGGCGAAATGGAGCCCAGCACCGCAGGCGAATTCGACCTCGTCGCCGACGACATCGGCGCGCTGGCGGCGCAGCTCGGCTGCTGACCGACCCGCCTGGCCTTTGCCGACCCAGGCATCTTCGCGGCCGCCCGTGCCCGGCCGCGCCGGCGCGATGACCCAGAATCGCGGCATGGTCGAAGCCGCAGCCACCCCGCCCGCCCTGCGGCTGGCGGGCATCAGCAAGCGCTTCGGGCCCCTGCTGGCCAACGACGGCATCACGCTGGAGCTGGAGCGCGGCGAGGTGCTGGCGCTGCTGGGCGAGAACGGCGCCGGCAAGAGCACCCTGGTGTCGATCCTGTTCGGGCACTACGTGGCTGACGCCGGCACCGTCGAGGTCGACGGCCGGGTGCTGCCGCCGGGCCAGCCGCGCTCGGCGCTGGCCGCCGGCGTGGGCATGGTGCACCAGCACTTCACGCTGGCCGACAACCTCGGCGTGCTCGACAACGTGATGCTCGGCACCGAGAGCCTGTGGAGCCCGTTCTCGCGCCGCGACGCCGCTCGCCGGCGCCTGCTCGAACTGGGCGCCCGTTTCGGGCTCGCCGTCGATCCGCAGGCGCGCGTGGCCAGCCTGTCGGTGGGCGAACGCCAGCGGGTGGAAATTCTCAAGGCGCTGTACCGTGGCGCGCGCGTGCTGATCCTCGACGAGCCCACCGCGGTGCTGACGCCGCAGGAAAGCGAATCCCTGTTCGCGACCCTGCGCCAGATGGTGGCCGCCGGGCTGGCGATCGTCTTCATCAGCCACAAGCTCGACGAGGTGCTGCGCGTGTCGCACCGCATCGCCGTGCTGCGCGCCGGGCGGCTGGTGCTGGTGCTGCCGGCGGCCGGTGCCGACCAGGCGCTGCTGGCCGAGGCGATGGTCGGGCGCAGCGTGCACATGCCCAGGCGTGCCGCTGCGCCGGCCGCCGCCGGCGCGCCGGCCTGTGTGCTGCGCGGGGCCACCGTGCGCGCCGCGGGCGGCCGCCGCGGCCGGCCCTGGCTCGACGGCGTCGACCTGCAGGTGCAGCCGGGCGAGATCGTCGGCGTGGCCGGTGTCTCGGGCAACGGCCAGGCCGTGCTGGCCGAATTGCTGTGCGGGCAGCGTGGGCTGGACGGCGGCAGCCTGCAGGTCGCCGGCCGGGCGCTGCCGCCGCGGCCGCGCGCCTTCGTCGACGCCGGCGTGGCCCGTGTGCCCGAAGACCGTCACGCCGTGGGCGTGGTGGGCGAGCTGGCGCTGTGGGAAAACGCCGTGCTCGAGCGTTACCACCGCCCGGCCTACGCCCGCTTCGGCGTCATGCAGCGCCGCGCCGCGATCGCCGATGCGCAAGCCCTGGTCGAACGCTTCGACGTCCGCGGCACCGAAGCCGCCGGCGTGCACACCGTGACGCAGCGGCTGTCGGGCGGCAACATCCAGAAGCTCGTCCTCGGCCGCGCGTTGATGGCCGCCGGCGCGCCGCCGAGCGCGACCGCTGCCGCCGCCGGCGCACCGCAGCGGGCCAGCGCGCCGCCGCTGATCGTCGCCAACCAGCCGACCTGGGGCCTGGACGTCGGCGCCGTGGCCTACGTGCACCAGCAACTGCTCGACGCCGCCGCCGCCGGCAGCGGCGTGGTGCTGATCAGCGAAGACCTCGAGGAAGTCTTCGCCCTCGCCGACCGCATCGCCGTCATGCACCAGGGCCGGCTCGGTGCCGCGCGTGCGGCGCGCGACTGGACGCGGGCCAGCATCGGCCTGGCGATGGCCGGCGGCGGGCACGACGGCGCCCGCGCCAGCGCGGCGGTGTCGCCGTGAGGCTCGAGCGCCGCACCGCCCCGTCGCGCACGGCGCTGCTGCTGGCGCCGGTGGCGGCCATCGCGGGCACGCTGCTGGTGGCGTCGCTGCTCGTCGCCTGGGCCGGCGCGCCGGTGGCGCGCGCCTACGCACTGCTGCTGGAAGGCGGTTTCGGTTCGCGCTTCGCGATCACCGAAACGCTGACCCGCGCCACGCCCTTGATCCTCACCGGGCTGGCGGCGGCGGTGGCCTTCCGCGCGCGGCTGTTCAACATCGGCGCCGAGGGCCAGCTCTACCTCGGCGCGCTTGCCGCCGTGGCGGTGGGCGGCCTGCACGGCGGCAGCGGTTTCGCCGTGCCGGCCTGGCTGCTGTTCCCGGCCATGATGGCCGCGGCGGCGCTGGCCGGCGCGCTGCTGCTGCTGGGCCCGGCGCTGATGAAGAGCCGCTTGGGCGTCGACGAGGTGGTGACGACGCTGCTGCTCAATTTCATCGTGCTGCTGTTCGTCGGCGCCATGCTCGACGGGCCGATGAAGGACCCCACGGCGATGGGCTGGCCGCAGAGCGTGGCGCTGCAGGAAGCGCTGCAGCTGGGCAAGCTCGTCGAACGCAGCCGCGTGCACAGCGGCCTGCTCGGCGCGCTGGCGGCGGCGGGGGTGCTGTGGGCGCTGCTGAAATTCACGACCCACGGCTTCGAGATCCGCGCCGTCGGCGCCAACGCGCGCGCCGCGGCCTTCGCCGGCATGCCGGTGGCCTGGGTGACGGTGAAGGTGGCGCTGCTGTCGGGCGCGCTGGCCGGGCTGGCCGGCGCCGTCGAGGTTGCCGGCCGCGCCGGCTACGTGACGCTGGACATGAGCCCGGGCTACGGCTACAGCGGCATCGTCATCGCCATGCTCGCCGCGCTGCACCCGCTGGGCGTGGTGGCGGCGGCGGTGTTCGTGGCCGGCATCCTGGTCGGCGCCGACAGCATGAGTCGCGCCGTCGGCGTGCCGACCTACATCGCCGACGTTATCGTCGCCACGGCGCTGATCGCCGTGCTGGTGGCGACGCTGTTCACGCAGTACCGCGTGCGCTGGGCGGGCTCGACATGAGCGAGCTCGTCGATCTGCTCGCGGCGGCGCCATTCTGGGTCTCGGTGCTGCGCGTGGCCACGCCCTTGATCCTGGGCACGCTGGGCGTGCTGCTGTGCGAACGTGCCGGCGTGCTGAACCTGGGCATCGAAGGCATCATGGTCGCCGGCGCCTTCGCCGGCTGGCTGGCGGTGTACACCGGCGCCAGCCTGTGGGGGGGCGTCGCGGTGGCCGCCCTGACCGGCGCGCTGATCGGCCTGCTGCACGGCGTGTTGACGGTGACGCTAGCGCTGTCGCAGCACGTCGCAGGCCTGGGCATCACGCTGCTGGCGTCGAGCGGGGCCAGTTACGCCTACCGCGTCGGCTTCCCCAAGGTCGACACGCCGCCGACCATCGAGCCCTTCGCGGCGATGAGCTGGCTGCCGATCCCGGTGCTGGACGCGCAGACGCCGCTGACGCTGCTGGCGCTGGCGCTGGTGCCACTGGTCGGCTGGCTGCTCTACCGCACGCCGCTGGGGCTGGCGCTGCGCACGGTGGGCGAGAACCCGGCCGCCGCCGAGGGCCAGGGGCTGAGCGTGGCCGGCCTGCGCATCGGTGCCGTGATGGCGGGCTCGGCGCTGATGGGCGTGGCCGGCTGCTTTCTCACGCTGGCGGCGTTCAACGCCTTCTTCTTCAACATGGTCAACGGCCGCGGCTGGGTCTGCGTGGCGCTGGTCGTGTTCGCGTCGTGGCGGCCGGGGCAGGCGCTGCTGGGGGCGCTGCTGTTCGCCTTCTTCGACGCGCTGCAGCTGCGGCTGCAGCAGGCCGGATCGGGGGTGCTGGGTTTCGAGCTGCCGTACCAGTTTTACCTCATGCTGCCGTATGCGATGGCCATCGTGGCGCTGGTCGTGATGGCCCACCGCGCCAGCACGCCGCAGGCGCTGATGAAACCCTACCGCAAGGGCGAACGGTAGACGCGCCCGGCCCGCAGCGGGCCCGGCCCCTTCACGGCTTGAGCTCGTAACCCGGCACGCCCATCTGCCACAGCATGAAGGCAAAGACGTCGGCACGTTCGTCGAGCACCTGGGCCTTGGTGCTGCCGATGCCATGGCCGGCGTCGTAGTCCAGCCGCAGCAGCACCGGCTTGCCCGACTTGCTGGCCGCCAGCAGCCGCGCCGCGGTCTTGGTGCTGTTCCAGACCTCCACGCGCGGGTCGTTGACGCCGTGCGGCAGCAGCACGGCGGGGTAGTTCACGCCGTCCCTGACCTGGTGGTAGGTGCTCATCGCCAGCAGCGCGCGGAAGCCCTCCTCGGTCTTGCGGCTGCCGAACTCGGGGATGTTGGGGATGCCGTTGGGCGTGGTCTCGGCGCGCACGAGGTCGAGCGCGCCGACGTCGGGCACCACGGCGGCAAACAGGTCGGGACGCTCGGTCATCGCGCGGCCGACCAGGATGCCGCCGGCGCTGCCGCCCCAGATCGCCAGCCGCGCCGGTTTCGTCCAGCCCTGCGCCACCAGGTATTCGGCGCAGGCGATGAAGTCGCGCCAGGTGTTGGGCTTGCTGGCCTTCTTGCCGTCTTCGTGCCACTGGCGGCCGAAGACGCCGCTGCCGCGCGGGTTGGCCACCGCGAACACGCCACCGGCGTCCATCCAGGCCATCCGGCTGATGCTGAAGAAGGGCTCCTCGGTGATGCCGTAGGAGGCGTAGCCGTAGAGCAGCGTCGGGTTGCTGCCGTCGAGCTTGGTGCCCTGGCGGTGGATGATCGACATCGGCACCGCCACGCCGTCGTGGCTCCTGACCATGACCTCGGTGGCCACGACGTCGGTCGGCGCATCGAAGGGCCCGGCCGGTTGCAGCCCGGTATTGCTGACGCTGCCGTCGGCGGCCACGGTGTAGATCTGGCGCGCCCGCGCCCAGCCCTGCAGGTCCAGCAGCACGCCGGGCAACTGCGCGTTGGCGCTGTTCGCGTCGAGCGTGAACGCGCCCACCACCGGCAGCGCCACTTCCTTGGGTTCGGCGCCGTCGCGGTGCTCGACACGCAGCAGGCGCTTCACGTTGCCGTCACGCAGCTCGACGTACAGGCCGTCGGCCGCCGAGGCCAGACCCGAGAGTACGCGCTGACTTTCCGGGATCAGCACCTGCGCCGTCGCGGGCGAGAAGCCGTCCAGCTTGCCGGCCAGCAGCTTGTAGCGCGACGCGTTCTTGTAGCTGAGCAGGTAGGCACGGTCACCGTGCAGCGCCAGGCTGGTGACGCCGTCGTCGCGGTCGAACAGCTTCTTCCACGCCGGCTTGCCGGCGCGCAGCGCCGCCAGCGTCGAGTGGTAGGCGCGGAAGTCGGGCGAGACGCCGTCGACGACGACCGCCAGCACGCGGCCGTCGGGCCGCACGTCGATGAACGGGAACTCGGTGGCCGGGATGTCGACCTCGCCCTTGTCGCCGGCGCGCAGCAGCACGCGGATGTCCTTTTCGCCGCCGCCCGGCTTCATCACCGCGGCCACGCTGCGCTGGTACTTGTCGGTGGCCGGCATGCCCTTCTTCAGCGCCTGCATGCGGTGGAAGTAGAGCTCGCGCGAGTCGGGCGACCAGCTCACGCCGCCGAACTGCGCGCGCTGGATCTCGGGCCCGAGCTGGCGGCCGCTGCGTGTGTCCAGCACCCGCATGGCGGCTTCTTCCGAGCCGGCGGCCGACACGCCCAGCGCCACCAGGCGGCCGTCGGGCGAAGGCGTGTAGTAGTTGATGGCGTGCGGCTTGCCGGTCTTCTTCTTCAGCGTCTCGGGGTCGAACAGCAGCTTTTCGGTGCCGGCCAGGCCGCGCCGCATGTAGAGCTTGAACTGGTCTTCCTTGGCGCCGCGGCGCTGGTAGAAGTAGATGTCGCCGGGCAGCCGCGTCACGGCGACCACACGCGCCGGCGCCGAGGCGTCGAACATCTCGAGCTTGGCGCGCAGCGCGTCGCGCCCGCCGATGCGCCGCAGCGTGGCGTGGGCGTGGTCGCTGTGCGCCTTCATCCACGACGCGACGGCGGGGGTCTTGGTGTTCTCGAAGTCGCGGTAGGGGTCGTCGACGGTGGTGCCGAAGAAGGTCTCGGGCGCGTTGTTCACCGGCGCCACCGGCAGCGTGGTCTGCGCTGCGGCTGGCAGCCAGGCGGCGGCGGCCAGGGCCAGCGCGGCAGTGCGGCGAAGGAGGCGGGGCGGTGTCATGGCGTGGGCTTTCTGCAGGCAAAGAAGGCGCGATGCTAGCGCCCGCACCTGGGGGCCAGGCAAGCACGGCGCGACGAAAGCGCGATCGGTGGTGACGGGCCGCGGCGGCGGCTCGTCACGCTGCCGCTTGCACCGCGCCCATGAAGGCCGCCAGCCGGGCTGCATCGAGCCGGCCGCCGCTGCGCACGCTGCTGCACAGGTCCAGCCCGTGCGGCTGCACGGCGGCGATGGCCTGCGCCACGTTGTGCTCGTGCAGCCCGCCGGCCAGCCACAGCGGCAGCGGGAACACGGCGTCGCGGATGCGGCGGCTCAGGTGCCAGTCGCGCTTCGTCGACGCTGGCGATGCAGCAGATCTTGACGGCAGGCGTGGCCATGATGGTGCGAGACCGCCCTGCGGTGGCGCTCAGCCGCGCACGGTCTCCAGCAACCAGGGCACGTCGGCCACCGCCACGTCGCCGATCGGCATTGCAGCCGCCACGGCGCGCACCGCGGCATCGGCGTCGTCGGCACGGGCCGCGTGCACGATCGCCAGCGTTTCACCGGCGCGCACGGCAGCGCCGGGCGCCAGCACGGCAGCCAGGCCGACGCGCGGGTCCACTGCCGTGCCGGGCCGGCTGCGGCCGCCGCCCAGCGCGACCACCGCCAGGCCGAGCGCACGCACGTCGATCGCCGCCACGACACCGGCGCGTGGCGCCGGCACCGCGCGCAGCACCGGCGCCAGCGGCAGCTGTGCGTCGCGCAGCACGTCGGGCGGCCCGCCCAGGCAGCACACCATGCGCGCGAAGCGCTCGGCCGCGGCGCCGCTGGCCAGTGCCCGTGTGGCGGCGGCGTGCGCTCCGGCCACGCTGGCGTGCAGGCCGCCCAGGTACAGCAGCTCGGCCGCCAGCGCCAGCGTCAGCTCGCGCAGCCGGTCGGTTTCCGCATCGCAAGCGTCGCCGCGCAGCAAGGCCAGTGCCTCCCGCACCTCCAGCGCGTTGCCGGCGCTGCGGCCGATCACACGGGACATGTCGGTGATCAGTGCCACCGTCGGCAGCCCGGCGCCACGCGCCGTGCGCACCAGGCTCTGCGCCAGCTCTCGCGCCTGTGCCAGCGTCGGCGTGAAGGCGCCGCTGCCCGCCTTGACGTCCATCACCAGCGCCGACAGTCCGGCGGCGCGCTTCTTCGACAGGATGCTGGCGGTGATCAGCGGCATGCTCTCGACGGTGGCCGTGACGTCGCGGATGGCGTACAGCCGGCGATCGGCCGGCGCCAGCTCGGCCGAGGCGCCGACGATGGCGCAGCCGGCCTCGCGCAGCGTCGCCAGCAGCGTCGCGCGCGGCGCTTCGACGCTGTAGCCGGGCAGTGCCTCGAGCTTGTCGAGCGTGCCGCCGGTGTGACCCAGGCCGCGGCCGCTGATCATCGGCACCACACCGCCGCAGGCGGCCACGATGGGCGCCAGCAGCAGGCTCACCTTGTCGCCGACGCCGCCGGTGGAGTGTTTGTCGAGCAGCGGGCCGTGCAGGCCGGCGCCGCGCCAGTCGAGCACGCTGCCCGAAAGCGTCATCGCCTCGGTCAGCGCCACCGTCTCGGGGGTGTTCATGCCGCGCAGCAGCACCGCCATCGCCATCGCGGCGACCTGGCCTTCGCTCCAGCTGGCGTCGACCAGGCCCCGCACGAAGGCGCCGATCTGTGCCGGCGTCAGCGTGCCGCCGTCGCGCTTGATGCGGATCAGCTCCTGCGCCAGCATGTCTTCACGCGCTCTCAGTTCAGGCGCAAGACGCGGTCCAGCGGCCCCGGCACCAGCAGCGGGTTGTTCTTCACGAACAGTTCCAGCGCGTCGACGTCCATGATGCCGGTGCGGGCGTCGCGGCCCTGCTTGAGCAGCACGAAGTTGTCGCCGCCGCCGGCCAGGTAGCTGTTGACCGTGACGCGATACGCGGCCGCCGGGTCCAGCGGCTGGCCGTTCAGCCGCACGCTACCGGGCACCACGCGCTGTCCGACCGGGCGCATGGCGTCCCAGGTGTAGGCGAAGCCCTGCGAGACATGCAGGATGCGCGGGCTCGGCTGCTCCCACTGCCGCTCCAGCAGCCTGAGCACCTGCGCGCCGGTGAGCGTCAGCGTCACCAGGTTGTTGTAGAAGGGCTGCACCGTGAACAGGTCCTCGTAACGCAGCTGCCCGTCGGCGGGCAGCGCCAGCGCGGCGCGGATGCCGCCCGGGTTCATGAAGGCGACTTGCGCGCCGGCGTCGCGGCTCGCGGCCAACTGGGCGTCGGCGACGACCTGGCCCAGCGGGCTGGCGCCGGCCGCGTTGGTGTCACGCGGCAGCGCCGCGCCGATGCGGCCGACGACGCGCCTGGCCAGTGGCGCCGCCAGGCGTTCGTAGGTCTCGATCAGCTGCGTCTGCCGCGGGTCCTTGGCGAAGGTCGGGCGCACGATGACGTTGTCGGCGATGGCGCTGGCGACGTCGCCCGACTTCGGGTCGAGCACCAGGTCGATGGTGGTGACGATGGTGCCGTACTTGTCGCCGCTGGTGACCAGGCGGCCGTCGATGCGGCAGTTGTAGGCGCGGTGCGTGTGGCCGCTGACGACCAGGTCCACCGCCTTGTCCAGCCGCTTCACGATGTCGACGATGGGGCCGCTGATGCCCGGGCATTCATTGTGTCCGCCGCTCGGCACGCCGCCTTCGTGGATCAGCAGCACGATGGCTTCGATGCCCTGGCGGCGCAGCACCGGCACGAGTTCGTTCACGGTCTCGGCCTCGTCGCGGAACTCGAGCCCGGCCACGCCGGCCGGCACCACGATGCTCGGCGTGGCTTCGAGCGTGAGGCCGATGAAGGCCACCGGGATGCCCTGGAAGCGCTTGACGTGATACGCCGGCAGCAGCGTGCGGCCGGTGTTCCGCACGACGGTGCTCGCCGCCAGGTACTGGAAGCTGGCGCCCTTGAAGGTCGTCGGGCCCTTGCAGCCTTCGCTGGGGTGGCAGCCGCCGCGCTGCAGGCGCAGCAGTTCGTCGGCGCCCTTGTCGAACTCGTGGTTGCCCACCGCCGACGCCTCCAGTCCCATCAGGTTCATCGATTCGATCGTCGGCTCGTCGCGGAACAGCGCCGACAGCAGCGGCGTGGCGCCGATGAGGTCGCCGGCGGCGACGAAGACATGGTTGGGGTTGGCGGCGCGCAGTTCGGCCACCGCGGTGGCCAGGTGTTCGGCGCCGCCGGCCGGCACGGTGACCATCTGCCCCGGCTGGGCCGGGTCGCTGGTGCGCACGCCGCCGGGGGCCGGGCGCAGGTTGCCGTGGAAGTCGTTGATCGCCAGCACGCGCACCTGCACCGGCGCGGTGGGCCGCGGCGTGGCACAGCCGGCCAGCAGTGCCGCAGCGAGCAGCGCGGCCAGGCCCCCGAAGAAAGTGTTGCGCATGGGCTTGGCTCCGGGTTTCAGTAGCGGGCGCCGCCGGCAGGGCGGGGACTGCCCGCGAGCACGGCTTCGATGTCGTCGAGCAGGGCGCTGGCGCCGATGCGAAAACGCGTCGGGTGCAAGTCGGCCGGGCCCAGATGTTCGCGCACCAGCGCGATGTATAGCGCGGCGTCGGCCACGGTGCGGATGCCGCCGGCCGCCTTGAAGCCGACGTGCAGGCGCGCAGCGGGGTCGGCGGCAATCGCCTGCAGCAGCAGCTGCGCCGCCGCGGGCGTGGCGCTGAGCGGCGTCTTGCCGGTGCTGGTCTTCAGGAAATCGGCGCCGGCGTCCAGCGCGATGCGGCAGGCGTGGGTGATGACGGCGGCATCCTTCAGCTCGCCGGTCTCCAGGATCACCTTCAGCCTGAGGCCGGCGCAGGCGCGGCGCACCGCGGCCAGCAGCGCCGGTGCGGCGGCGAGGTCGCGGTACGGCAGCACGAGGTCGACCTCCTGCGCGCCGGCAGCGACGATGGCTGCGGTGTCGCGCACGGCGCGGTCGACGTCGCTGCTGCCGTCGGGGAAATTGGCCACGGCGGCGACGGCGATGTGCGGCGGCAGCAGCGAGCGCGCCAGCGCGGCGCGGCGTGGCCAGACGCAAACCGCTGCGGTGGCGCCGAACGGGCCCTGCGCACGGCGGCACAGGCCTTCGATGTCGGCGGCGGTGTCGGTGTCGTTCAGGCTCGTCAGGTCGAGGCAGGCGAGCGCGATGCGCGCGCTGGCCTGCAGGTCTGCGGCTGTCGTCATCGCTTCAGGCCTCCAGCGCCTGGATCACCGCCACCAGCAGCTGCACGGCGCGTTCGCTGCCCACCGCGGCGCCGGCCAGCGTGTGCGCGTGGCTGAGTGTCTCTGCCGCCATGCCGGCGGCCATGTTCGTGATCATCGACAGCGCCAGCACGCGCAGGCCGGCGTGGCGCGCGATGATCGTCTCCGGCACCGTGCTCATGCCCACGGCCTGGGCGCCGAAGGCGCGCAGCATGCGGATCTCGGCCGGCGTCTCGAACTGCGGCCCCATCACCCAGGCGTAGACGCCCTCGTGCAGCGTCAGTCCCGCGCGCTGCGCCGCGGCGTGGGCCAGGGCGCGCAAGTCCGGGTCGTAGGCCGCCGACATGTCGACGAAACGGCGGTCGCCGGTCTCGCCGAACAGCGGCGATCGCTGCGGGACGTTGAGGTGGTCGCCGATCAGCATCAGGTCGCCGGGGTGCATCGCGGCGTCCAGGCTGCCGGCGGCGTTGGTCTGCACCAGCACCTGCACGCCGGCCGCGGCCAGCGTGCGGATGGCGCCGGCCATGGCGTCGGCGCGGCCGCTTTCGTAGGCGTGCTTGCGGCCGGCGAGCACCAGCACCTCGACGCCGCCGATGCGTCCGGCGCGCAGCAGACCTTGGTGGCCGCCGACGGCCAGCGTGGGAAAGGCTTCGAGTTCGGCGTAGGGTACGTCGACCGCGTCGTGCACTTCGGCGGCCAGCGGTGACCAGCCGCTGCCGAGCAGCACGGCGATCCTCGGCGCGCGCGCGCCCAGGCGCTGCTGCAGGTGTGCCGCGGTGCGCGTGACGGTGTCGTCGGTCATGGCGGCGGATGGTGCGGCCCGAAGCCGAAGGGCAGCAGCTCGCCCAGGGTGTGGCTGGCGCGCAGGCCGCCGAGGTCGGCCAGCCAGACGGGGCAGTCGTCGGCGGCGAACTCGCGCAGCTTCTGGCGGCAGCCGCCGCACGGGGTGACGGGATGGTCTGCCACCGCACACACCGCGACCGCCAGCACGCGTTTGCCGCCGGCGGCGACCAGCGCCGCCAGCGCCGAGGTCTCGGCGCACCAGCCCTGCGGGTAGGCGGCGTTCTCGACGTTGGCGCCGGCGTGGATGCGGCCGTTTTCGTCCAGCACCGCGGCGCCCACCGCGAAACGCGAATACGGCGCATGGGCGTGTTCGCGCACCGCGCGGGCGGCGGCGATCAAGGCATGGCGGTGCACCTCAACGTTCCCTGACATACGGCCTCCCCAGCGCCTTGGGCGCCACCGCGTGGCCGATGAAGCCGGCCAGCAGGACCACGGTCAACACATACGGCAGCGCCTGGATGGCCTGCACCGGCACGGCGCCGATGACGGGCAGTTCGGTGCCCTGCATTCTGATCGACACCGCGTCCAGCGAGCCGAACAGCAGGCAGGCCCAAAGCGCACCGACCGGGTGCCACTTGCCGAAAATCAGCGCGGCCAGCGCCATGTAGCCGCGGCCGGCGGTCATGTGCGGGATGAAGCTCGGGTTTTGCGCCAGCACCAGGTAGGCGCCGGCCAGCCCGCTGAGCCCGCCGTTGAGCGCCAACGCCTGGTAGCGCAGGCCTTTGACCGACACGCCGGCGGCGTCGACCATGGCCGGGTTCTCGCCGGCCGCACGCAGCCGCAGCCCGAAGCGCGTGCGGTACAGCAGCCCCCAGACGCCGGCCACCAGCGCCAGCGCCAGGTAGACCAGCGGGTTGTGGCCGAAGAAGGCCAGCGCCAGCGCCGGCCCGACCCACGGCAGCTGCGCCACCAGCGCGCCGGCGCCGTCGAACCAGCCGCCCAGGCGCACGCTGTCGGGCACCGGCGGCGTCTGCCCGCCCTGCGCGAACCAGGCGATGCCCAGCACCACGGTCAGGCCGGCGGCGGTCATCGTGATCGCCATGCCGAGCACGACCTGGTCGCCGCCGTGGCTGACGCAGGCGTAGCCGTGCAGCATCGACAGCGCCACGCCGACGGCCAGCGCGGCGGCCAGCGCCAGCGGCAGCGAGCCGCTGCCGACGCCGACCGCGGCGGTGGCGAAGGCGGTCATCAGCATCTTGCCTTCGAGCCCGAGGTCGACGACCCCCGAGCGTTCGCTCAAGGTGCCGGCCAGCGCGCACAGGATCAGCGGCACCGACACCCGCAGCGTGCTGGCGACGAGGCTGCCGACCAGCACCTCATCCATCGTGATCGCTCCGGCCGCCGCCGGCCGCCCGCCACAAACGCGCCAGGGCCGGCACGGCGACCTGCGCCATGGCGCCGGCGAAGAGCACGATCAGGCCCTGCAGCATGAACACCATGTCGCGGCTGAAGCCCGTGATCTCGAAGGCCAGTTCCGAGCCGCCCTGGTAGAGCGCGCCGAACAGCAGCGCGGCGAGCACGATGCCCAGCGGGTGGTTGCGTCCGATCAGGCTCACCGCGATGCCGGCGAAGCCGGCGCCGGCGACGAAGTCGGGCAGCAGCCGGCCGTGCACGCCGGCGATTTCGTTGACGCCCACCATGCCGGCCAGTGCGCCCGACACCGCCATCGACAGCAGGATCAGCCGCTGCGGCCGGATGCCCGCGTAGCGCGCCGCGTCGGGGGCGAAGCCCACCGCGCGCAAGGCATAACCCGGCTGCGACTGCCACAGCCCGAGGTACACGCCCACCGCGGCCAGCAGGGCCAGCAGCAGCGTCAGGTTCAGCGGTGTGCGCGGCCAGTCGATGCCCAGCCAGGCCAGCGCCTCGTGCATGCCCGGAACACGCGCCGAGTCGGCGAAGGCGCGGCTTTCGGGCGTCATGTTGCCCGGCTCCTTGAGCGTGTCGACGAGCAGGTAGGACAGCAAAGCCGCGGCGATGAAGTTGAACATGATCGTCGTGACGACGATGTGGCTGCCGCGCCAGGCCTGCAAGGCGCCGGGCACGGCGCCCCAGGCCATGCCGAAAGCGGCCGCGGCCAGCACCATCAGCGGCAGCATGGCCCAGGCCGGCCATTGGGCGCTGAAGGCCAGCGCGGCGAGGCCGGCGCCCAGGCCGCCCATGATGGCCTGGCCTTCGCCGCCGATGTTGAACAGCCCGCCGTGGTAGGCCACGGCGACGGCCAGGCCGGTGAAGACGAAGGTGGTGGCGTAGTACAGCGTGTAGCTGATGCCGGCCGGCGAGCCGAAGGCGCCCTTGACTAGCAAGGCCAGCACCTGCGCCGGGTCGAAACCGACGAGCATCACCACGGCGCCGGCGACGAGCAGTGCGAAGGCCAGGTTGACGGCGGGCAGCAGCGCGACGTCGATCCAGCGCGGGAGCTCGATCGGTTGGCTCATGGGCCCACCCCCGCAGCGGCTGCGCCGCTCCCCCTCAAGGAGGCAGCGCCAGCGGCCCGGCAAAACCGGTTCCGCGGCGTCCGCCGGGTGGTCACGTGGCGCCCCCCATCAGCCGACCCAGCGACGCCTCGCTGCAGGCGTCGATCTGCAGCCCGCCGGTGACGCGCCCGGCGTTCATCACGATCACGCGGTCCGAGAGCGCGAGGATCTCGTCGAGCTCGGACGTCACCACCAGCACCGCGCCGCCGGCGTCGCGCATGGCGCGCAGGCGGCCGTGGATGAACTCGATGGCGCCGATGTCGACGCCGCGTGTCGGCTGGCCCACCAGCAACACCAGCGGTGCGGGCGCCATCTCGCGCGCCAGCACGAGCTTTTGCTGGTTGCCGCCGCTGAACTTGGACGTGCGCAGCAGCGGGTTGCGCGGCCGCACGTCGTAGCCTTCCATCATCGACGCGCAGTCGTCGCTCATCACGCGCCGGCGCAGCCAGCCGCCGCGGTTGTAGCGCGGCCGCTGCTGGTAGCCGAGCACGGCCGACTCCCAGGCATCGAAAGGCAGCACCAGGCCGCGGCGCTGGCGGTCTTCGGGCACGTGCGCGATGCGCAGTTCACGGGCCTGGTGGGCATCGATCCAGTGCCCTGGCGTGTAGTGCCGCGCGCCGACGCGCAACTCGCCCGCGCTCGGCGCGAGCAGGCCCGACAGCACGTCGAGCAGTTCACTCTGGCCGTTGCCCGAGACACCGGCCACGCCGACGATCTCGCCGGCGCGCAGCGTCAGCGAGACGTCGGCCAGCCGCGGCACGCCCATCGCGTCGGCCCAGCTCAGCCCGCTGGCCTGCAGCAGCACGGCGCCGGGCGCTGCCTTGTGGCTGTCGCGGCCGAGCTTGACGCGCCGGCCGACCATCGCCTCGGCCAGGCCGTCCAGGCTGGTGTCGCCGATGGTGCAGTCCAGCACCACCTGCCCGCCGCGCATCACGGTGACGGCGTCGCACAGGGCCATGATCTCCTCGAGCTTGTGCGTGATGAGCAGGACTGTCGTGCCGCGATCGCGCAGGCCGCGCAGCGTGGTGAACAGCGCCTCGGTTTCCTGCGGCGTGAGCACGGCGGTGGGTTCGTCCAGGATCAGGATGCGTGCGCCGCGGAACAGCGCCTTCAGGATCTCCAGGCGCTGGCGATCGCCCACCGGCAGCTCGGCCACCAAGGCGTCCAGGTCGACGCGCAGGCCGGTGTCGCGCATCAAGAGGTCGAGCCGCGCGCGCACCTGGCGGCGCGCCGGCACCAGCCGCCAGCCGGGCTCGGCGCCCAGCATCACGTTGTCCAGCGCCGACAGCGTGTCCACCAGCATGAAGTGCTGGTGCACCATGCCGATGCCCAAGGCGATGGCCTGGCGCGAGCCCTTGATCCTGACCGGCCGGCCGTCGACCTCGATGTCGCCGCCGTCGGCCTGGCAAAAGCCGTAGAGGATAGCCATCAGCGTGCTCTTGCCGGCACCGTTCTCGCCGACGATGCCGTGCACCGTGCCGGCGCGCACGCTCAACGCCACGTCGCGGTTGGCGTGCACGGCGCCGAAGCGCTTGTCGATGTGGCGCATGGCCACCGCCGGCGGCCGAATCTGGGTTTCCATCACCTGATCAAGAGTGGTGCAGGAACCGTAGCGAGCGGCCCGAGGTCGCGCCGAGCACCGCAGCCGTACACCCGTACGGCGAGCAGCGCAGGCGCGATATCGGGCCGCGCAGTAGGTTCATGCGCCGCTCTTACTTGCAGGCGTTGTCGGCCATGTAGTCGATGACCTTGATCCTGCCGGCGACGATGTCGGCACGCGCGGCCTCGACCTTGCTCTTCATCTCGGCGCTCACCAGCTTGGCGTTGTGTTCGTCCAGCGCGACATCGACGCCGCCTTCCTTCAGCCCCAGGTTGGTGACGCCCGGCGTCACGCCCTTGAAGGCGTTGTAGACGGCGACGTCGACGCGCTTGACCATGCTCGTGAGCATGGTGCCGGGCTGCAGGTGGTTCTGGTTGCTGTCGACGCCGATGGCCAGCTTGCCGGCGTCCTTGGCCGCCTGATAGACGCCGATGCCGGTGCCGCCGGCGGCAGCGAAGACGACGTCCACGCCCGACGCGAACTGCGCCTTGGCGAGCTCGGCGCCGCGCGTGGGGTCGTTCCAGGCCGCCGGCGTGGTGCCGGTCATGCTGGCGCTAAGCTGCACCTTGGGGTTGGCGTAGCGGGCGCCCTGCTCGTAGCCGCACTGGAACTTGCGGATCAGCGGGATGTCCATGCCGCCGACGAAACCCACCCTGCCGGTCTTGCTGGCCATCGCGGCCATCATGCCCACCAGGAAGCTGCCTTCGTGTTCCTTGAACACGATGCTCTGCACGTTGGGCAGCTTGACGACGCTGTCGACGATGGCGAACTTGATCCTGGGAAAGTCCCTGGCCACCTTCTCCATGCTGGTGCCCTGGCTGAAGCCGATGCCGACGATGGGGTCGGCACCGCGTTCGGCCATGCGGCGCTTGGCCTGTTCGCGCTGGGCCGGGTTGGAGATCTCGAATTCGAGGTAGGGCTTGCCGGTTTCCTTCTTCCAGCGCTCGGCGCCGTCGTAGGCCGACTGGTTGAAGGACTTGTCGAATTTGCCGCCCATGTCGTAGATCACGGCGGGCTCGGCGCGGGCGGCGGTGCCGGCCAGCGCCAGGGCCAGAACCAGGGCGCTGTGCAGGGGGGTGTTGCGGGACATGGCGGCGGGTCCTCCTTCTGGCGCGTGTGCGGCAGGATAACAAGACGCTCGCCTGGCGCCGGCGCGGATCGGGAGCTGCAACTCAGCATCCCTGCAGCGGCAGCGGCGTGTGCTGCGCTGCCGCCCCGACCCAGCCTCTAGCCCGGCCGCCGCAGCGGCACGGCAAAGCCGCGCGCCACGCCGGGACGCGCCATCATCGCGTGGTACCAGCGCTGCACCTGCGGATACGCGGCCAGGTCGACGCGGTGACGTTCATGGCGCCAGACCCAGCCGACGATGGCGAAGTCGGCGATCGACAGTTCACCGGCGAAGAACTCGCGCCCGGCCAGGCGCTCGTCCATCACGCCGTACAGGCGTTGGGTCTCGGCGCCGTAGCGCTGCAGGCCGTAGCGGCGGTCGGCTTCGTCGGCCAGCGCCGCGTAGTGGTGCACCTGCCCCGGCATGGGGCCGAAGCCGCCCATCTGGAACATCAGCCACTCCAGCACCTGCACGTGCGCCACCGGGTCGCGCGGCCAGAACAGGCCGGTCTTTTCGCCCAGGTAGACGAGGATCGCTCCCGACTCGAAGACGCTGATCGGCTTGCCCGCGGGGCCGTCGGGGTCGACGATGGCCGGGATCTTGTGGTTGGGGCTGATGGCGACGAAAGCCGGGTCGTGCTGTTCGCCCTGGGTGATGTCGACGACGTGCACGTCGTAGGGCAGGCCCATCTCTTCGAGCGCGACGCTGATCTTGCGGCCGTTGGGGGTGTCGAAAGCGTAAAGCTGGATGCTCACGGGGTGTCCCTTCCTTCTGCAGTGGCCGGGCTCGGGCGGGCGGTGGCTGCGTTCAGGCCGCGCGCAGGCAGTCTACGATTCTCAGCCGCGCCGCGCGCCAGGCCGGCACGAAGCCGCCGACGAATCCCATGCCGAGCGCGAACAGCAACGACTGCACGGCGATCGCCGGCGTCATGCGGAACTGGAAGGCCAGCTCGGCAAAGGTCGAGAAGTTGGTCGTCGACACGTCGACCGCCTGCATGAAGGTGGCCGCCGCCAGCCCGGCCGCACCGCCCAGCAGCGACAGCAGCAGCGACTCCCCCAGGAATGCCGTCAGCACCGCGCTGCGGCGAAAGCCCAGCGCGCGCAGCGTGCCGATCTCGCCGACGCGCGAGGCCACGGCGCCGAACATCGTGATCGTGGCGCCGACCACGGCGCCGACGGAGAAGATCAGCGCCAGCGAGGTGCCGAGGATGCGGATGAAGTTGGCCAGCGCCTCGCTCTGCTCGGCGTAGAAACGCTCCTCGCGTTTGGCCTCCAGCGCCAGCCGGGGGTCGCTTTCGATGAGCTCGCGCAGGCGCTCGAAGTGCTGCGCGTCGGAGAGCCTGACGACCACCGAGCTGTAGCCCTGGCGACGAAAGGCGGCCATCAGCTGTTCGGCGTCGGCCCAGATTTCCGAGTCGAAGCCGCTGCGGGCGGCGTCGAACAGGCCCACCACCACCCAGTCGCGGCCGCCGAAGCGCAGCGTGGCGCCGATGTCCACGCCCTGGAAGCCGGCGGCCACGGCGCGCCCGGCGATGACCTCGCTGCTGCCGGCGCGGAACATGCGGCCCTGCACCAGCCGCACCTGCGGCCGCAGCGCCAGGCCCGCGGCGCCGGTGCCGCGCAGCGTGACGTTGCTGGGCTTGCCGCTGCCGCGCTTGGGCAGGTTGTTCAGCAGCACCGGCTCCTTGCTGGCCAGGGCGCGGTGGCTGCCGTCGCGCGCGACGCCGGGCAGGGTTTCGATGATCGCGGCCTGGGCGCGGCTGATGGCGCTGTTGATCTCGGCGCCGGCGCCCTTGCGCAGCACGATCACGTTGTCGGGCTGGCCGGTGGCCACCAGCGTGGCACGGATGCCCTCGCTCATCATCAGCACGGTGGCGAAGACGTAGACCACCAGCGCCATGCCGGCGGCGGTGAGCGC
>CAYJOA010000002.1:27651-61014 GCA_964371495.1 uncultured Rubrivivax sp.
TCAGCACGGTGGCGAAGACGTAGACCACCAGCGCCATGCCGGCGGCGGTGAGCGCGGTGGTGACGCGGCGCACGCGCAGGTTGCGCGTGATGTAGCTCAGCGGCAGCGCATTCATGCCACGTGCCTCAAGCCGGCGACGATGTCGATGCGGCTCATCTTCCACGCCGGCCAGGCGGCGGCCACGGCGCCGACGGCGAGCGCGGCGGCCATCTGCAGCGCCATCGTCGCCGGCGAGACGCGGAACATCGGCAGCAGCGTGCCGATGGATGCCGCGAAGGCGGCCGCCAGCGGCAGCGTCAGCAGCACGCCGGCAATGCCGCCGATGGCCGCGATGAGCAGGCTCTCGCCGAACAGCAGCCGCACCACGAACGCCGGGCCGAAGCCCAGCGCCTTGAGCGTGGCGTACTCGGCCAGCCGCTCGCGCGCCGTCATGGCCATGGTGTTGGCCATCACCGCCATGATGATGACGACGATGATGTGGCTCACCGCCTGCAGCGCCACCAGGATCGCTTCGCTCATCGAGACGAAGCCGAGCTGGAAGGCCTTCTCGGTTTCGGTCAGCGTCTCGGCCAGCGAGTTGCGGAACTGCGCGTCGATGCGCTGCGAGATCACGCCGGCGTTGTTGGGGTCGCGGATGCCGAGCACGAACACGCCCACCAGGTCGCGGCGGTTGGAGCGTGCGCGCACCGTCTCGTTGACCAGCGCCCAGTGCATCAGCATCTGGTTCTCGTCGACCGAGGCATCGGCGCCCTCGTAGATGCCGCGCAGCGTGAAGTTCCAGGTGCCGCTGTAGATGGTGCCGCGCAGCGGGATGTTGTCGCCCAGCTTCCAGCCGAACTTGCGCGCCAGCTTGGCGCCGACGACGACGCCCTTGCGGTCGCGCTGCCAGGCCACGCGCTCGGCTTCGCCGAGCCGGAACTCGGGGTACAGCGGCAGGTAGCTCGCCGCGTCGACGGCGAACTGCGGGAAGAAGTTGCGCTCGGTGATGTAGACGCCGCCGAACCAGTTCGACCAGCTGACGCGGTCGACGCCGTCCACCGCGCGCAGCCTCTCGGCGTAGGCCAGCGGCAGCGGCACCGTCAGCGAGGTCGCGCTGCGCGTGATGAGCCGCGTGCTGGAGCTGGCCTCGGCGCCGGCGTACCAGGCGTCGACGATGGTGCGCAGCAGCCCGTAGGCGCACACCGCCACCACCAGGCCGACCATCGTCAGCAGCGTGCGCAGCCGGTGGCGGAAGGCGTTCTTCAGCAGCAGGCGGAACACGAACATGTCGCTTCTCAAGCCGTCGCGTCGTCGACCAGCACGCCCTTTTCCAGGTGCACCAGGCGAGCGGCGCGCGCCGCCGCCTTGGGGTCGTGCGTGACCATCACGATGGTCTTGCCGAGCTCGGCGACGAGCTGCTCCAGCAGCGACAGCACCTCCTCGCCGGTGGCGCGGTCGAGGTCGCCGGTGGGTTCGTCGGCGACGATCAGCGTCGGGTCGCTGACCAGCGCGCGGGCGATCGCCACACGCTGCTGCTGGCCGCCCGAAAGTTCACTGGGCAGGTGGTCGGCGCGGTCGGTCAGCGCCACCAGCTCGAGCACCTGCGCCACGCGTTCACGCCGCTGGCGCGCCGACAGGTCGGTCAGCAGCAAGGGCAGCTCGACGTTCTCGAACGCCGACAGCACCGGGATCAGGTTGTAGAACTGAAAGATGAAGCCGACGTTGGCCGCCCGCCAGTCGGCCAGCGCGCCCTCGTCGAGCGTGGCGATGTCGATGCCGTCGATCTCGATCGTGCCGGCACCGGGCTGGTCGATGCCGGCGATGAGGTTGAGCAGCGTGCTCTTGCCCGACCCGCTGGGGCCCATCAGGGCCACGAACTCGCCGCGCTTCACGTCGAGGTCGATGTCCAGCAGCACGGCGATGTCCTGTTCGCCGCGGTGGTAGGACTTGGCCAGGCCGCGGATGCGGATCAGCGGCGGTGCGCCGGCGTCCATGCCGCTACTTGCCGGCGACGCTGACGCGGCTGCCGGCGTCGAGGGCCTCGCCGGGGCCGAGCACCAGGCGATCACCGGCCTTCAGCGCGCCGGCGCCGACTTCCAGCAGATCGCCCAGCGTGCGGCCGGGTTTCACCGGCACCGACTCCAGCGTGTCGCCCTGGATGCGCAGCACGACCGACTGGCCGTCGCGCTGGACCACCGTGCGCGGGTTGACGGCGAGCACCGGCTGCAGGTCGGCGGCGCTCGGGCGCTGCTTCAGGAACACCACCTTGGCGCTCATCTCGGGCAGCACGCGCGGGTCGAGCGCCTCGAAGCGGATCTTCGTCATCACGGTGGCCTTGGCGCGGTCGACCGTGGGCACGATGCGCGCGACGCTGCCGCGGAAACGCGCCTCGGGCAGCGCGTCGAGGGCGATCTCCACCGGCATCTCGATGGCCACCTGGCCGACGTTGCTCTCGGAGACGTCGGCCTCGACCTCCAGCGTGCCCATGTCGGCCATCGTGACCACCGCGCCCTGCGCGCCGGCGGCGCTGGAGAACGGCGTGATCATGTCGCCGACGTTGGCGTTCTTGACCAGCACGACACCGTCGAAGGGGGCGCGGATCTCGGTGTTGGCGTGGTTCACGGCCTGCACCTGCCACTGTGCGGCGGCTGCGGCGATGTTGCCGCGTGCGGCGGCGATGCCGGCCTGCGCCGCCGCCACCGCGGCACGCGCTGCGTCGGCGCGGCGCCGCGCGGCGTCGACGGCCTGCGGCGAAACGAAGTTCTGTGCCTGCAGGCCCAGCACACGCTGCAGCTCGGCGTCGGCGTTGGCCTGCTCGACCTGCGCCTGGCGCACGCCGGCCTCGGCCTGCTGCAGCGTGGCGTCGGCCTGGCGCTGGCCGGCGCGCGCCGCCTGCATCGCGGCCAGCACGTCGGCGGCGTCGAGGCGGCCGATCAGTTCGCCGGCCTTGACCGGGCTGCCTTCGCGCACGCGCAGCTCGACCAGGCGCCCGGTGGCCTTGCTCGACACCGCCGCACGCCGCTGCGCCACCACGTAGCCCGACGCGGTGAGCACCGCGTGCTGCGCCGACGGGTAGGCCGTCATGACGCTGCTGGGCTGCACCTCGGCCCTGCGCAGCGCCAGCGCGGCGCCGATGGCGGCGGCCACAGCCAGCGCCAGCACGCCCCAGACCCAGCGCCGCCGCCGCCGGCGCGGCGCCGCCGCAGGGGCGCTTCGCGCCAGCGCCGCCAGGCGCGGGCGGGCGGGGTCGGCGGCGGGAGTGGGTTCGGTCATGTGCGGGTCGGCGTGGGCAGGTCTTTCATTGTCCGGCAGCGCCTGGCCCGGCCGGCGCGCCGGGTTGCCTTCATGAGGCGGCGCGGGCCGGTTTGCGCCGCGCCACGGCCGCCACCACCGGTGGCACTTCGGCGCCGGCGATGATGCCGCCGCCCAGGCACACCTCGCCGTCGTAGAGCACCGCGCTCTGCCCGGGCGTGACGGCCCATTGCGGGGCCTCGAAGCGCAGCATGAAGCCGCCTGGCGTGGGCTCGAACGAGCAAGCGGCGTCGGCCTGCCGGTAGCGTGTCTTGGCGGCGAAGCGCCCGCTCGCGGGCGGCTCGCCGGCAACCCAGCTCGTATCTTCCGCCTGCAGCCAGTTCGACAGCAGCCACGGGTGGCCGTGGCCCTGCACGACGTGCAGCGTGTTGTGCGCCAGGTCCTTGTGCGCCACGTACCACGGCGCATGCTCGCCGCCGCCTTCGCGCACGCCGCCGATGCCCAGACCCTGGCGCTGCCCCAGCGTGTAGAAGCTCAGGCCGACATGGCGTCCGACGTCATGGCCGCGCTCGTCGAGCATCGGCCCGGGCTCGTGGTTCAGGTAGCGCTGCAGGAAGTCGCGGAACGGCCGTTCGCCGATGAAGCAGATGCCGGTCGAGTCCTTCTTCTTCGCGTTCGGCAGGCCGATCTCGGCGGCGATGCGGCGCACCTCGGTCTTCTTCAGCTCGCCCACCGGGAACAGCGTCTGCGCCAGCTGGGCCTGCGTCAGCCGGTGCAGGAAGTAGCTCTGGTCCTTGGCCGGGTCGCGGCCCTTGAGCAGCGCGTAGCGGCCCGCGATTTCGCGCACTCGTGCGTAATGCCCGGTGGCGATGCGACCGGCGCCCAGGCGCAGCGCGTGGTCGAGGAAGGCCTTGAACTTGATCTCGGCGTTGCACAGCACGTCGGGGTTGGGCGTGCGGCCGGCCTGGTATTCGCGCAGGAACTCGGCGAACACGCGGTCCCTGTACTCGGCGGCGAAGTTGACGTGTTCGAGCTCGATGCCGACGACGTCGGCCACCGCCGCGGCGTCGACGAAGTCGACGTTGCTCGAACAGTATTCGCTGTCGTCGTCGTCCTCCCAGTTCTTCATGAACAGGCCCACGACCTCATGGCCCTGCTGCTTGAGCAACCAGGCGCTGACCGCGGAGTCGACACCGCCGGACAGGCCGACGACGATGCGCTGGCGCACGCTCATCGAAGGCTCATCCACGGCCGCTCGGCGGCCAGGTGCGGCCGCGCAGCTCGAGCACGGCTTCGGGCACGGCGCGGCTGAGGCGGTCGCACAGCGCGGGGTCGTCGAGGGCGCCCGCGGCGGCGCCGGCGGGCGCGACCCCTTCCAGGCCGCCGCCCATCACCAGCAAGGGCGCCAGCGCCGGGTCGGACCAGACCTCGCCCCAGGCTGCCGGCTGCAGGTCGACGGCCTGCAGGAAGCCGGTGCACCAGTCGCGCGCATCGGTCCATTCCTGCGCCCCCTGCTCGGCGATGCTGAAGATCGGCTGCCAGGTGTCGGGCGCCTCGCCGAGCTGCTGGCTCAGGTGGCGCAGGTGGCGCAGCACCATCACCACGGTGGTCTTGCGCTGGCGCTTGCTGGCAAACGGTGCGGCGGCGGCCGGGCCGGCTTCGTCGTCACCGCCCCACACCAGCGGCAGCCAGTCCGACGTCGCCAGCGCGGCCAGCACGGCGGGCGGGCCGACGAGCAGCGCCGTCAGGTAGCCGTCCAGGCCGTCGAGCGTCATCACGCCGTCGGCCGGCAGGTCCTGCAGCAGCGTGTCCAGCGCGTCGAGCTCGGGCGGGGCGAGCGGCGTCACGGGCGAGGCGGGGTCGTAGTGGGGGTAGTCCATGGTTGGGTGCCGGGTTGGCTGCGCGGGCGCGCCCGTGCATTGGAACCGATCGGCGCGGCCGCCGCGCCGGTCGCTGTGCCACCATGCCGGCACGAGGAGCTGCCGATGATCCCCTTTGCCGAATACACGCAACACGACGGCCTGGGCCTGGCCGCGCTGGTCAGGCGCGGCGAGCTCAGCGCCGCCGAGCTGCTGGAGACCGCCATCGCGCGCATCGAGGCGCACAACCCGGCGCTCAACGCCGTCGTCCGCAAGCGCTACGAGAGCGCACGCGCCGAAGCCCTGGGGGTCGACCTCGCCGCACCCTTCGCCGGCGTGCCCTTCCTGCTCAAGGACCTGCTCTCGACGCTGGCCGGCGAGCCCACCGGCAGCGGCACCCGGCTGCTGGCGACGCGGCCGATGCCGCGCGACAGCGAGCTGGTGCGGCGCTTCCGTGCCGCCGGCGTCGTCATCGCCGGGCGCACCAACACGCCCGAGTTCGGCCTCACCCCGTATACCGAGCCGAAGTGCTGCGGCCCGACGCGCAACCCGTGGTCGCACGCGCATACGCCGGGCGGCTCCAGCGGCGGCTCGGCGGCAGCGGTGGCCAGCGGCATGGTGCCGCTGGCCAGTGGCGGCGACGGCGGCGGGTCGATCCGCATCCCGGCGTCGTGCTGCGGCCTGTTCGGCTTCAAGCCCAGCCGTGGCACGACGCCGACCGGCCCCGAATTCGGCGAGCTCTGGCGTGGTTTCGCGATCGAGCACGTCATCAGCCGCTCGGTGCGCGACAGCGCCGCGATGCTCGACGCCACCGCCGGTACCGACGCCGGTGCGCCCTATGCCGCGCCCGCGCGGCTGCGGCCCTACCTCGATGAAGTCTGGTCCGACCCGGGCCGCCTGCGCATCGCCTGCACGCACCAGCCGCTGTTCGGCCACGGCCCGGTGCACGCGGACTGCGTGGCCGGGTTGCAGGCCAGCGCGCGGCTGCTGGAGTCGCTGGGGCACGCCGTCGAGATGGCCGCGCCGCCGGTCGACGCCGAGCACTGGGCCCGCGACTACATCACCGTGCTGGCCGGCGAAACGCGGGCACAGATCGAAGAGCTCGCCAGGCTCACCGGGCGCAAGCCGCGGGCCGGTGACTTCGAGCCCGCCACCTACGGCCTGGGCCTGCTCGGCCGATCGATGAGTGCCGCGGCCTACGCCGCTGCGGCCAACCGGCTGCAGCTCGCGGCGCGACGCCTGGTGCCCTTCTTCGAGCGTTACGACCTGCTGCTGACGCCGACGCTGGCAGCGCCGCCGGCGCTCGTCGGCGCGCTGCAGCCGACGGCGGGCGAACGCGCGCTGCTGCGGCTCGTGAATGCGCTCGACGCCGGCTGGCTGCTCGACGCGCTGGGCGTGATCAAGCCGCTGGCCGCCAAGACCTTCGGCTACATCCCCTACACGGCGCTATTCAACGCCACCGGGCAGCCGGCGATGTCGGTGCCGCTGCACTGGAACGACGCCGGGCTGCCGATCGGCATGCAGTTCGTGGCCCCGTTCGGCGACGATGCCGTGCTGCTGCGGCTGGCCGCGCAACTCGAGCAGGCGCAACCCTGGTTCGACCGCCGGGCTCCGGGCTACTGAACACCGCCGCGCCTCCACCCCAAGGGGGTGGGTCTCCCCAAAGAGGGGGTGTCGACGCCTTGCGGCCGCGGGCTGCGTGGGATCATGCCGGCTCCGCCGACCTGCCGCACACCCCCATGAACCCCGACACCTTGCCCGCCGCCTACCTGCGCCAGCCCACGCTGCACGGCGACACCGTCGTCTTCGTCAGCGACGACGACCTGTGGCGCGTGTCCACCGCCGGCGGTACCGCGCTGCGCCTCACCGCCGGGCTGTCCGAGCCGGCCACGCCGTGCCTGTCGAGCGACGGCCGCTGGCTGGCCTACGCCGGCCGCGACGAGCAGCACAGCGAGGTCTGGCTGATGCCCGCCGCCGGCGGCGCGGCGCGACGGCTGACCTGGCTGGGCAGCGAACTCGCGGTGCGCGGCTGGACGCCCGATGGCCGCATCGTCTTTTGCAGCAACCACGGCCAGCCCTTCTTCCGCAACTGGCACGCCTGGACCATCGCGCCCGCCGGCGGACTGCCCGAACGGCTGCCGCTGGGGCAGGTCAACCACCTCGCCTTCGGCCCCGGCGGGGCGCGCGTGATCGGCCGCAACACCGCCGACCCGGCGCGCTGGAAGCGTTATCGCGGCGGCACCGCCGGCCACCTGTGGGTCGACGCCGCCGGCAGCGGCGTCTTCCGCCGCCTGGACGAGCTGCGGGGCAACATCACGTCGCCGATGTGGATCGGCGAGCGCCTGTATTTCCTGAGCGACTTCGAAGGCACCGGCAACCTCTATTCGTGCGCGCCCGACGGCAGCGCGCTGCGCCGCCACACCGACCACGCCGACTATTACGCCCGCCACGCCGCCAGCGACGGCGAGCGCATCGTCTACCAGTGCGGTGCCGAGCTGTGGCTGTTCGACGCCGCCCAGGACCGCAGCGTCCGGCTCGACATCGACGTGCCGAGCGCGCGCACGCAGGCGGCGCGCCGCTTCGTGCCGGCCTCCGACCACCTGCATGGCATGCAGCTGCACCCCGCCGGCCACAGCCTGGCGCTGGAATTGCGCGGCCAGCTCCACACCCTGGCGCTGTGGGAAGGCGCGGTGCGCCGCCACGGCGTGGTGCCGGCGCGCCGGCGCCTGGGTCAGTGGCTGGCCGACGGGCAGACGCTGGTCGCCGTCAGCGATGCCAGCGGCGAGGAGCGCATCGAAGTCCACGCCGCCGATGGCGTGCGCGAGCTGCCCTGGGAACTGGGCCGCATCACGGCGCTGCGTGCCGCACCGCAGGGCCGCCGGGTGGCCGTCGCCAACCACCGCAACGAGCTGTGGGTGGGTGACCTCGACAGCGGCGCCGTGGCACGCGCCGACCACAGCGAATACGGCCGCATCGAGGACCCGGTGTGGTCGCCCTGCGGCGGCTGGCTGGCCTACACGTACGCCACCAGCCCGCGCCACACGGCGATCAAACTCTGCGAAGCGGCCGCCGCCGGCCCCGGCCGCACGCTGCTGGCCACGCAGCCCGAGTTCCACGACTACGCGCCGGCTTTCGACCCCGAAGGCAAATACCTGTACTTCCTGTCGCTGCGCACCTACGACCCGGTGTACGACGCGGTGCAGTTCGACCTGAGCTTTCCGCGCGCGGCGCGGCCCTACCTGATCGCGCTGCAGGCCGGCGGGCCGCCGCCTTTCGAGCCTGCGCCGCGGGGCATGAAGGACAAACCGGGGGACGACGAGGCCAAGCAGACCACCGGCGCGGCAACCGCCATGCCGGCGGTCGAAACCGACGGCCTGGCGCGCCGCGTCGCCGCCTTCCCGGTGGCCGAAGGCCGCTTCGGCCAGATTGCCGGTGTCGCCGGCGGCAAGGTGGTGTGGACGGCGCTGCCGATTGCCGGTGCCCACGGCCGCGGCGGCCACAAGGAAACGCCCGGGCGGATGGAGGTCTTCGACTTCGCCAGCGCCGAGGTCAAGACCCTGGTCGCCCAGGCCGACGGCTTCACGCTCGCCGCCGACCGCCACACGCTGCTGGTGCGCTGCGGCAAGACGCTGCGCGTCGTCGACGCCACGAAAGCGCCCGACGACAAGCCCGAGCCCGCCGACGCCAAGCCGTCGCGCAAGAGCGGCATCGTCGACCTGGCGCGCGTGCGCCTGGCGGTCGAGCCGGCGCAGGAATGGGCGCAGATGCTGCGCGAGGTATGGCGGCTGCAGCGCGACCACTTCTGGGTCGAGGACATGTCGGGCATCGACTGGCCGGCCATGCTGCGGCGTTACGAGCCGCTGCTGCCGCGCGTGGCCACGCGCGGCGAGTTCTCGGACCTGGTGTGGGAACTGCAGGGCGAACTGGGCACGTCGCACGCCTATGAAATGGGCGGCGACCACCGCAAGCCGCCGGCGGTGCCGCTGGGCCACCTGGCCGCCGAGCTGCGCCCGGTGGCCGACGGCTGGGAGATCGCCGCCACCGTGCAGGGCGACCCCTGGGACGCCAGCGCCGATTCACCGCTGAATGCCGTCGGCGTGATGGCGCAGCCGGGTGAACGCATCGTCGCCGTCGGCGGCCAGCCGGTGCCGCCGCTGCAGCCGCCGCAGTCGCTGCTGGTGCACCAGGCCGGCGCCAAGCTGGCGCTGACGCTGGCCACGGCCGCCGGCGCGCGGCGCGAGGTGCTGGTCACTGCGCTGGCCGACGAAACGCCGGCGCGCTACCGCGCCTGGGTCGAACGCAATCGCGACTGGGTGCACCAGGCCAGCGGCGGCCGCGTCGGCTACTTCCACCTGCCCGACATGATGTCGGCCGGCTTCGCCGAATTCCACCGCTACTTCGCCACCGAATGCGACCGCGACGCGCTCGTCGTCGACGTGCGCTACAACCGCGGCGGCCACGTCTCGCAACTGCTGCTGGAGAAGGTGGCGCGCAAGCGCATCGCCTGGAACACGATGCGCTGGGGCCAGCCCGAAAGTTATCCCGCCGAGGCGCCCGCCGGCCCGGTGGTGGCGCTGACCAACGAACACGCGGGTTCCGACGGCGACATCTTCTCGCACGGCTTCAAGCTCATGGGCATCGGTGCGCTGGTCGGCAAGCGCACCTGGGGCGGCGTCATCGGCATCTGGCCGCGCCACGCCCTCGTCGACGGCACCGAGGTCACGCAACCCGAGTATTCGTTCTGGTTCAAGGACGTCGGCTGGGGCGTCGAAAACCACGGCACCGACCCGCAGATCGAGGTCGACAACGCGCCGCAGGACGACGCCTACAACGCCCCCGAACGCGACCGCCAGCTGGCCACCGCGCTGGCCGAGGCGTTGCGGGCGATCGATCGTGTGGGCGTGGCGCGCCCCGACTTCGGGCCGCGGCCGCGGCTGGCGCCGGGGCCGCTGCCGCCGCGCGGGTGAGCGCCCCCGCAACCTGAATTCGCGGTCAGTCGGCGTGAAGGCGGCAGACAACAGCAGCCGGCCAGGCCCAGCGCGTCGACGAACGTCGCCACTGCCGCCTCGGTGCCGGAGCCACAGACGCTGGTGCCGGCGCTGCTGACATTGGGCGCGACAGTGTTGGCGCGCACAAGGCGGACAGCCTGAGGCTTCAACGCTTCGGGCGCCTTGAACGCTTCGCAGGGCCGTCAGTCCGAGCGCCTGCCACAGCGTGCCTGCTGGCTGGGGATGGCTACACTGCTGAGCATGCACCCGCTGATCGAAACGCACCGCGCTGAACTGCTGGCCCTGGCAGGCAGGCGCGGTGTTACGGATGTTCGCGTTTTTGGCTCGATGAGCCGCGGCGACGCTGGCGAGAACAGTGACGTTGATCTGCTCGTGACCCTGGCCCCAGGGACCACCGCCCTCGCCCTAGGGGGGCTCTTGCTGGATGCGCAGGAATTGCTGGGCCGCCGTGTCGATGTCGTCACCGAAGCGAGCTTGCACCCTGCGCTGCGCGAGCGCGTGCTGGCACTCGCCGTACCGCTGTGAATCCGGGCCCCGAGGCAGACCGGGTGCTGCTCGCGCACAGCGCGACTGCCTGGACCGGATCCTCGAGTACACAAACGCCGAACGTTCCCGCTTCGACGCTTCGCGTCTCGTGCAAGACGCAGTGATCCGCAATTTGCAGACCTTGGCCGAATCAAGCCAGCGCTTGTCGAGCGAGATCAAGGGCTCCGAGCCGCAGATCCCATGGCGCGAACTCTCCGGGTTTCGGAACGTGATCGTGCATGGTTACCTGGGCGTTGACCTCGGGGCACTCTGGCTGGTGGTCGAACAGGACTTGCCCGCGCTGACCGAGGCTGTGAACCGCATGGCCAGGCGAGTCGGCCCTCCCGCCTGATCCGAACGGTTGCTTGGTCCTTGAACGACGCGCAGCTCATGGCCTCAGCGCAGCGCCCGCGTGCTCGCCTGCGCCAGGTAGAACCACTCGTGCCCCGGCAGCGCGCCGATGTCGGGGAACACGATGTAGCCGGCGCGCGGCGCGCGTACTTCGCTGCCGTCGGCACGCCAGGCGATCAGATCGCCTTCGGCCAGGGGGTCGAAGCTGGTCCACGTCTTGGCGAAGCGGTCGCCTTCGGCATGGCGGTCCACGACCTCGGCCAGCGTCAGGGATTCGAAAGGCTGCGCCGGCGGCGCCAGCGGCAGCTCGGCGATGCCCAGCAGCGCCAGCGTCTGGCGGATGGCGTGCCGGGCCACGTCGGGCGCCGCCGGGTCTTCGTGCTGGCCGCATTCGAGCGTGATGCCGTAGCCGCCCGCCGCGCGCATGTATTCGGTGGTGCCGACACCGTAGCTCGGGTCCTCGTGCACGGCGCCCGGCGTCAGCGCGCGCGCGCGGCGCCGCGCCACGCCGGCGGCGTAGCTGTCCATCCAGCCGTCGACGACGCGGTTCGGGCCGGCGTGCATGGCCAGCCGGGCTTCGGCGTCGGCGTGTGCGAAGGGCTCGAGTTCGCCGCGGTTGTCGGCCGGGCCGCGCATCACGAACGGCCGCCCGGGGCTGCGGAAACTGTGCAGGTCCAGCAGCACCTCGTGCGCGGCGAGCCAGCGGCACAGCACGTTGGCGATGCGGTCCTCGTTGTCCTGCGGCGTGGCGGTCGGCTGCAGGCGGCGGTTGAGGTTGCGCTCACCCATGCGGCGGGCGTGGTTGAAGGCCAGCGGGTTGCACACCGGAACGAAGGTCACGCCGCCGCGGACGATCTCGATCTGGCCGCTCTCGATCTCGGCCAGCACACGCTCGATGCCGCGTGTGCCGGCGGTTTCGTTGCCGTGCACGGCGCCAGTGACGATGAGCCGCGGCCCCGGTGCCAGGCCGGCGAACCGGTGCGCGCGCAGGCCGCGCGTGGACAACGCGGGCAGGCTCATTCGTCGCCCCCGCACAGCAGCGCGTAGGCGCGTGCGTAGCGTTCGTGAACGCCCAGGATCACCTCTTCGGGCAGGTCCAGCGCCGCCTGCTCGGCGCCGCCGGTGACGCCGGTCGACGCCAGCCAGTCGCGCAGCGGCTGCTTGTCCAGCGCCTCGATGCGGCCTTCGCGCAGCGCGTCGGCAAGCCAGAAGCGCGACGAGTCGGGGGTCAGCACCTCGTCCATCAGCGTCAGCCGGCCGGCGTCGTCGAGGCCGAACTCGAACTTGGTGTCGGCGATGACGATGCCGCGCGACCTGGCATGCACGCTGGCGGCGCGGTACAGGCGGATCGCGGTGTCACGCAGCTCGGCCGCGCGTTCGGCGCCGATCAGCGTGACGAGCCTGTCGAAGGAGATGTTCTCGTCGTGGTCGCCCGCCGCCGCCTTGGTGGCAGGGGTGAAGATCGGCTCGGGCAGCGGCGTCGTCATGTCCAGGCCGGCCGGCAGCCGGATGCCGCACACCGTGCCGTGCTTGACGTATTCCTTCCAGCCCGAACCGGCGACAAAGCCACGCACCACCGCCTCGCAGGGCAACGGCTGCAGGCGCCGCACCAGCATCGAACGGCCCTCGACCTGACCCACCTCGTCGGGCGCGACGACACTTTCCGGCGCCTCGCCGGTGAGATGGTTGGGCGCGATGGCGCCGAGTTCGTCGAACCAGAACAGCGCCATCTGCGTCAGCAGCCGGCCCTTGCCGGGCACCGGCGCCTTCATCACGACGTCGAAGGCGCTGAGGCGGTCGCTGGCGACCATCAGCATGCGGTCGGCGCCGACGGCGTAGAGGTCGCGCACCTTGCCGCGCGCGATGAGCGGCAGCGAGTGCAGTCGGGTGGTCAGCACGGCGGGGCCGAGGGCCGCCAGGCGCGGCGAGATTGCGGTCATGGGCAGGCAGAAGGTGGCAGCGGGATCGGTATTGTCTGCGTTGCGTGGCGGCGTGATCTTTCTGGCTGCGCGCCTGTAAGCGCGGCGCCGGACACGTCAAGTATTCTTCGCTGCGGTCGAAACGACCTCGAAGTGTCCTTCCCCGGAGGCCCTGGCCATGCGCGGATGCTGGCGTGAGCGGAACGCGCTGCTGTGCGGGCTGGCATTCGGCCTCGCGCTGGGCGCCGCCGCGGCGGCAACGCCCCCCGCCCTGGCCGTGCCCGCCAGCCGCGCCGAAGACATCGTGCTGGGCGTGATCGTCGAACGCAGCGGCGCCGGCGTCACCTACGGCCTGGGGCTGACCCAGGGCGCCGAGATGGCGGTGCGCGACATCAACGCCGCCGGCGGCATCAACGGCCGCATGATCCGGCTGCAGGTGGCCGACGGCGGCAGCCAGCCCGCGCGCTCGGCGATCGCCATGCGGCGCCTGGTGGCAGCCAACGTCGACGTCATCGTCGGCGGCTGGGGCAGCCCGCAGGTGCGCGCCCACCTCGACATCGCCGAGCAGTCGGCCACGCCCTACCTGGTGGTGGGAGCGACCCATCCGCTGATCACGTCGCCGCGCAACCGCTGGACCTTTCGCGTCATCCAGACCGACGCCGTGATGGCCGAGCAGCTGGCCAGGGTGATCGTCGATCAGGTCGGCTTGCGGCGCATCGCGGTGATCAACGACAGCAACGACTACGGCGTCGGCAACCGGGAGGTCTTCGTCGCCGCGCTGCAGCGCGCCGGTCTGGTGCCGGTGGCGGTGCAGTCCTACGAGACCAGCGACACCGACTTCCGCACCCAGCTCGGGCGCATCAAGGCGGCCAACCCCGACGCGCTGGCGGTCTTCGGCACCCTGCCGGCGGCGCCGGCGCTGCTCGACCAGGCGCGCGCGCTGGGCCTGACGGTGCGCTTCTTCGGCACCGGCGGGCTGGCCAACGAAGCGCTGATCGACGCCGCGCCGCAGGCCGCCGAGGGCACGATCTTGATGACCTACTTCAGCGAGGAGGTCGACGCCGAGTCGCGCGCCTGGGCCGAGCGTTATCGGCGCGAATTCGCCGGCGGCCCGCAGCCGCCACGGCCGGTGCTGGCAGCCTGGGAATACCGTGCCATCCGCAGCATCGTCGCGCCCTGCCTGCTGCGCGTGGGCAGCGACCGCACGCGCCTGCGCGACTGCATCCGGCAGTGGCGCGGGCGACTGTTCGGCGTTGTCGACGAGGTTTATTTCGACGCCAGTGGCCAGCTCGTGCAGCCGCCCGTGGTGGTGGAGGTGCGCGGCGGCGCGTTCCGCCTGCACCGGCGCGCGCGCTGAGGATCGCCGACCAGCGCCGCCGCCGCGATGCGTGTCTCGAGCCGGTCGCCGCTGTTCTGGGTCGGCGCCACCGCCGTGCTGACGGTGCTGGCGCTGGTGGCCGTGGCGGCCGTGACGGCAGCCACAACGCGCGAGCGCACGCTGGCCAACGAGACCACCAACCGCCAGCAACTCAGCCTGTCGCTGGCCGAGCACGCGCACCGCATGCTGTTCGGCGCCGACCTGCTGGTGTCGTCGGTCGAGGACCAGCTGGCCGCCCAGGGCGTGGACACGCCGCAGGCGTTTCGAACCTACGGCGGCACGCGCGACATGCACCGGGCCCTGCACGACGCCGTCATCCTGACCGCCGACGTGGACGCGATCTCGCTGGTCGACGCCGACGGGCGACTGCTCAACACCTCGCGCACCTATCCGGTGCCGAACCTGGCGCTGGCCGACCGCGACTACTACACCCTGCTGCGCGACCAGCCGCGAACGCCGCTCGTGATTTCGGCGCCGGTGAAGAACCGCGTCACGGGCCAGGAGTCGATCTTCCTGGCGCGGCGCGTGAGCGCGGCGGACGGCAGCTTTCTGGGCCTGATCACCGCCAGCATCACCGTCAGCAGCCTGACGCGGTTGTTCGCCGCCGTGCTGAATGGCCAGGACGATTCGCTGTCGCTGGTGCGTCGCGACGGCACGCTGCTGATCCGCGAGCCGGCGGCCGAGGGCCTGTCCGCCATGCCTGCGGAGCTGGTCAGGTTCACGCAGGAAACGCTGGCGCGCGGCGAGGCCGGCACGCTGTACAGCCCCTCGACCGGCCCCGGCGGCACGCCCGAGATCGTTGCGCTGCATGCGGTGCGAGGTTATCCGCTGGCCATCCAGGCGACGGTCCCGGAGTCGGTGGTGCTGGCGCAGTGGCGGCAGCTGGCGCGGCTGATCGCGCTTTTCACGCTCGGCGGCGCGGCCCTGGTGCTGGCGCTGGGGCTGACGCTGCTGCGCCAGTGGCGCATGCAGCTGCAGGTGCTGGAGAGCGCCCGGCTGCGCCAGCTGAACGACGAGTTGCGGGCCACCGTGGCCGATCGTGAACGGGCCGAACAGGCGCTGCAGCGCGCCTACGGCGAGAACCGCGCCGTCACCGAGGCGGTGAACGACAACCTGTTCATGGTCGACGCCACCGGGCGGCTGGTGTGGTGGAACCGGCACGTCGAGACCTGCACCGGGCGCTCGGCGCAAGAGCTGCGCGGGCTGTTCGCGACCGAGCTGGTCGACGTGCGCGACCGCGCCGCGATGGCCAAGGCGGTGACGCGCGTGTTCAGCGACGGCCAGGGCATCGTGGAAGCCAGGCTGCTGACCGTGGCCGGTCCGGTGGACTACCAGTTCAACGGCGTGCGCGTGCTCGACGACCACGGCCGGCTGCTGGGCATCGCCAGCTCGGGGCGCGACATCTCCGAACGCAAGCGCAATGAAGAGGCCTTGCGGCGGCTCAACGAGGAGCTGGAGGAACGCGTGGCCCAGCGCACCACGCAGCTGCTGGCCGCCAAGGACGAGGCCGAGCGGGCCAACCTGGCCAAGTCGGACTTCCTGTCGCGCATGTCGCACGAGCTGCGCACGCCGATGAACGCGGTGCTGGGATTCGCGCAGCTGCTGGAGATGGATGGCGCCCGTGCCCTGTCCGACGAGCAGCGCGAGTACGCCCGCCACATCCGACGCGCCGGTGACCACCTGCTGGCGCTGATCAACGACGTGCTCGACCTGGCACAGGTCGAAGCGGGCAAGCTCAGCGTCAGGCTCGAGCCGGTGCTGCTGGCGAGCGTGATCGACGACAGCCTGGAGTTGCTGCGCGACCGCGCCCGTGCGCGCGGCATCTCGATCGACGTGCACTCCAGCGACGGCCCGGCGCGGGTGCTGGCCGACCGCATGCGGCTCAAGCAGGTCGTTCTGAACCTGCTGTCCAACGCGGTGAAATACAACTGCGAGCGGGGCGCCGTGACGCTGGCCTGGAGCGTCGAAGGCGGGGCGCTGCGCCTGAACATCACCGACACCGGGGCCGGCCTGACGGCGGAGCAGTTGCCGCGGCTGTTCATGCCCTTCGAGCGCCTGGACGCGCACATGATCGCCGTCGAGGGCACCGGCATCGGTCTGGCCCTGAGCAAACACCTGATGCGGCTGATGGCCGGGGACATCGGCGTCGAGAGCCGGCCCGGCGTCGGCAGCACGTTCTGGATCACCCTGCCGCTGGCGCCGGCTGCAGCATCGCCTGCGCCCGTGCCGGGCGAGCCGGGGGCCGTGCCGCTGCCGGCCCCGGGCGCTTGGCCCGGCCGCGCCAGTCAGGTGCTGTGCATCGAGGACAACGCGGCCAACATGGCGCTCATCGAGGAGGCGCTGGCGCGGCATGCCGACCTGCAGCTGATCGCCGCCATCGATGCCGACAGCGGCCTGGCACTGGCGCGCACGCGGCGGCCCGACCTGATCCTGCTCGACATCAACCTGCCCGGCACCGACGGCTGGGCCGTGATGGCCTCGTTGCAGGCCGACGAGTCGATGCGCGGCATCCCGGTGGTGGCCATCACCGCCAACGCCATGCCGGCCGACCTCGAGCGCGGCCGCGTGGCCGGCTTTGCCGCCTATCTGACCAAACCGCTGGACATCGGGCACTTCGACCGTGTGCTGGCGCAGCTGCTGCGGGCTGCCGCCGGCGCGCCGGCGGCAACACCTTCGTCGCTGCAGCCGGGAGACTGATGCGTGACCGCGCACGGGACCCCGGCGAGCGGGGTCGCCCGCCGCCCCAGCGCCGCGGCCACCGTCAGCGCAGCAGGTCCTGCCGCAGCGTCAGCGTGCCGGCGTCGGCGTCGAGCCCCACGCGCAGGCCCAGCGGCAGCGGCCGGTTCGGCGTGCCGTGGCCGGCCGGCCAGCCGGCCAGCAGCGGCAGGCCGCGCCGCCGACACAGCGGCAGCAGCAGCTCGTGCAACAGCGGCAGCGGCGCCGCCGCTTCGGTGAAGCTGCCCAGCACGATGCCGGCCACCGCGTCCAGCACGCCGGCCAGGCGCAGCTGGGTGAGCAGGCGGTCGACGCGGTAGAGGTCCTCGCTGATGTCTTCCAGGAACAGGACGGCGCCTGCGGCCGGCCACGCATAGGCGGTGCCGAGCAGCGCCGCCACCAGGCTCAGGTTGCCGCCGATCAGCAGGCCCTCGGCGCGGCCCGGCAGGCGCAGCGAGGCCAGCGCGGGGTCGAGCGCCGGCGCCAGCACGTCGCCGGCGCGTTGGCCCGTGCGCAGCAGCGTGAACAGCGCCTGGGCATCGTCCTCGCGGCCGGGCTTGACGAGGTCGGACGCCGGCATCGGCGCGTGCAGGCTGGGCAGGCCCTCGCGGCACCACAGCGCCTGCAGCGCGGTGATGTCGCTGTAGCCGATGAGCAGCTTGGGGTGCGCGCGCACGAGCGCGGTGTCGACGCCGTCGAGCAGCCGCATCGTGCCGTAGCCGCCACGCAGGCAGTGGACGGCGGCGACGTCGGCGTCGGCGATGGCCGCGTGCAGGTCGGCCAGGCGCAGCGCCTCGGATCCGGCCAGGTAGTCGAGCTCGCCGTGGTGCGTCGCCCGGCAGCCGGGGTACAGGCGGGCGCGGTAGCCGTGGCGGGCGTACAGCGCGTCGACGGCGGCCAGGGCCCCGGGCGCGGCGGGGCCGGCGGGGGCGACGACGCCGATCAGCGCCGCCGCTGGCAGTGCGTTGAAACTCATGCCGGATCCTGCACCAGCAGGGCATCGATGGCCGCGCCCAGCGCCGGCAGCCGCCAGGTCGTGACGCAGCGCTCGTCGGGCGCGTAGCGGCGGCCCAGGCTGGTGAGCACGGCGACGATGTAATGCCGGCGCTCGTCGCGCACGATGCCGGCGTCGCTGGCGTAGTTGTCGGTGCTGCCGGTCTTGTGCGCGTAACGCGGCGCGTCGGGCAGGCCGGCCACCCAGCCGGGCACGCCGCGCAGCGCGCCGCTGGACAGCACGCCGTCGCGTTGCTGGCGTGCCAGCACGGCGTGCAGGTGCGCGCGGGTGGCCGGGCGCAGCGGGGCGGTGCCGGCAGGCAGCCAGGGCGCGGGCGGGGCGTGCGGGTCGAGCAGCCAGAGCAGGCGCACCGTGTCCCAGGCCGTCATGTGGATGTGGCCGACGCCGGCGCCGTCGGCATTGCGCCAGCCGCCGGCGAGCGTGGTGTCGTTGAGCTGCAGCGTGCGCAGGTCCCAGGCGGCGAAGCAGGCATTGAGCACGTGCTCGCGGCCGGGCGTCAGCAAGCCCACGCGGTGCAGCAGCGCCACGCATTCGTCGGTGGCGTCGTTGTCGCTGCGCACGATCATCGGCTCCAGCGCCGCCGGCCAGCCGCACAGGCCGCGGTCCACGGCCAGGCCCACGCCGACGGCAACCATCAGCTTGAGCAGCGAGGCCGGGTAGGGCGCGACGAAGCGGTGCGGCACCGCGCCACGGCAGGCGTCGAGCGGCGTCCAGTGCAGGCGCGACCAGTCGGCGCCGGGCAGCCAGGCGACGGACCCGTGCCGCGTGTCCTGCTGGTCGGCGTCGAAGCGCACGTTGCGCACGGCGCCGGCGTCGCAGCCGGTTTCGGCCAGCAGGCCTTGCGGGTGTTCGCGCGAGAACAGCACGTGGGCCCAGCGCGGGCCGCCGGCTGCGCGGAAGTCCACCAGCGCCAGATCGATGCTCGGAAACGCCGCCACCGCGGCGCCGCCGCGCCAGGCCTCGGGCGTGCTGCCGAAGTCCTGTGCGCGCACGGCGGCCAGCAGCCCTTGCGCCAGCCGGTCGTCGGGCGTGTTCAACGGCAGGGCCAGCACGACATCGCCGGGTCGTCCGAAGGGAGCGGGGCCGCACAGGCGGCCCCGGGCCAGCGCGCCGGCCAGGCTGCTAGAAGAACTTGTAGGTCGCGCGCAGCGTGAAGGCACGGCCGCGGGGATCGGCCACACGCGGGTCCCAGCCGGCGCCGGCGGCGAAGTCGAGGTTGTGCGCAGTGAATGGCGGGTCCTCGTCGAACAGGTTCTTGATGCCGGCGGTCAGCGTCAGGTTCTTGATGCCGGTGTAGGTGGCCGACAGGTTGTAGACGGTGTAGCTGTCGACGTCGGGGTTGAAACCCGCCGGCACCGTGCCCGCCGGCTTCTCGTCCTTGTAGCCATGCGTGTAGCTCTGCGACAGCGTGCTGCTCCAGTTGCCACGGCTGTAGGTGAGGCCCAACTGGTGTTTCCAGCGCACGAACAGGTCACGCGAGTTCCACTGGCCCACGGTCTCGACATACGGCTGGCTGGCGAAGATGCGCGAGCGGTGGCTGTCCATGTAGGTGCCGTCCAGCGTCGCCTCCCACTTGGCGCCCATCGCCTGGGTGGTGAGCTGCAGGTTCACGTCGGTACCGCGGGTGATGTCGCCGTCGGCGTTGACGAAGCCGGCGCGGATGTAGCCGCCGGGTTCGTCCAGCCGGCCGTTGGGGCCGCGCACGAGGTTGCCGGGAAAGGTCGTCCAGTTGGCCACCACCTGCTGCGGCGTCAGCTGGTAGATCAGGTTGGTGCGCTTGATCTCCCACATGTCGATGCTGCCGCTGAGCCACTCGGTGGGCGAGAACACCATGCCGATGGACCACTGCTTGGACTCTTCGGGAACCAGGCTCGGGTTGCCGCCTTGAAGCCCGTTCGGCCTGATCGCGCAGACGGCCAGATCGGCGCCCGGCGCCGTGGGCCCGTTCGGGCACAGCAACGGGTCGGCCAGGTTGCCCGGCACCTGGGCCTCGGTGGTGGCGGTGAAACGCTGGAAGAAGCTGGGTGCGCGGAAGCCGGTGTTGTAGGAGCCGCGCAGCAGCACCTGCTGGATGGGCGCCCACTTCAGCGCCACCTTCGGGTTGGTGGTGCTGCCGAAGTCGCTGTAGTCGTCGTAGCGTACGGCCAGCGTGGCTTCCATGTTCTTGATGATCGGCACCGCGAGTTCTGCGAACACCGCCCGAATGTCGCGCGAGACCTCCGGAAACTCGGGGTCGAACGGCGCCAGGAACACTGCCGGCGTGACGGCGCGACCGTCGCTGAAAGCATAGGTCTCCTTGCGCACGTCGAAGCCGAAGGCGGCCGCCAGCGGGCCCGCCGGCAGCTTCATCAGCTCGCCGGAGATCGTGCCGTCGAACTGCGTGGTGGTGGACCTGCCGTCGAAGAGCCGGGCGCCTTCGGCGCTGGCGTTGCGCAGCAGCTGCAGGCCCACCGGGTCCTGCGACTGCCCCGGCAGCACCCACGGGTTGACCTGGCCACTGGCCAGCGCAGCGTTCATCGGCGCGGTGTACAGATAACCCGGGCCGAGCAGTGACTGCGCCTTGCTGTGCGCGGAAGACAGGCCCAGCGTGTAGTCCCAGGCGCCGAAGACCACGCCTTCGAGGCCGACCAAGGCGCGGTAGGCGTCGGTCGTGGTCTCGATGGTGCGGCCGCCGCAGTCGGTGCAGCGCCAGCGGTAGGCGATGGGCTTGGTGGCGTCGAAGCTGGGGATGTAGGCCGACAGGTCCTGGTAGTACGGTCCGCTCACCGGGTAGGCCGTGCCGCCGGCCACGCTGGTCGTGATCTGGTAAGGCTCGAACTGCTTGGTCGCCACCGACCGCGAGACCACCGCCTCGACGAAGGCGGTGTGGTCGCGGCCCAGCGCGAAGTTGCCGCGGCCGACCAGATTGGTGCGCTCCAGCGGCTGGATCAGCACCGCCGAACCGCCGTAGTCGTAGGCACAGGCCCAGCGAGCGCCAGGCGCGGCCCACAGTGCCGACTGGTACTGCGACATGCCCGGGATGGCATCGCAGTTGTCCTGGAAGCTCAGCAGGTTGGCCCGGTTGTAGGTCTGCGTGCCCGTCGTCGGCAGCGTGAACGTGGCGCCGATGCCCGTGCCGGCGCCGCCGGTCTGGCTGGCGAAGGGTGCGCCGGCGGTGTCGGGCGACAGGCCGCGCTCGGGCTGGAAGCCGTTGGAGAAGGCGCGCTCGTTGCCGGCCAGCTTCTTCTGCCGGTCGAAGGTCAGGCTGCCCATCAGGTTGTAGCCGTCGCGCGCCAGGTCGCCCAGGCCGCCGAGCAGCGAGCCGCTGAGGATGTTGCCGCCACCCTCCTGGGTCACGTCGGCGAATGCCGTGGCTTCGAAGCCGGAGTAGTTGCGGCGCAGGATGAAGTTGATGACGCCGCCGATGGCGTCGGTGCCGTAGACCGCCGAGGCGCCGTCCTTGAGCACTTCCACCCGCTCCACGGCGGCCAGCGGGATCCAGTTCAGGTCGACCGAGTTGCCCTTGGCGCCGTGCGCGGCGATGCGCCGGCCGTTCAGCAGCACCAGCGTGCTCGACGACCCCAGGCCGCGCAGATTGGCGCTGGAATTGCCGTTGTTGTTGCGGTCGGTGGTGCCGAGCTGGATGCCGACGTTCGACGACAGGTTGTCGGCGCCCGTGCCGTTGGCGGTGAGGCGCGAGATCAGTTGCTCGGCGCTGACGAGGCCGGCGCGGTCGATGTCCTCGCGGGTGATGGTCTGCACCGGCAGTGCACCTTCGATCTGGATGCGCTTGATGCTCGAACCGGTGATCGTGACGCGCTGCTCGCCCTGCGCCAATGCATGGGAGGCCATGCCGAGCAGCGCCAGGCTGCCGACCAGGATCTTCAGATTCTTCAAGACAGCTCCTCGATGGGGGTGATCCGCGCGGCGGCGGGCAGGCGCGAAGTGTTGCAGCGCGCCGTCGGGCAGCCCATCCGGGATTACCAACGACCACCGTGCGCTGCCCGGCAAGGGCGGCCGATCCGTGGCGAGGGCGCGACGCCCGCCGGCTCGCGCCGCGGCCGCGGCCGGGCCAGCGGCCAACCGTGTGAACATCGCGCCGTGCCGCCAGCCTCGCCCCTGCCCGTCGACGCATGAACGCCGCCCGCCCCTGGCGCTGGGTCCCCACGCTGTACTTCGGCCAGGGGCTGCCCTACGTGGTGGTGATGACGCTCGCCGTGGTCATGTACAAGAACCTCGGCGTGTCCAACACCGAGATCGCGCTGTACACGAGCTGGCTCTACCTGCCTTGGGTCATCAAGCCGTTGTGGAGCCCGCTCGTCGACCTGCTGGGCAGCAAGCGGCGCTGGATCGTCGCGCTGCAGTTCACGGTCGGCGCGGCGCTGGCGATGGTGGCGCTGGCGCTGCCGGGGCCGAAGTTCCTGCAGATGACGCTGGCCGTGCTGTGGCTGATGGCCTTCGCCTCGGCCACCCACGACATCGCCGCCGACGGCTTCTACATGCTGGCGCTGCCGCAGCGCGCTCAGGCGGCATTCGTCGGCGTGCGCAGCACCTTCTACCGCCTGTCGATGATCGCCGGCCAGGGCGGGCTGGTCTACCTGGCCGGCTGGCTGACGGAGCGCAGCGGCCGGCCGGCGGCGGCGTGGAGCGGCGTGTTCTGGCTGCTGGCGGCGTTGTTCGCTGCGGCCGGCATCTACCACGCCTGGGTGCTGCCGCGCCCGGCGGGCGATGTACAGGCGCCGCGGTCGGCGCGATTCTGGGCCGACTTCGCGGCCGTCTTCGCCGACTTCTTCCGCAAGCCGGAGATCGTGCGCCTGCTGGCCTTCCTGCTGCTGTACCGCTTTGCCGAGGCGCAGCTGCTCAAGCTGGTGACGCCGTTCATGCTCGATCCGCGCGCGGCCGGCGGTCTGGGGCTGCGCACTCAGGACGTCGGTGTCGCCTACGGCACCGTCGGCGTGGCGGCGTTGACGGCGGGCGGCCTGCTCGGTGGCTGGCTGATCTCGCGCCACGGCCTGCGCCGGCTGCTGTGGCCGCTGGTGCTGTGCATGCACCTGCCCAACACGGTGTTCGTGGCGCTGGCGCTGTGGCAGCCGCACAGCCTGGCGCTGGTCGGCGCCGCGGTCGCGGTGGAGCAGTTCGGCTACGGCCTGGGTTTCAGCGCCTACATGGTCTACATGCTGATGGTCGCCGGCGGCCACGACGGCCAGCCCGGCAGCGACGGTGCCGGCGGCGCCAGCGTGCACCGGACCGCGCACTACGCACTGTGCACCGGCTTCATGGCGCTGGGCATGATGCTGCCGGGCATGGCCGCCGGCTGGCTGCAGGAGCAGCTGGGCTACACCGGCTTTTTCATCTGGGCCTGCGCGGCCACGCTGCCGTCGTTTGCCGCTGCGGCGCTGTTGCGCATCGACCCGGCGTTCGGCCGCAAGGCGGCCTGAACGAGGGCAAATCGACCCCCGGCGACGGCCGCTTGGGCCTACGATCCGCCAGCCCGGCACAGCGCCACCGACCACGCCGCCGACCTCCGTAGCCACCCCAACAGCACAGGGAGCCCCATGGCCATCGCCAACTGGACACTGGATCAGGTCTTCGACCAGATGAACCGCGGCACCCGCTGGGACAGCAACACCATCACCTATGCCTTTCCCAGCGACAGCGGCGGCATCTTTTCGCAGGGCGAGGCCACCGGCTTTCGCGCCACCAACGCCAGTCAGCAGAACCTGATGCTGCTGGCGCTGGCGGCCTGGGACGACCTCGTGCCGCAGTCCTTCGCCGCCGGCGCAGTGGGCAGCACCGACCTCGAATTCGGCTACACCAACACCAACATCGGCTACGCGCACGCCTACTACCCGGCCATCGGCAGCATCTACTTCAACGCCAACCACGCCGAACTCGTCAACACCTACGTCGGCGACTACGGCTTCTACACCTACATCCACGAGATCGGGCACTCGATCGGGCTGCGCCACATGGGCGACTACAACGGCAACGGCAACTGGTCGCCGTCGTCGTTCCAGGACAGCATCGTGTTGTCGGTGATGTCGTACTTCGGGCCGCGCTACGCCGCCAACAGCTACTCGGCCGAGATCATGCAGGCCGACTGGGCGGACGCCGGCGGCCACGTCTGGTCGCCGCAGACGCCGATGGTCAACGACGCGATGGCCATCCAGGCCATCTACGGCAGCTCGGCCACGACGCGCCTGGACAACACCGTGTACGGCTTCGGCAGCACGGTCGGCGGCAGCCTGGCGCAGCTCTACGACTTCGCGCGCAACCTCAACCCGATCCTGACGATCTTCGATTCCGGCGGCGTCGACACGCTCGACCTCAGCGGCTGGGCCACCGCCAGCCGCATCGACCTGCGGCCCGGCGCCTATTCGTCGGCCAACAGCATGACGAACAACATCGCCATCGCCTACACGGCGCTGATCGAGAACGTCGTCGGCGGCGGCGGCGGCGACGTGCTCTCCGGCAACGACGCCGGCAACTGGATCGAAGGCCGCGGCGGCGACGACGAACTCGTGGGCGGCGCCGGCGACGACGTGCTGGTCGGCGGCGCCGGCGACGACGTGCTCGACGGCGGCGACGGCAACGGCGACACCGCCGTCTTCGAAGGACCGTTCGTGTCCTACGCCGTCACCGTCGGCGTCGGCGTGGTCATGGTCAGCGGCGGTGCCAGCGGCAGCGACCGCGTCGCCGGCGTCGAGCGTTTCCAGTTCGCCGACGTCGTGCGCACGATCGCCGAACTCTCGCCCGGCACCGACACCAGCGCGCCGCAGCTGCAGCTGCTGCTGCCTGCCGACAACGACGCCGGCGTGCCCGTCGGTGCGAACCTGGTGCTGGGCTTCGACGAGCCCGTCGAGGCCGGCAACGGCAGCGTCAGCATCTTCAATGCCGACGGCAGTCTGTTCCTGGGCATCGCGGCCGACGACGGCACGCAGCTGCGTTTTGCCGGCAACAGCGTCACCATCGACCCGGCCGTCGACCTGGTGGCCGGGCGCAGCTACTACGTCACGCTGTCGCACGGCGCCGTCACCGACCGCGCCGGCAACGCCTACGCCGGCGTCGCCGGTGCGACGTCCTGGAACTTCGTCGCCGTGGCCGGCGACACGCGCGCGCCGGTGATCACCGCGCTGTCGCCGGCCGACGATGCGGGCGACATCGCCGTCGGCGCGCACTTCGTGGTCGAGTTCAGCGAGCCGGTGCTGGCCGGCAGCGGCAACATCACCCTGCGCGACGGCAACACGGTCCTGCACAGCATTGCCGCCGGCGACACCAGCCAGGTCGCCATCCAGGGCAGCACGGTCACCGTCGACCCGGCCGCCGACCTGCCCGCCGGCGGCAGCTTCAGCATCACCATCGATGGCGGCGCCTTCCACGACGGCGCCGGCAACGGCTTTGCCGGACTGCTGTCGACGACCGCCTGGAACGTCGCCACGCGCAGCGGCGCCGCTGCGGACGACTACCCCTACACGCTCGATACGCCGGGCCTGGTGGTGGTCAACGGCAACGCCGTCGGCGGCGTCATCGAGACCGCCGCCGACGCCGACCTCTTCCGCGTCCAGCTCAGCGCCGGCGTCAGCTACGACTTCACGCTCGAACGCACGGCCGGCGGCCTGCAGGACCCGATGCTGGTGCTGTACGACCCGGCCGTCACGCAGGTGGGGCTCGACGACGATGGCGCCGGCGGCGGCAACTCGCGCATCAGCTACACCGCCGCGACGAGCGGCACGCACTACCTCGGCGCATTCGACTTCGGCAGCGGCACCGGCGCCTACACGCTGCAGGCCAGCACGCTGGACCGCCAGGCGCCGACGCTGACCACGCACACGCCGGCCGACGACGGCATGCAGGTGGATGCGGCCGCCGACCTGGTGCTGACGTTCAGCGAGGCGGTGTTCGCCGGCAACGGCAGCATCCGCATCGTCGACGCCAACGGCTCGCTGCTGCGCGAGATCCGCGCCGCAGACGCCGTCATCACCGGCGCCAGTGTCGCCGTCGACCCGGGTGCCCACCTGCCGGCCGGCAGCAGCCTGCACGTCAACATCGATGCCGGCGCCTTCGTCGACGCGGCGGGCAATGCCTACGCCGGCCTGTTCGGCAGCACGGCCTGGAACTTCGACACCCAGGCCGTGACCGCCGTCGACGACTACCCGCTGAGCGTGGACACCCCGGGCCTGGTGGTGGTCGGCGGCGCCGGCACCGCCGCCAGCATCGACAGCCCCAACGACGGCGACCTGTTCCGCGTCGACCTGGTGGCCGGCGTGACCTATCAATTCGACATGGTCGCGCCGCAGAGCAGCGTGCTCGACCCGTTCCTGGCGCTGCACGGCCGGCTGCCCGAGGTCGAACTCGTCGCCGACGACGACGACAGCGGGCCGCTGCCGCTGGATTCGCGCCTGTACTACACCGTCTTCGAGTCGGCCACCTACTACCTGGCGGCCTACGACTACGCCGAAAAGACCGGCCCCTACACGCTGAGCGTGAGCGTGCCGGCCGACGACTACCTGGCCTCGGTGGCCACCACGGGACGCGTCGGCGTCGGCGCCGCGGCGGCGTCGGGGGTCATCGACGTGCCCAGCGACACCGACCTGTTCGGCATCGACGTCGTGGCCGGGCACCAGTACACGGTGGACCTGCGCGCGCGCGGCCTGGACGACCCCTACCTGATCCTGATCGGTCCCGACGGCTCGCTGCTGACGAGCGACGACGACACCGGCATCGGCCTGGACTCGCAGCTCACCTTCACCGCCGCCAGCAGCGGCCTGCACTGGCTGGCGGTGTCAGACTACGACGTCGGGTCCGGCGACTACACGGTGTCGGCATTCGAACGCCACCTGGTCAATGGCAGCGCCGCGGCCGACAGCCTGCTCGGCGGCGCCGGCCCCGACACGCTGGCCGGCCTGGCCGCCGCCGACCGCCTGCGCGGCGCCGAGGGCGACGACATCCTGGACGGCGGCGCCGGCATCGACGTCGCGGTCTACGGCGGCACCGCCGGCACCTTCATGCTGGAGCGTCTGGACGCCGGCTGGGTGCTGGAGGACACGGCGGGTGCCGAGGGGCGCGACCTGCTGTACGACGTCGAACGCCTCGAATTTGCCGACCTGCAGTGGGCGCTGGACCTCGACGGCAACGCCGGCACCACGGTGAAGATCCTGGGCGCGGTGTTCGGGCCGGCGGCGGTCGACAACGACCTGTATGTCGGCATCGGCCTCGGCCTGCTCGATGCCGGCATGTCCTACCCGGAGCTGATGCAGCTGGCGCTGGACGCGCGACTGGGGGCCGGCGCCAGCAACGCCGACGTCGTGAACCTGCTGTACTTCAACGTCGCCGGCGCACTGCCGGACCTGCCGACGCGCCTGTATTACGAGGGGCTCATCGGCGGCGGCGGATATTCGCAGGCCAGCCTGGGCGTGATGGCGGCGGAGACCGAATTGAACCGCATCAACGTCGACCTGGTCGGCCTGGCCGACCTGGGCATCGCCTATTCGTGAAGCGCCGGCGCCCGGACTGACCGGCGCGCCTACGCAGCCCCGGCCTGGGGCGCTTGCAGCCCCAGCCAGGCCAGCACCGCCAGCGGCGCGGTCTCGGCGCGCAGCACGCGCGGGCCGAGTCCGGCGACCACGAAGCCGGCCGCCAGCGCCGCGTCTTCCTCGGCCGGGGTCAGGCCGCCTTCGGGGCCGCTCAGCGTGCACAGCGCGGTGCCGGACGACAGGCCCGCGACGGCGTCGGCCAGGGTGTGTGCCGGCTGCCGCAGGCTGAGCAGCAGCCGCAGGCCGGCGGGCGCCGACGGCAGCCAGTCGGCCAGCGTGCGCACCGGCGCGACCACCGGCACGCGGGCGCGGCCGCATTGTTCGCAGGCGGCCTGCGCCACGGCCTGCCAGTGTTCACGCTTGCGTTCGGCACGTTCGCCGGCCAGGCGCAGCACGGACCGTTCGGTGAGCAGCGGCTGCAGGCGCGCGACGCCGAGTTCGGTGGCCTTTTCCACCAGCGTGTCCATGCGCTCGTTGGCGGGCATGCCCAGCGCCAGCGTCACCTCGTGCGGCAACTCGCGCGCCACGGCCAGCGGCTGGCCGATGCGCACCTGCACCTCGCTGCGGCCGACCGCCAGCACGGCGGCCGGCCAGTCGCTGCCGCCGCCGTCGAACAGGAGCAGGGTGTCACCCGGCTGCACGCGGCGCACCTGGGCGTGGCGGGCCGCACCGGGCGGCAGCGACAAGTCGGTGCCGGCCACCAGCGGCGCCGCGACGAACAAGCGGATGTTCACGGACGTACCCTGCGGCCTTCGGCCGGTCCCGCCAGGCGGGAATGAGTCCTCGGCAGAGCCTGCGGACTCATGCGCCGGCCGACGCCTGCAGCGTGGCCTCGACGGCCAGGGCCGCCGCGGCCAGCGCCGCGTCGTGCCCGCCGGGGGCGGTGAGCATCAGTCCCACCGGCAACTCGCCGGCCTCGTGGCAGGGCAGCGTGAAGGCGCAGCCGTCCAGGAAGTTGGCGACCACGGTGTTGCGCAGCAGCAGCCCGTTGGCCTTGAAGAAGGCGTCGTCGCTGGCCACCAGGTCGGCGATCGGCGGCGCCGTGATCGGCACCGTCGGGCACACCACGGCGTCGAAGCCCTGCAGCCGCTGCCCGACGCGGGCGATCCAGTCGCGGCGGCGCTGCTGCATCACGATGTAGTCGGCGGCGCTGACGCCCGCGCCCAGCGCGATGCGCGCCGCCACGCGCGGGTCGAACAGTTCGCGCTGCGTGCGCAGCGCCTCGCGGTGCAGCGCGTAGGCCTCGACCGGCGAGAAGCCGCCGGGGGCGTTGATCTGCGCGATCTCGGCCAGCTCGGCCAGCGGCAGCTCGACGACTTGCGCCCCCGCCGCCGACAGCCGCTGCAGCGCACGTTCGAAGGCCCTCGCCACCGCCGGCTCCAGCGCCTCGAGCAGCAGCGTCTGCGGCAGCGCCAGGCGCAATCCGTGCGCGCTGCGCGGCGGCAGCGCCAGCGCGGCGCCGGCCAGCACGGCGTCGACCTGCAGGCAGTCGTCGACGCAGCGCGCCATCGCGCACACCGTGTCGAGCGTGAACGAGAGCGGAAACGCCCCCTGCAGCGGCGTGCGGCTCTGCGTGTTCTTGAAGCCCACCAGCCCGCACAGCGCGGCCGGGATGCGGATCGACCCTGCGGTGTCCGAGCCCAGTCCGGCCACCGCCAGACCCAAGGCCACCGACACCGCCGCGCCCGACGACGAGCCGCCGGGGATGCGCGCCAGCGTGGCTTCGCAGGGGTTGCGCGGCGTGCCATAGTGCGGGTTGATGCCGACGCCCGAGAATGCGAACTCGGTCATGTTGGTGCTGCCGACGATGGCCGCGCCGGCGGCGCGCAGCCGCGCCACCGCAACGGCGTCGTGCTGCGCCGGCGCCGCGCCGCGCCGCAGCACCGACCCGGCCAGCGTCGTGCGGCCGGCGATGTCGTACAGGTCCTTCACCGACACCGGCAGCCCGGCCAGCGCTGGCAACGGCCGGCCGCGTGCCACACAGGCGTCGGCGGCGCGCGCCGCGGCCAGTGCCGGGTCGGCGAAGATCGCGGTGTAGACCGAGGCGGCGGCCGGCGCTGCAGCGGCGGCCAGCACCCGCCGCACCAGTGTCTCGTGGCTGCCCGGCGCGGTCAGCGAGGCCCGCAGTTCACGGATCGGCGGCAGCATGGTTCAGAGCCTGTCGCGCAGGGCGCGACGCAGCACCTTGCCGACCGGCGTCTTGGGCAGGTCGGCGCGAAATTCGACGAAACGCGGCCGCTTGTAGCCGCTGAGCCGGGCGTCGCACCAGGCGCGGATGTCGGCTTCGCTGGGGCTCGCGCTGGCCGGGTCGGCCTTGACCACGATCAGCTTCACGGCCTCGCCGGCGTGGCCATCGGGCACGCCCACCGCGGCGCACTCCAGCACGCCGGGCATCTGCGTGACGACGCCCTCGACCTCGTTCGGAACGACCTCCTGGCCATGGACCTGGATCATGTCGGTCTTGCGGTCGACGATGCGCAGCCGGCCGTGTTCGTCGCTGACGCCGATGTCGCCGCTGCGCAGCCAGCCGTCGGCGGTCAACACCCTGGTGGTCTCGTCGGGGCGCTGCCAGTAGCCGGCCATCACTTGCGGGCCGCGGATGACGATCTCGCCCGGCGTGCCGGGCGGCACCTCGGCGCCTTCGTCGTCGAGCAACTTGATCTGGGTGCCGGGCAGCGGCAGCCCGATGTGGCCGCTGAAGGCGGTGATGTCGACCGGGTTGCAGCACACCGACGGGCTGGCCTCCGACAGGCCGTAGCCTTCGCAGATGGGGCAGCCGGTCTTGTCCTGCCACGACTGCGCGGTGGCCGGCTGAACGGCCATGCCGCCGCCGACGCTGAGCCGCAGGCTGCTCCAGTCCACGCGCTCGGCGCCGGGGTGACGGGCCAGCGCGGCGAAGAGCGTGTCGTCGGCCGCAAAGACGTGGAAGCGGTGGCGCGCCAGTTCCCTGAGCGTGCCCTCGATGTCGCGTGCATCGGGCAGCAGCAGGCTGCACGCCCCGATCTGCAGGCCCAGCAGCATGACGACGGTGAAGGCGAAGATGTGGTGCAGCGGCAGCGCACACACCATCACCGGCTGCTCGCCCGGGGGCAGGCGCGCCAGCACGGGCCGGCACCAGGCCTCGGACTGCAGCACGTTGGCCACCAGGCAGCGGTGCAGCAGCACCGCGCCCTTGCTGAGGCTGGTGGTGCCGCCGGTGTACTGCAGCACGGCGATGTCGTCGGGCCCGACGGCCGCGGGCGCCAGCGTCAGGGCGCGACCACGCGCCAGTGCGTCGGCAAAACGCACCGCGCCCGGCAGCTGGAACGAGGGCACGAGCTTGCGCACGCGCCGCACCATCTGGTTGACCAGCGGCCCCTTCACGGCCCCCAGCAGGTCGCCCATCGAGGCGACGATGACCTTGCGCACCGGCACCGCGTCCAGCACCTGCTGCAGCGTGGACGCGAAGTTCTCGGCGATGACGATGGCGCGCGCACCGGCATCCTTGAGCTGGTGCCGCAGTTCGGGCGCCGTGTAGTGCGGGTTGACGTTGACGACCACGCAGCCCGCGCGCAGGATCGCCACCACCGCCACCGCGTACTGCGGCACGTTGGGCAGCATCACCGCGACGCGGTCGCCGCGCACCAGGCCCTGCGCCTGCAGATAGGCCGCCAGGTCTTCCGACAGGGCGTCGAGCTGGCGATAGCTGACGTCGCGGCCCATGAAACGCAGGGCCGGCAGCGCGCGGTGGCTGCGCATGCTGGCCTCGAGCAGCGCCACCAGCGACGGATAGGCATCGGCCGGGGCCTCGGCAGGCACGCCGGTCGGATACTGCTTGTGCCAGATCTTCGCCATTGCCGCCCTGCCGTCCCGGTGGCCGATTCTGGGGGCGGGCCGATGCCGCGCCATCAGGGGATTCGATAGCGGCGGCGCCCGGACGATTGCACGGCGGGCCGCGGCCTACAATTTGCCGCCCGCTGCGTCCAGCCCGCGCTGCACCGGCGCTGGAGAGTCTGACCGCCCCGAGTCGAAGGCCCCATGCCGATGACAGAAGCTGCCGAACGATGGCGCATCCGGCTGCTCGGCGGCTTCGACCTGCACGACGGCCGCGACCACCTGACGCGCTTGCCCAGCCGCGCCGTGACCGCGCTGCTGGCGCGGCTGGCCTTGTGGCCGGAGCGCGCCCACCCGCGCGAGGAGCTGGTCGAACTGCTGTGGCCGGGTGTCGACCTGGCCGTCGGCCGCAACCGGCTGCGCCAGGCGCTGTCGACGCTGAAGGCCGTGCTCGAGCCGCCGGGTCCGGTGACGCAGCGGGTGCTGCTGGCCGACCGGCTGAGCCTTCGTGTCGTGCCGGGCAGCCTGGCCTGCGATGCCCGGCAGTTCGAGCGGCTGCTGCGCGAGCATCGCCATGGCGAAGCGCGGTCGCTGTACCGCGGTGAACTGCTGCCGGGCTTCTACGACGACTGGATCGGTGACGAACGTGCGCGGCTGGCGGCGCTGTTCGAACGCTGCGGCGCCGACATGGCCATGGCGGGCCAGCGGGCTGCGCCGGCCGCTGCGCCAGCGCGGCCATTACAGGCTGCGCCAGCGCCCCCAGCGCTGCCGGACCTGGCGCGCGCCTCGATCCCGCACTACCTCACGCGCTTCTTCGGCGCCGACGCACAGGCCTGCAGACTGAGCGATAGGGTGCTCGGGCATCGCCTCGTGACCCTGGTCGGCCCCGGCGGCAGCGGCAAGACGCGGCTCGCCGTCGAACTGGCCCACGGGCTGCGCGACGGGCCGCGAGCCACCGTCGACAAGAGCACAGGCCACGGCTTCGACCTCGTCGCGTTCGTGCCGCTGGTCGGCTGCGGCAGCGCCGACGAACTGGTCGACGCCCTGCTGGCCGCCTTCCTGGTCCGCGCCGGCAGCGGCGACGCATTCGGGCGCATCGTTCAAGCCCTTGTCGACCGGCACGTGCTGCTCGTGCTCGACAACTTCGAGCAGCTCGATGCCGCTGCCGCTGCCGTGGTGGCGCGGTTGGCCGCGACGCTTCCGCAGCTGCATCAGCTGGTCACTTCACGTCGTGTGCTCGGCCTCGACGGCGAGCAGGAATTCCGTGTCGAGGCACTCGAGCTGCCGGCGCCGGGGGTCGACCTCGATGGCGCGGCAGGCAACCCCGCAGTGGCGCTGTTCGTCGACCGCGCGCGGTCGGCGCGCCCCGACTTCCACCTCGGCCGCACGAATGTCGATTCGATCACGGCGCTGGTGCATGCGCTCGACGGCATGCCGCTGGCCATCGAACTGGCGGCCTCGCGCGTGCGCGCCTTCACGCCGGACGAGATGCTGGCGCGGCTGACCGGCACCACGAGCGCAAGCGCGACCGCACTCGAACTGCTCGCCCGCGCCGGGCCAAGGGCCGGGCAGGACCGGCGTCACGCGTCGATGCAAGCGGCCATCGAATGGAGCTGGCAGCTCCTGGACGAAGCGCACTCGACCTTGCTCGCCGGCTTGACTGTCTTCACCGGCGGTTGCAGCGCCGAGGCCGCGGCCACCGTCTGCGGCGATGGCCGTCACGACACGAGGCTGCTGCTGGACGGCCTGCGCAGCCATTCGCTGATCGAGATGCGCGACAGCGGCGCCGAAGGCGGCCCGCGCATCTCCTTGGCCGAGCCGCTGCGCGAATTCGCGGCGCAAAGGCTGGACCCGCAGCACGCGCGTGTGCTGCGGCTGCGGCACCGCCAGTGGTGGTTGCACTGGGCCGAGGGCTTCGGCCCGACGCCGCCGCTGGGTCGCGTTAGGCAGGAACTGCCGAACAACGTGGCGGCGCGGGCCCGCGTGCGCATGGTGACCACCGTGGACACGGACGCCGAACACGCCGACGACGCGGC
>CAYJOA010000002.1:61024-68150 GCA_964371495.1 uncultured Rubrivivax sp.
GGGGCGCGTTCGGCAGGAACTCCCTAACTTCGGGGCGGCGCTGGCCCGCGCCGGCGCCGACGGCGCGCCGCAGGATGCCGTGCGCATCGTGCTCGCGCTGAGCCCGGCCTTCAACGAGATCCTGCTGCCCGCGGGCGGCATGGCGCACCTGTCTGCGGCGCTCGAGCAGGTCGAAGACCCGGCACTGCGCAGCCGCGGACACAGTTTCCTGGGCGTCTTGTGCTTCGAGGCCGGTGAAGGGGCGGCGGCCCAGCACCACGCCGAGATCGGGCTCGCGCTGGCACCCGCGGACGAGCTCGCGGTCCGCGCGCGCGCGCTGCACGCCGCCGCCAGCGTGCGCTGGCGCTCGACACGCAACGCCAGCGGCCTGGCGCCCCTGCTCGACGAAGCCGCGGCGCTGGCCGACCGTAGCGGTGAAGGGGCGATCAGTGCCAGCGTCGACGCGCTGCGCGCCTTCATCGCCAACGTCGTCGACCGCGACTTCGCCCGCGGCGAGGCGCTGCACCGCAAGGCGCTGGACAAGTGGCAGCGCCTGGGCAATCTGCACGCCATCAACGGCGGCGTCTACAACCTCGCCATCTGCGCCTTCAACGGCCGCCGCTGGGACGAGGCGCTGCAGCGGCTGGAGGCGGTCTGCCATACGGCGCGCGAGCACGAAGACTGGGAGCAGCTCAGCGACGCGCTGAACGTGCTCGGCAACACGCGCGCCGAGCAGCGCGACTGGCCCGCGGCGCTGCACGCCTACCAGGAATGCGTGCGCGTCGCCTGGGGCTCGATGGAGACGCACGCCCTGGCCTACGGCCTGTGGAACCTGCCGCAGACGCTGGCCCACCTGCGCCGGCCGGCAGACGCGGCGCGGCTGATGAGCTTCGCGGCGCACTTCTGGGAACGCCGCTTCGGCGCGCTGTCCAGCCGCGACCAACCCTATCTGCGCCGGGCTCGGCGCCTGGTCAGCGTGCAGCTCGGCTGCACGCGCTGGGACACGCTGTGGGCCGAAGGCGCGGCGATGTCGCTGGGCGCTGCGGTGCGGCTGGCGCTGGGCGCCCAGGACGCCGGCGCCGGCCACTAGAGACGCTCCTCGGCACCGAAGCGAACCGGCAGCCAGAGCTTGCGCTGCGGCGTGTCGCCGTGATCGTCGTTCTCGGCGGCGAAGCCGGCCACGGCGTCTGCGATGACGTCGCTGGCCAGCGCCCGCTTGCCACCCGGCGCCGCCAGCGGAAGTGCCGTGCCGGCAGACAGAAACGCATCGACGTCCGCGGTGGTCCACACCGTGCCGCTGCTGAACTCGATCTGTTCGATCTTGTTCACGACCTCGGCATGGCGCCAGGCAATGACGACGATGCTGTCGGTGGCGGCGCCGCCAGTACCGTCGGCGACTTCGAAGCGGATGCTGTCGACACCGTCCAGGTGCACGCTGACGTCGTCGGTGTCGATGCCGGGCCCGAAGACCAGGCGATCCGGTACCGTGGCCTCGCCGCGGTCGGCGATCATGTCGGCGCCGTCGCCGCGCGCAAAGTGGTAGGTGTCGGCCGCGCCATCCTGGTCATCGAGCCAGTCGCTGCCGGTGCCGCCGGTGACAACGTCGCTGCCAACGCCGCCGTACAGCCAGTCGTCGCCGCCGCCACCGTTCAGCGTGTCGTCGCCGGCCTGGCCCCAGATCGAATTGCGCTGGCCGTCGCCGGTCAGCAGATCGTCGGTGCTGTCGCTGCCCGGCAGCCAGACCCCCGCCGGCAGGCGCGCGCGCATCTGCGCCGCGTCGAGCATGCTGCCGCCGCCGTGAAGCAGCTGCAGCGTCTCGATCGGCCCGTCGCTGCCGCTGGTGTAGATGCCGCCAGGCGCGAAGGCCGGGTCGAGCATGCCCCACAAGGTGAGCGCCCAACCCGGCGCGTCGTTGCGTGCGACGTGCAGGCTGTTGGCGTCGGCCTCGAACACCAGGGTCGACGGATCGATCGTGGCCGCCAGCTCGACCGTGTCGCCGGCGCCGTCGAAATCGAAGATGAAGCGGCTGCCGTCGCCGTCGCCGATGCGGTAGGTGTCGGCATCGTTGCTGCCGTTGAAGAAGCCGTCGCCCACGATGCTGACCAACAGGTCGTTGCCGGTGCCGCCGTCGAGCTCGTCGTAGCCGCCGCCGCCGCCGTCGAGCGTGTCGTCGCCATCGTCACCGTACAGCTTGTCGCTGCCGTCGCCGCCGATCAGCCAGTCGTTGCCGCCGCGGCCTTCGATCTGGTCGTCGCCGCCGAGCGCGTCGAAGTGGTCGTCGTCGTCGCCGAGCACCCGGATGTCGTCGTTGGCGGTGCCCAGCACCGGGCCAGCACCACCGCCGCCGCCACCACCATCCACGGTGCCACCAGCCTCCAGTGCCAGGCGAGCGCGGTCCCAGGTCTCGACCACAGCGCCCACGCTGTCGCGGAACTCGATCGACTCGATGCCGGTGAGGTCACCGTCGGCGTACCAGGCCGCGAAACGGATCTCGTCGCCGCCGTCGGTGATGCGCACGACCAGATCGTCTGCCGCGCCCGTCGTACCGCTGGTCTCGCGCCGCAGGCTCAGCTCGGCCGGCGTCAGGCCGTCGTCGAGCTGCAGCACATCGGTGGCGAGCTCGCCGGTGTCGTCGTCTTCGACGGTGTCCGTGCCATCCGCACGCCCGAACAGGTAGCGCGTGGCCGCCACGTGGCCATACAAGGTGTCGCTGCCGGCGCCGCCGTCGAGTGTGTCGGTGCTGCCGGCCTCGCTGCCGCCGTGCAGCTCGTCGTCACCGTCACCGCCGAGCAGCAGGTCGCTGCCCTGCGCGCCATCGAGCGTGTCGTTGCCCGCACCGCCGTCGACTTGATCGTCACCGGCGAATGCGAACACGTCGTCGTCGCCGCCCAGCGCGAAGATGCGGTCGGCGCCAGTGCCGCCGAGGATCGTCTCGGCGTCGTCGGTGCCGAAGGTCAGGCCGGTGAGCAGTTCGGCCAGCGTGCTGCTGTGGCCGTCCGCGAAGTCGAGGCGCTCGATGGTGTTGCCAGCCAGCGCGTCGACGATGCGGACGTGGTCGCCCGCCGTCCCGACCGCGACCACCACGTCGAGGCCGTCGAACGTGAAGGCCAGATCGACCACGGCAATGCCGGGACCGAAGGACAACACGTCGAGGTCGCCGAAGCCGAATTCGGTGACGGTGTCGCTGCCGTCGCCGAGGTCGAACTGGTAGGTGTTGTCGTCCGATAGACCCGTCAACGCATCGTCACCCAGGCCGCCGCGCTGTGTCAGCGCCCAGAAGATGCGGTCGTCGCCGGCACCGCCTTCGGCGAGTGCGCCGCCACGCAGTTCGTCGTCGCCGTCGTCGCCGAACAGGCTGCCGTGGCGATCCCAGGCCTGGACGGAGTCGTTGCCGCTGCCGCCGTGCAAGGTGTCGTCGCCGCCGTTGCCCCGGATGTCGTCGGCCCCGGCACCGCCGTCGAAGTTCTCGGCGGCGTCGGTGCCGTAGACCCAGTCGTTGTACCGCGTGGTGCGTTGGGCGGTCGCGGTGACGGTGATGCTGTCCCACACCGTGCCGTCGTCGAAGCGGATGCTGCCCAGCTCGCTGGCGATCGAGTTGAACTGCGAGCTCACCCGTACGCTGGTCAACTCGGTGCCGGAGACCACGCCGGCCTCGCCGACGACGATGCGCAGGTCGTAGGGCCCGTAGCGCTGCAAGGTGGTCTGCGCAGGCGTGATGCCGCCCACCAGTTGCAGCTGGTCGTTGCGGTAGATGCCGTCGTAGGCATAGCTGCCGACCTCGTCCCAGGCCCATGCGCCCTCAACGCCGAAGCGGTAGATGTCGACGCCCGAGCCGCCGGTCAGGCTGTCGTTGCCGGGCCCGCCGTCGAGCGTGTCGTTGCCGGCATCGGTGCCGGAGGCGCTGCCGTCGTACAACCTGTCGTTGCCGTCGGCGCCGCGCAGGCTGTCATTGCCGGGACCACCTTCCAGCGTGTCGTCGCCGCTGCCGCCATCGAGCACATCGTTGCCGCCTTCGCCACGCACGATGTCGTTGCCGCCGAGGGCGCTGAAGTCGTCATTGTCCGTCGTGCCGGTGATGACGTCGTCGCCCTCGGTGCCCTGCGTCATGAGGGCCAGGATGCCGTCGTGGGAGAGCGTCGCATCGCTGAAGACGAAGCGCTCGATGCGGCGGCTGAAGGCGCCCTGCCAGGCCCAGTCGGCCGTGAAATAGCCCTCGACCTGGACCGAGTCGCCAGGCGCGGTGCTGCGCTGCAGGATCAGGTCGTCGCCGCGGCGCGAGATGGCGAAGTCGGTGGAGGCCAGGCCCTCGAACACCAGTTCATCGACCGCCGTGCGATTGCCGCCGCGGTCGCGCACCGTGTCCTGGCCGAAGCCGGCGGCAAAACGATAGCTGTCGGCCGCGTAGCCACCGATCAGCAGGTCATTGCCCGCGCCGCCGCTGTATGTGTCGGCGCCGTCGATGCCGTAGGAGCCATCGTTGTGATTGAAGAGCCCGCCGGCACCGCCGATCAGCGTGTCGTTGCCGGCCTCGCCAAACAGCGCTTCGGCTGCCGCGCTGCCGGCGATGAGGTCGTTGCCCGTGGTCGGGCGCAGCATTTCGGCGGTGATACGGGCAGCGTTCCACGTCTCGGTGACCGCACCGCCGGCATCGAGGAACCGAACCTGCTCGATGGCGCTGCTGGCGCCGTCGTGGTTGGCGATCCGCACGCTGTTCGTACCTGCGCCCGTGCCGGCGCTGACCAGCAGGTTGGGTGAGCCCGTCAGCGTCAGCGCCGCAAACGACCCGCTCGTCTCCCGTCGCAGCGTGAGCTGGTCCGGCGTGACGCTGCCGAAGAATTCCAGCGTGTCGGTGCTGCCGGCAGCGCCGACATCGGACACCGTGTCCTGTCCCCAGCCCGGGCCGAAGCGGTAGACCGTGTCGCCCGACACATTGCCGGGGTAGACATCGGTGCCCCTGAGTTGGTCGTCGCCGGCGCCACCTTCGAGCACGTCGTTGCCGCTGCCGCTGTCCAGCGTGTCGTTGCCGGCATCGCCGTGGAGCCGGTCATTGCCGGCGCCGCCGACCAGGTAGTCGCGCTCGTCGCCGCCGTGCAGCGTGTCGTTGCCGGCCTCGCCGTACAGGTTGTCGCTGCCGGCGCCGCCAAAGATCAGGTCGTCGCCGCCGCGGCCGTAGACGTTGTCCCTGCCGCCCAGCGCGTCGAGCGTGTCGGCGCCGTTGGTACCGGTGAGCTGGTCGTCGCCTTCGGTGGCGCCGGGTTGGTGCAGCAGCACCTCGTTTTCGCCCCAGACCGTGCCATCCGCGAATTCGAAACTCTCGATGCGCGAGCCGGCGCTGAACCAGGAGCTGATGCGCAGCGAGTCGCCCGCTTCGTCGGTGAGGACGTACAGGTCGTCGCCCTGGCGCCGGAAGCCGATGTTTTCGTGCGTCAGGTTGGCGCGGAACAGCACGCGGTCGGTGCCGCTGGCGAGGCCGGCGATGACGGTGGCGCTTTCATACACGTCGTCGGCGCCGTCGCCGACACCGAAGGCATAGGTGTCGTCGCCGGCGCCGCCGTCGAGGCCGTCGGCGGTGTGGTCGCCGGCGCCGCCGTCGAGGGTGTCGTTGCCGGGCTCGCCGTACAAGCGGTCCCTACCATCGCCGCCGTCGATGAAGTCATTGCCGGCGCGACCATAGGCGTAGTCGTCGCCGCCGAGCAGATGGAACTCGTTGTCGCTGGCGTCGCCGATGAAGCTGTCGGGGCCGTCGGTGCCGTTGCCGGAATGGGCGTACAGGTAGGCCGTGTCCCAGATCGTGTCATCACCGAATTGCACCTGATCGACGCGCCCCAACTGCCCCGCGCTGGCGGCCGAGAAGAAGCCCAGCAGGTGCATCGTGCCGCCATCGGGCGCCCCCAGCAGCAGGTCGGGCCCATTGCGCCGCAGCGTGATCTGGGCCGGCGTGAGCGCGGCGTCGATCAGCACGCGGTCCAGGCTGGCGACATGCCCGGCGCCGCTGGCCGGCACCGCCGCATCGACGCGGTCGGCGCCGCGGCCGTTGCCGAAGCGATAGCTGTCCACACCTGCGCCGCCGCCGCCAAACAGCGTGTCGTCGCCGGCACCGCCATCGATCGTGTCGTCACCGCCTTCGCCGCGCACGACATCGTTGCCAGCCAGGGCGTCGATGTCGTCGTTGCCCTCGGTGCCGGTGATGATGTCGTCACCCTCGGTGCCCTGGCCCAGGCGGGCCAGGATGTCGGCGTAGACCAGCGTGGCATCGCTGAAGACAAAACGTTCGATGCGCTGGCTGAAGGCGCCCCAGTGGGTGTCGAACGCGAAATAGCCTTCGACCCTGACCTCATCGGCAGGCACGGCGCTGCGCTGCAACAGCAGGTCGTCGCCGCTGCGCGACAGGGCAAAGGCGGCAGTGGCCAGGCCGTCGAACACCAGCTCGTCGACGGCGCTGGTGTTGCCGCCGCGGTCGCGCACGGTATCTTGTCCGAAGCCGGCGCTGAAGTGGTAGCTGTCGGCGATGTAGCCACCGATCAACAGGTCACTGCCGGTGCCGCCGTCAAAGACATCGGTGCCGGCGCCGACGGTGTTGGCATCGCTGAAGAAGAAGGCGCCGCCGGCGCCGCCGATGAGTGTGTCGTTGCCGGTGTCGCCGGACAAGGTTTCGGCGCCGGCACTGCCGACGATGACATCGTCGCCAGCGGTCGGACGCAGCATCTCCAAGGCGATGCGCGTGGCGTCCCAGGTTTCCGTGATGGCGCCGCCTGCATCGACGAAGCGGACTTGCTCGATGGCGCTGCCGGCCAGATCCTGGCCGGAGACCCGGACGCTGTCGCTGCCGGCGCTGATCATCAGGTCCGGCGACGCGGTCAGGGTACTGCCAGGCGTCTCGCTGCCCGCGGCCAGCCGGCGCAGGGTCAGCTGTGCCGGGGTGATGCCGCCAAGGAATTCGAGTGTGTCGGTGCCGAGCGCGGCACCGAAATCGGCCAGCGTGTCATGGCCCCAACCTGGGCCGAAACGGTAGACGGTGTCGCCCGACAGGTTGCCAGGGTCGTTGCCGTAGCCGTTGCCGATCGCGCTGCCGCTCAGGGCGTCGTCGCCCGTGCCGCCCTCGAGCACATCGTTGCCGGCGCCGCTGATCAGCGTGTCGTTGCCGGCG
>CAYJOA010000002.1:68250-87970 GCA_964371495.1 uncultured Rubrivivax sp.
CCGTCGGTGGCGCCGGGCTGATGGGCCAGGACGTCGTCCTCGGTCCCAACCGTGCCATCGGCGAACACGAAACGATCGATGATCGCGGGATTGGCGAACCAACTCGTTATGCGCAGCGAGTCGGCGGCCGGGCTCAGCACGAGCAGGTCATCGCCCTCGCGCCGCAAGGCAACATTGGCCGGCGTCAGGTTGGCGCGCAACAGCACTCGGTCGTCGCCGGCCGGGTCGGCTTCCAGGACCAGGTCCGCGCCGTCGCCGTCGCCGAAGACATAGGTATCGTCGCCGGTGCCGCCCTGCAGGACATCGTTGGCGTGGTCGGCGGCGCCGCCGTCGAGTGTGTCGTTGCCGGCCTCGCCCACCAGGGTATCGGCGTCGTTGCCGCCGTCCATGACGTCGTTGCCGGCGCGGCCTTCGGCGCGGTCGTTGCCACCCAGCAGATAGAACTCGTTGTCGCCGGCGTCGCCGATGAAGACATCGGACGCTTCGGTGCCGTCACCGGAGTGAGCCCGCAGGTAGGTGGTGTCCCAGTTCGTATTCGTGGCGTCTGCAAATTGCACGTTGGTGACGCGTCCGACCTGGCCGGCACCGACGGCGGTGAAGAAGCCCAGCAGGCGCAGCGTGCCGCCGTCGGGGGCGCCGAGCACGAGGTCCGGCCCGTTGCGCAGCAGGGTGATCTGTGCGGGCGTGAGGTCGGCGTCGATGAGCACGCGGTCCAGGCTCGCGGTGTTGCCCGGCACCGTGGCATCGACCCGGTCGTTGCCACGGCCGTTGCCGAAGCGATAGCTGTCGCCGGCCGCGTCGGCGCCGCCGACCAGCAGGTCGTCACCGGCGCCGCCATCGAGCGTGTCGCTGCCGCCCTCGCCGTACAGGCTGTCGGTGCCGGGGCCGCCTTGCACGTTGTCGTTGCCGCCCGCGGCGTAGACGGCGTCGGCGCCGCCGAGCGCGTCGATGTCGTCGCTGTTGCCGCTGCCGTACAGCGTATCGGGGCCTTCGGTCGGGGTGAACAGCGAACTGCGCACCTGGGCATGGGTCAGCACCTGGTCGGTGAAGACGAAGCGGTCCACCTGGCGTGCGTTCTGGTCCTCGACCAGGAAGGCGCCGGCCACGCGCAGGCGGTCACCGGTGGCGGTGAGGGTGGCGAACAGGTCGGCCGCGTCGCGCGTGAACGTCACGTCCTCGCGGCCGATGCCTTCGAACACCACGCTGTCGGACTTGCCTACACCCGGGTCGTTGCCGTCCAAGGTGTCCGAGCCAAAGCCCGCGGCGAAGTGGTAGCTGTCGTTGCCCGCGCCACCGTCGAGCGTGTCGTTGCCGGCGCCGCCGATCAGGGTGTCGTCGCCCGCCTCGCCGAAGATCGCGTCGCTGCCGCCCAGGCCGTCCAGCGCGTCGGCGCCGGCGCTGCCGCGAATCAGGTCGTCGCCCGGTGTGCCCAGCCGCACGGCCGCCTGGATGGCGTCGAGGGCGATGGGTGACGAGCCCCCGACAAACTCGATGCGGTCGATGCGGTAGGCGCCGCTGCCGCCCTCGTGGAAGAACTGGCGTACGCGCACGGAGCCGGCGCCGGCGGCGCCGCTCAACTCGACCAGCAGGTCGTCGGCGACCGTCTGATTGAGTCGAACGATGGGCGTGTTGCCGGGCACGCGGCGCAGGGTCAGGTCGGCGGCGGTGATGCCGGCGCCGAAGCGCAGTGCGTCGATGCGCCCGGCGCTGGGGTCGTAGGCCTGGATCGTGTCGTGGCCGTCGCCGACGGCATGCAGATAGACGTCGCTGCCTGTTCCCCCATCCATCAGGTCGTTGCCGGGCCCGCCCACCAGCAGCTCGTCGCCGGCGTAGCCAACCAACGTGTCATTGGCAGCGCCGCCCAGCAGCGCACGCAGGCGCAGCTCTTCGGTGCTCCACACGGTGCCGTCGGCAAAACGAACCAGCTGCACGCTGGTGGCGCCGCGGCCCTCGTCCAGGGCGAAGAAACTCCGGATGCGCAGGCTGTCGCTGGCGTTGAAGATCAGCACCAGGTCATCGCTGCCGCTGCGCTCGCGCCGCAGGCTGACGCTTTCCGGCGTGATGCCGGCGCCGAGCTCGACGGCATCGATGCGGCCCGCGCCGTGGTCGAGGGCCTCCATGCTGTCGGCACCGCCGCCCAAGCCGAACACGAACACGTCGTCGCCGGGGCCGCCGGTCAGGGTGTCGTTGCCGGGGCCGCCGATCAGGCGGTCGTTGCCGTCCAGGCCAAACAGCGCGTCGTTGCCGGCCAGACCGTCGAGCACGTCGTCTGCAGCGGTGCCATGGATCTGGTCCGCACCGTCGGTGGCACCCATCGCGGCGGTGGCGATGGCTGCGGCATCGAGCGAACCGTCGGCCATCGTCAGCCGGTCGACGCGCGGCGCGCCGCCGAACTGGCCCTGCACGAGCAGGCTGTCGCCGCTGGCGATGATGGCGACCAACAGGTCGTTGCCCTGGCGGGTGATGCGCAGCTCGGACCGATTCAGGCTGCTGGCGTCGACCTGGTCGGCCTCGGCGGCCAGTGTCAGCCAATCGTGCCCGTTGTCGACGGCCAGGCGGATGGTGTCGCGGCCGGCGCCACCGTCGAGATAGTCGTCGCCGGGGCCGCCGTCCAAGGTGTCGTTGCCTGCGTCGCCATACAGGTCGTCGCTGCCGTCGCCACCCTGCAGCCAATCGGCGCCACCACCGCCCTGCAACAGGTCGGCCCCAGGACCGCCGGCCAGGGCGTCGTCGCCCTCGTCGCCCAGCAGGCGGTCGTTGCCGCCCAGGGCGTCGAAGGCGTCGGCGCCGGGTGAGCCGCTGTAGACGTCGTCGCCCTCGGTGGCCAGGCTGGAGCGCGCCCCCAGTTCGGCGCGGTCCCACTCGATGCCGGGTGCGGCGTCGAAGGCCACGCCGGCCAGGCGCCAGGCTGCGGCACCATCATTGAAGTAGCCGAGCACCTGCACGCTGTCGCTGCCCGCGCGCAGCCACAGGTCGTTGCCGCTGCGGCTGACGGCCACATCGGCCACGGCGATGTCGGCGGCGAAGCGAATGCGGTCGCCGCTGCGCGCCGCATCGGTGTTGTCGATGCGGTCGTGACCGAAGCCGCGCGCGAAGACGTAGGTATCCGACGCGGCACCGCCATTGAGCACATCGTCGCCCGCGCCGCCGATGATCTCGTCGGGCGTGGCATGGCCGGTGATGCGGTCGTCGCCCGGCGTGCCGAGCAGGGCGCGGGCCTGGATGGCGGCCAGGTCCCACGTCGTCGATGCCGCATCGCTGAAGACGATGCGCTCCGGCGCGTTGCCGCTGCCGCCTTCGGCCACGAAGTAGCCAAGCACCTGCAGGCTGTCGGTCGCGCCCGCGAGCAGCAAGTCGCTGCCGCTGCGGCGCACGGTGAGCGAGGCTGGATCCACGCCCGGGCCGAAGACGACTTCGTCGCGACCGGCCACGCTGTCGCTGTTGGTGAGGGTGTCGTGGCCCCAGCCGGGGTCGAAGACATAGCGGTCGGCGCCTTCGCCGCCGCTCAGACGGTCGTTGCCGGTGTTGCCGATCAAGGTGTCGTTGCCGGCACGGCCGTCGATGGCGTCGTCGCCGGCCAGACCGTCGATGGTCTCGTCGGCGTCGAAGCCGGAGAGCATGTCGTTGCCGGGCGTTGCGGTGAGCGAGCGCAGGCGCAGTTGCTCAGCGGTCCAAACCGTGCCCGAGTCGCCAGCGAATTCGATCCGCTCGAGCGTGCTGGCGGTCTCGCCGCTGCCGGCAAAGTGATCGCTGACGCGCACCACCGGCCCGTTGTCGATGACCAGCATCAGGTCGTCGGCATGGCGCGATATCTGCACGTCCGACGCTGCGATGCCGGCATCGAAGCGCAGCACATCGGTTTCGCGCGCAGCGGGGTCGCGGGCGTCGAGCGTGATCTCGCCGTCGTCCATGCCGACCAGCAACAGGTCCTGCCCGGCGCCGAGGGCCATGCGGTCCGAGCCCTCGGCGCCGCTGCCTGCCGCGCCACCGCCCAAGCCACCGCGCAAGACATCGTCGCCGGCGCCGCCGTCGAGGGTGTCGTTGCCGGCACCGCCGATCAGCAGGTCGTTGCCGGCACCGCCACCGAGCTGGTCGTCGCCGCCGTCGCCAGTGAGCACGTCGGAGCCTTCGCCACCATCGACGATGTCGGCTTCGCTGCCGCCCGACAGGGTGTCGTCGCCGGCCTCGCCGTACAGCGCGTCGGCGCCCGATCCGCCACCGGCGCTGTCATTGCCGGCGCCGGCCAGCACCAGGTCGTGGCCGCCCAAGGCATCGAGCACTTCGTCGGCGTCGCCCAGCAGCAGCACGTCGTCGAACTCGCTGCCGCTGTGCGCGCGGCGCGCCAACTCGTCGGCGTTCCAGGGCGGGTCGCTGTCGAACACCAGGCTGTCGATGAGACTGCCACCATCGCTGCCAAAAAAGCCGAGGACGCGGATGGCGTCACCGGTCTCGCGGGCACGCTCGCGCTGGCCCGGCTCGCCGATGTACAGCAGCAGGTCCAGGCCGTCGCGCCGCACCAGCACATCGGTCGCGGCGATGCCCAGCAGTTGCAGGCGATCGGTGGCCCCGGCGGTGTCTTGGATGATGACGGTGTCGCTGCCGTCGCCACGGGAGTAGCGGTAGGTGTCGCTGCCCGGGCCGCCCTGCAGGAGATCCTGGCCGGCGTTGCCGGCCAAGGTGTCGTCGCCGGCGCCGCCGTCCAGGTTGTCCTGCCCGGCGCCGCCGCGCAGGTCGTCCTGGCCACCCAGGCCACGCAGGGTGTCGTCGCCTTCACCCCCTTGCAGGGCGGGGTCGTTGCCTTCGCCGCCGGTGAGGGTCTGGTCGTCGCCCGAGCCGGCCGGCGGCAAGTTCAAGGCAGCGAGCGGCACAGGCACCGGCGCGGCAGGCAAGGCGGGCACGGCGCCGAGTGCGGCGCCCGTCCAGGCCACGGCCTTGGCGGCGATCTGGGCCAGGCTCCAGCGCGTGCCGTCGTTGAAGTCGATGCGGTTGATGCCCGAACCCAGGCGCGGCCCCGTGGCCGGCGCAAAGTGATCGACCACGCGCAGCTGATCGGGCCGGCCGCGCAGGGTGAGCAGCAGGTCGTTGCCGGCGCGATACAGCTGCACGTCGAGCGCGCGCACGGCCGGGCCGAGCAACACGCGATCGACACGTCCGGCACTGGTGTCCACGCCCAGCCAGGTGTCGACTCCGGCGCCGGGGCCGAAGCGAATGGTGTCGCTGCCGTCGCCGCCGCCGAGCACGTCGTTGCCGGGACCACCATCGAGGATGTCGTTGCCGGCGCCGCCGAGCAGCTGGTCGCTGCCGTCGCCGCCGACGAGTTGGTCGTTGCCCTCGGCGCCGCTGAGCAGGTCGTTGCCGGCGCCGCCCTGCAGGGCGTCGGCAGCCGTGCCGCCGGTCACCACGTCGTCGCCGCTGGTGACTTCGCCCAGGCGGCCGCGCAGCTGTCGGCCATTCAGCACCGTGCCGTCGGCGAACTCGAAGCGGTCGATCGGCGACGCGCCGGTGGCGAACCAGCCGCCGAGCAGCAGACGGTCGGCGCTGTCGCCGACTTGCAGCACCAGGTCGTCGCCCTGGCGCGCGGCGCGCAATTGGCCGCTGCCGATGCCGACGCCGAAGCGCACGGCTTCGCCCGCACCGGACTGACCGGCGTCGACGATGGTGTCCACGCCATCGCCGAGATCGAACTCGAAGCGGTCGTAGCCGGCGCCGCCGATCAGCCGGTCGCGGCCGCGGCCGCCGCTGAGCACATCGTCGCCGGTACCGCCGTCCAGCGTATCGGCACCGGCGCCGCCGGCCAGGCGGTCGTTGCCGGCGCCACCGAGCAGCGAGTCCTTGTCGTCGCCGCCCTGGAGCAGGTCGTCGCCGTCGCCACCGTCGAGGGTGTCGCGGCCCTCGCCGCCGTTCAGGGTGTCGCCGCCGCCGTAGCCGTGCACCTGGTCGTTGCCGCCGCCGGCGTCCATGGTGTCGGCGTACGAAGTGCCGGCGATCGACTGGGGACGGCCATCGCCTCGGGCCGCCAGTTCGGCCAGGCTGGCCGAATCGATGAAGCCACCACTGGCGAAATCGATGCCACCCAGGTTGCCGGTGATACCGCCGTTGGTGTCGAAAAAGCCTTGCACGTGCAGGCTGTCGCTGCTGTCGCGCACGCTGATCCGCAAGTCGTTGTTCTGGCGGCTGAAGGCCAGGTCGGCCGGCTCCAGACCGGCACCGAGCACCAGGGTGTTGCTGCCCTGGGTGTCGGCGACGAGATCGCTGCCGTCGCCGCGGCTGTAGCGGTAGTGGTCGTCACCGTCACCGCCGAGCAGGATGTCGTTGCCGGTGCCGCCGTCGATGAGGTCGTTGCCGTCGCCGCCGAACAATTGGTCGTTGCCGCCGCGGCCTTGCAGCCAGTCGTCGCCGCCAAGGCCGTAGAAGCCGTCGGCGCTGTGCGTGCCGACCATCCAGTCGCCCTGGGCATGGCCGGTCTGGGCCCGCGCATTGCCCAGTGGCACGAAGGTGTAGCTGCCGGGCGCGCCTTGGCTGTACTCGGCGCCAGCCTCGCCGACCGACACCCGCCACGACTTCAGCAGGTCGATCAGTTCAGGCGTCAGCGGCTGCGCCGCCACGCTGTCGGCCAGCAACTCGGCGCCGCCCCAGCGGGCATCGTTGCCGAAGCGTCTCTGCATCAGGGCGTTGACGTCGATCAGGTCGCCGATGCCGGCCATCCGGTCGGCGGCGATGGCGCTGCGCAGCAGCGCTTCCACGGCCTCGAAGGCTTCGACCGTGGTCAGGCCCGGCGCCGACAGCGGCGCCAGCACCGCGGCCAGACGCGTCTGTTCGGCCAGCGTCTCGTAGATCTGCTGGCGCAGGTTTTCGTAGCGTCCCTGCAAAGCCAGGCCGAGGTGACTGGCGTCCCACGTGACGTGCAAGGTGACGTTCTCGCCCGCGCCATCGGTGCGCACCGTGCCCGGCAGCGAGCCGTTGAAGCTGCTCTCACCGGGCAGCACCTGGAAGTAGGTGCCGCTCATGGCCTCGAGCGAGAAGATGCGCGACTCGAAATAGTCCACGTAGCTGGCCCACACCGGGGCGGCGAAGTTGCCACGCAGCCAGCCCTCGGCGGTGGCGGTGCCGCCTTCGATCCAGCTCTGAAACGGGCGCTCGTCGGGCCGCGGGTAGAAGTAGTGACCGGGGCGCTGGAACTGCTCGTAGACCACGTCCACGCCCAGCGCTTCACCGCGCTCGCGCAGCGGGGTCATGTCCGAGCTGCGCGCCCAGGTGGTGATCAGGCCGTCGATGGCCGCCTGCTGGCCGGCGCGGTCCAGCGTGGCAAAAGCGGCAAGTTGGGCGGCCAGCTCGGGCGACAGCGTGGCGGCGGAGTGCAGGTCGTGGACACGGCCGCGACCGGGCATCTGCGGCAGCGCCAGCACGCCGGGGCTGACGACGATGGGCGGCAGGATCTGGCGCGACAGGTCCTGCGCCAGGTCCACGTCGGCGGCATTGCCGACCACGGCGGTGCTGCCGCTGTGACCGTCGGCCCAGCGGAAGCTGCCCAGGTCGGCGATGCGGTTGCCGTTGTCCAGTTCCTGGCGGTTGCCGGTGTTGGATACGCGCAGCGCTTCGACGCCCACGTCGGCCAGCGTGAACAGCTCGCCGTCGTCGGAAACGCCGTCCTGGTCGAGGTCGCGCCACAGGCGCAGGTCGGCAAAGCGCGCGTCGGCGGCATCGACCCAACCGTCCGAGTTGGTGTCTTCCTGCGCCAGCGCGTCGAAGCCATCGATCGCAGCGCCGCCGAATGCGAGGGGCGTGGCGTCGCCGAACAGTTCCTGCCCGCTGTCGATGCGGCCGTTGCCGTTGCGGTCGAGCGCCAGGAAGGCGTCGTCGGCCTGGACCCAGCCCGTCAGCGTCGGGATGCCCGCGCCGGTGGCGTCGAAGTAGATGCTGCGAGCGGGGTCGCTGGGGCCGGTAGTTTCGACGCCGTCGCCGTCGAGGTCGAGGATCAGCGGGTCCTTGCGCGCCGGCATCTTGAAGATGTCGGGCTTCGGCGGGCTGGCAGGGTCGGGTTCGTCATTGCTCAGAGTGATGCCGAGGTCGCCGTTGGTCCATTGGGTGATGGTCAGTGCGGTGTTGTCGGCGCCTTGCTTGACGATCAGCGTGTCTCCGTTGAGGGTGTAGCGCACATTGTTGGCGCCGTCGGTGTAGGTGTTGCCCTGGCCTTTGCGCCAACCTCTGGCCAGCAACACCCCATTGAAGCGCACGTCGCCCTCGCCGTCGTCATCCTCGATCTCGCCGCCGACCTCGACGACGTAGTGATCGATGCCTCGACCGCCGTACATCTTGTCGAGTTCGTTGCCGAACAGGATGTCGTCGCCGAGGCCACCGACGAGGATGTCGTCGCCCGGTCTCTCGCCGCGCAGGATGTCGTTGCCCCAGTCACCAAACAACACGTCGTCGCCATCGTTGCCGTCAAGTCGGTCATCGCCGAGGCTCCCCATGACGAAAGACGAGAACGCCAGCCCGCTGGTCGAGGTCGCGCGCACACCGTATTGCGTTGGCAGTACCCATTCGCCGGCGCCGTCGAACCGGCCGACGTTCAAAGGGCTGAGGTTGTCGATCTGAGACAGGCGGCTGTCGACATAGCCATGCAGCCACTGCGGGCCTTGTTTGCCCATGACACCAGCAATGGACAGTCGAAACGCATCGACAGTCACCGTTGAGCCTGTGCTGGACGTGAAGACCGGCAGCGGATTCGACGTGCTCGCATCAAAGCTGGCGTAGTAGTTGATTGCCGTCTTGATCAGGCCTTGCAGGACGGGTTGGGACTTGTCCAGCTTGACACGAACTGCGGACCCGACGTAGTCGGACTCGACGCCGGCATACCTGCTCGGGTCATAGGCCTCGGGCACTTGTTGCTGATCCCAACTCAGATTGGTTTGAATCTTCGCGATGTCGTCGAGAAACGGCGACAGCAGGTTGCCGTTGCGCGTCGGGCTGTAGCTGATCAACTCGAGAAACGACGCCGGCTGATCGAGGTAGCCGCGCTCCTCGACCTTGGAGTCGAAAATCTCGGGGATGAAGTGCCAGAAGCGTCGCGTTTGCTCCGAAAAGCGCGAGTCGAGGTGGTGCGCCACCATCAAGGTGCCGGCGTGCAAGTCCCATTCCGAGCGCCCCATGAAGCCGTCGCGCCAGTAGGTGTTGAAGGCGTGGCCCATGTCAATGCGCGTGGCAGCGTAGCCATTGATGCGCTCGTCCTTGCCAAAGTAGGCGGTGATGAACTCACCTTCCTTGTACGAGCCGGTGACACGCTCGGCGCGCCGTTGGTACTCCTCGTAGGCAACTACATAGGCAGGGTCGCTGTTGTCGACATCGGAGAGGAAGTTGAACGGAAACGCGTCCGCCATCAAGTAGTAGCGTCTCAGTGCCGGGTCTGTGAACCCCTCGCGGTACAAAGCTTCATAGACCTTGTTGATGGGCTCCTGAAACGTCACATGCTTGAGAAACGGTGCGGCGTCGAACACCGTGGCCGGCCTTTCGAATAGCACCGACATCACCGAGGCGATGCCCCCGCCCAGCGAGTGGCCGGTGAAGGTGATGGTGGGGTTGGGGCCCAGATCACCTCGATCCTGCAGGCCCGGAATGATCTCCGTCACCGCCCGCATGTACATCAGCGCAGCCGACTCCAGCTGGGTTCCCTTGCCGATGAAGGACAGCGCGTCCTGCGTCCAGTCGATGATGTCTTCAGTGCCTGCGAAGGCGATCACGATGTCGTCGCCGCGCTGCAGGATCACGCCCTCGAAGCTGTTGGCCATCAAGTCCGGACCGCCCCTGTACAACTCGTGAAAACCATACAGCGTGGCCTCGGCCGGCATGTTCTCGGGCGTGCGGCTGGCGAAGTGCGCATAACCTGACAGGCCTGCGTACTCGAGTTCGGTGATGGGTGTGGTGGTGCTCATCGTCGTGCTCCCTGCGCTATCGATTCAGCGCTCGCGCCCGGCTTCCTGCGCCACGCGCTGGATCGGCGACAGCAGGTACTCGAGCACGCTGCGCGTGCCCTGGTGGATCTCGGCGGTGACGGCCATGCCGGGGGCCAGGCGCATCGGTTCACCGCGGCCGAGCAGCTGCTGCGTGTCGAGCGCCACCTGCACCTTGAACACCGGGCCGCTGTCGGCGGCGTCCGCTGCGGCGGCGTCGCGCGCGGCCGCCGGCGCACCGGCGCCGCTGCGCGCCTGTGGGTCGCTGGCGTCGGCGCTGACCTGCGCGATGCGGCCTTCGAGCAGGCCGTATTTCTGGAACGCGTAGGCGGCCAGCTTCAGCCGCACCGGCTGGCCGGGCGCGACGAAGCCGATGTCGGCATTGCGCAGCCAGACCTCGGCCAGCAGCGGCTCGGTGTCGGGCACCAGGCTCATCAGCACGGTGCCGGGTTGCACGACGGTGCCGCGGGTGTGCGTGGCCAGGTCCTGCACGACGCCGTCGTGGGGGGCGCGCAGCTCGAGCTGGCGGCCGCGGTGGTCGCTCTTGGCCAGTTCCTGCTCCAGCCGCGCCACCTGGCCCAGGGCCTCGATGCGCTCGGCCTGCAGGCGCTGGCGCCAGCCCGATTCGATCTGCGCCGTGCGCCGCTCGCTTTGCGCGATGGTGGCCTGGGCGGCGGCGATGGCGTGGCCGGCCGCGGCCAGGTCGCGTTCTTTCTCGATCAGTTCGCGCTCCTTGTCCAGCTGCATCAGCCGCCCGGCGAAGCCTTGCCGGAACAAGTCGCGATAGGCCGTTTCCTGCTCGCGGTACATCGGCAGCACCTTGAGCAGCTTGTCGCGCTGCTCGGTGGCGCCGGCCAGCTCGGCGCGGGTGCGCTGCAGCGTGGCGCGCTCCTGCTCCAGCGCATCGGCCAGCGCGCGCCGGTTGGCCTCGTGCTGGGCACGCACGGCGGCCAGCTGGGCGGCATCGAAGCCGGCGGCGTCGCCGGCGCTGGTGGTCCACGCGGCGCCCACTAGTTCGGCGTCGATGCGGCGCAACTCGAGCCGGCGCCGGCCCAGTTCGGCGACGATGCTGCGGTGGTCTGCGCCGGCCACGGTGGCGTTCATGCGCATCAGCAGGTCGCCGGCCTGCACCCGCGCGCCGTCGGCGACCAGGATCTCGTCGATGACGCCAGGCTCGGCCGGCTGCACGATCTTCAGGTAGCCGCCGGGCACCAGCTTGCCGCCGGCGCTGGCCACGATGTCCAGCCGCCCCAGCACCGACCAGGCCAGCGCCGTGCCCACCAGCGCCAGCAGCGCCCACAGCACGCCGCGCAGCGCGGCCGAGGGCGGCGCATCGCGCAGGCGGGCCAGGGCCGGCGCCATCGGACCTGCCGCGATGCTCGTCGGGCCGTTCATGTCGCCTCCCGGGCGATGGCGTGGATCGGTGCGACCGCCGCCGCGGCAGGGGCCGACGCCGCGGCCGGCGCGCTGTCGAGCCGCACGATGGCGTCGAGCTGCAGCGCGCGCGGCAGCTGGTGCGCGATGAACACCAGCGTGACCTGGCCCTTGAGCGCATTGACGGTGCGGGCGAAGGCCTGCGCCGTCTCGGGGTCGAGGTTGGAGGTGGCCTCGTCGAAGATCAGTACCTGCGGCCGCTTGAGCAGCGCGCGCGCGATCGCCAGGCGCTGGCGCTGGCCGCCCGACAGGCCGACGCCGCGCTCACCGACGAGGGTCTGGTAGCCCTCGGGCAGGGCCTCGATCACGGCATGCACCTCGGCCATGCGGCAGGCCGCCACCACTTGCTCGAAGCTGGCGTGCGGGTGGCCCAGCACGACGTTGTCGAGCACGCTGCCCGAGAACAGCATGGTCTCCTGCGGCACCACGCCGAAGCTGCGGCGCAGCTCGTTGACCGGCATCTGCGCGATGTCGTGGCCGTCGAGCAGGATGCGGCCGTCGGCGGCCGGGTACATGCCCAGCATCAGCTTGGCCAGCGTGCTCTTGCCGCAGCCCGACGCGCCCATCAGCGCCACCGCGCTGCCCGCGGGCACCACCACGTCGAGCCCGCGGAACAGCCAGGGCCGGCCCTCGCCGTGGCGAAAGGCGAGCTGCTCGATGCGCAGTTCACCGCGCCGCACCGGCTCGCGCGAGGGCAGCAGGCCGTGCGCCTCGGCCGGCACGTTCATGATGTCGGCCAGGCGCCGCACGGCGATGCGCGTCTGCTGGAACTGCTGCCACAGGCCGACGCCGCGCATCACCGGCTGCGACAGCCGCGACGCGAACATCTGGAAAGCCACCAGCATGCCGATGGTGAAGTCGCGCGTGGTCATCGCCAGCCAGGCGCCGACGCACAGGATGGCCAGCGTCATCAGCTGCTCGATGGCGCCGGCGGCGGTGTTGAAGCTGTTGGCCAGCGTGCGCGTGCGCAGCGTGGCCTCGAGGTGCTGCGCCACCTGGTCCTCGTAACGCGCCTGCAGCGGGGCCTCCATCTGCACGCTCTTGACGGTCTCGATGCCGGCCAGGTGCTCGGTGACGAAAGCCTGGTTGCGCGCGCCGATCAGGAACTGCGCGTCGAGCCGGCGCCGGAACGCCGGCACCACCGCCACCGACAGCGCCACGATCAGCGCCAGCGCACCCAGCACCACCAGCGTGAGCGGCACCGAGTACCAGAACATGATGGCCAGGAAGACGAAGATGAAAGGCACGTCGAGCGCCAGCGTCACCGCCGCGCCGGCCATGAACTCGCGCACCTGTTCGATGCCCTGCAGCCGTGCCGTCAGCACGCCGGTGGGCCGGTGCTCGAAGAAGCGCAGCGGCAGCCGCACCAGGCGCGCGAAGATCGTGGCCGACAGCACCGCGTCGATGCGGTTGCCGGTGTGCAGCACCAGCACCTGGCGCAGCCACGACAGCAGCGACGAGAAGACGGTGATCGCGACCAGTCCCAGGCCCAGCGCCAGCAGCGTGCTCTGCGTGCGGTGCACCACCACCTTGTCGACCACGGCCTGCGTGGCCAGCGGCACCGCCAGCGCCAGCAGCTGGATGACGAGTGAGGTGATCAGCACATCGCGCCACAGGCGGCGGTGCTGCAGCAGCGCCTGGCCGAACCAGGCCCAGCCGAAGCCGTTCGCGGGCTCGGCGTCGGGGTCGGCGACGGCGCTGCGCGAGCGCTCGGTGGTGTAGGCCAGGCCGCTGCAGTCGCGCAGCAACTCGGCGCGGTTGCGCCGCTGCGGTTCGCGCTGACCCAGCGCGCCCACCAGCACGCGCTCGCCGTCGACCGCCAGCACCAGCAGCAGTGCCGGGGCGGCGTCGGCGTCGGCATCGGCCGGTGCGGCGGCGGTGTCCTTGTTCAGTGCCAGCTGTACCAGCGTGCCGGGCTGCAGCCCGTCGCCCAGGCGCCCGGGCCGCAGCGCCTGCGACCGGATGCCCAACGCCGCCAGCAAGGCCATGACGCTGCCCAGCGTGATCGGTGGCGGCAGCCGCTCGGCGACCAGCGCTTCGGCCATCGGTACGCGGTGCAGGCTGCACAGGCTGCCGGCCAGCCACAGGGCCTGCGGCAGGGTCAGCGTGATGGCCTCGGGCGCGGCCTGCCCGGCTTTTGCGCCGCGGCCGAACCAGCGGCTCATGCCGGGGCACCGCCAGCGTCGGCCGACCGTGGCTGATTACGCCGGCGGCGCCTCCGCGTGCCGGCTGCAGCCAATGCCAGGGCCAGACCGCACAAGGCCAGTGAGTGAGGCTCCGGAATGCCTTGGCCAGCGCCGGACCCGCCCCCGGTGCCGCCGCCCGTTCCACCGCCAGTACCACCACCGCTGCCGCCACCGCCACCGCCACCCGTTCCACCACCCGTACCACCGTCGAGCTGCGGTCGCAGCACGAAGGCACGCTCGAACCGACCGTCGGAGCCAAATGCGACGATCGTGCCGTCCTCGCCGATGCCGCGCGCTTGAGTTAGCGTGAAGCCGCCCAATTCGGTTGGGTCGACCAGATCGTTCAAGTTCCAGGCTTGCCTGCTTCCCCCGACGATCATCGAGATCCAAGCGGCTTCGTCGTTGGCACGATCGGTACCGACAACGGTGCCCAAGCTGTTCAATGCGAATGCGGCGCCGTCGAACAAGTCCAGTAGCCCGCCACCGAGCGTGGTCAGGAAAGCGTGCGGATCGTCGTTGGTGTCGTAGTAGCTTCCGACGACCTGATCACCCAGGATGGCCCAGGCGGCGCCGCTGGAGGCCAACGTGCCGGCATGGGTGCCGTTGAAGACCGACGCAGCGCCATAGGCATCCTGACCGACGGCCACGCCGTCGTCACGCACGCCGTAGGCGATGCTGCCGCTCCCGCCGAGCATCGTGAGCGCACTGCCGTCGTGGGCGAACGCGCCGTCGGCCAGCGCGCCGGCGGTGAAGCTACCGGCCGCGGCGCGTGCTTGCGAGGCGCCGCTGGCGTCGCCGATCGTCGTCGGCGGGTTCGCGGCCGCTGTGCTCCAGGAGACGGCCTGGTTCTGGGTGGGGTCGGCCACGGTCTCGCGATAGCCGACGATGCGCCCGTCGGACGTCACCGCGTAGGCCGACGACCCAAACGTGCTGCCCGCCAGCAGCGTGGGTGTCGCGGCGCTCGACCAGGCGGTGGCGCGCGGCGCAAAGCTCACATTGTCGAAGACCTCGCCGACGATCAAGCCCCCCGAGATGCCCCACACGCGGCTGCCGGCGTAACCGTCGGGCAGGCTGAGCAGAGTCGCCTGGTAGGCCGGCGCGGCGTGTACGGCCATGGCCAGCAGCAGTGCCAGGCCAGCAGCAACGCGCAGAGGGTCCACCTTGAAGATCGTGGAGCTCATGTCGGGCGCCTCCTTCGTGCACTGCAGGGCGCCGGGAAGGCGCTGCCTGGAACGAAGGCTAGTTACCGACCGTTAGGCAAGCGCTAGCGGGCGGCGCCGTCGGGACCCCGCATTCAGGGGGCCACGGCCATCGCTCGGCCACTGCGCATGACAAAGGGGGCCGCAGCCCCCTTCTCGATGTATCGACCGTCAATCGGCGCGCGTCACTCCACCGCCTTCACCATCTCCTCGACCACCTTCTTCGCGTCGCCGAAGACCATCATCGTCTTGTCCATGTAGAACAGTTCGTTGTCGAGCCCGGCATAGCCGCTGGCCATCGAGCGCTTGTTGACGATCACGGTCTTGGCCTTGTAGGCCTCCAGGATGGGCATGCCGTAGATGGCGCTGCCCTTGGTGTGCGCGGCGGGGTTCACGACGTCGTTGGCGCCCAGGATGATGGCCACGTCGGCCTGGCCGAATTCGCCGTTGATGTCTTCCATCTCGAAGACCTGGTCGTAGGGCACTTCGGCCTCGGCCAGCAGCACGTTCATGTGGCCGGGCATGCGGCCGGCCACCGGGTGGATGGCGTACTTGACGCTGACGCCCTTGGCCGTGAGCTTGGCCGCCAGTTCCTTGACCGCGTGCTGTGCGCGCGCCACCGCCAGGCCGTAGCCGGGAACGATGATCACCGTCTCGGCGTTGCCCAGCACGAAGGCGGCGTCGTCGGCGCTGCCGCTCTTCACCGGGCGCTGCGCGCCGCCGACGGCCGGCCCGGCGACCTCGCCGCCGAAGCCGCCCAGGATGACGTTGAAGAACGAGCGGTTCATGGCCTTGCACATGATGTAGCTCAGGATCGCGCCCGAGCTGCCCACCAGACTGCCGGCGATGATCAGCATGCTGTTGTTGAGGCTGAAGCCGATGCCCGCCGCGGCCCATCCCGAGTAGCTGTTGAGCATGCTCACGACCACCGGCATGTCGGCGCCGCCGATCGGGATGATGATCAGCACGCCGAGCACGAAGCTCAGCGCCAGCATGGCGAAGAACGCCGGCCAGTTTTCGGTGAAGGCGAAGACCAGCCCCAGCGCGACGGTGGCGATGCCGAGCACCAGGTTCAGCATGTGCTGGCCGCCGAAGGTGACCGGCGCGCCCTGGAAGAGGCGGAACTTGTAGGTGCCCGACAGCTTGCCCCAGGCGATGACCGAGCCGCTGAAGGTGATGGCGCCGATGGCCGCGCCCAGGAACAGCTCGAAGCGGTTGCCGGTGGGGATCGGCGCGCCCTTGGCGACGATGCCGAAGGCCCAGGGTTCGGCCACCGCGGCGACGGCGATGAACACCGCCGCCAGGCCGATCATGCTGTGGAAGAAGGCCACCAGCTCGGGCATCTTGGTCATCTCGACCGTCTTGGCGCGCCAGGCGCCGTAGGCCGCGCCGGCGACCAGCCCGACGACGACCCAGACCATGCCCTGGGCGCGCATCTGCCCCATGCTGCCGGCGAGCTCGACGATCAGCGCCGCCGTGGTGAGCACGGCGATGGCCATGCCGACCATGCCGAACAGGTTGCCGCGGATCGACGTCGTGGGGTGGCTCAAGCCCTTGAGCGCCTGGATGAAACAGACGCTGGCCACCAGGTACAGCAGCGTGACGAGGCTCATGCTCATGGCTGGTCCCCCGCGACTGTCACCTTCTTCTCCTTCTTCTTGAACATCTCCAGCATGCGCCGCGTGACGAGGAAACCGCCGAAGACGTTGACCGCCGCCAGCGCCATGGCCAGCACGCCCATGGTCTTGCCCAGCGTCGTTTCGGTCAGCGCGGCGGCCAGCATGGCGCCGACGATGACGATGGCGCTGATGGCGTTGGTCACCGCCATCAGCGGCGTGTGCAGCGCGGGCGTCACCGTCCACACGACGTGGTAGCCCACGTAGATGGCGAGCACGAAGATGATCAGGTTGGTGATGGTGGGGCTGACGATGTCCATGGCTTACTTTCTCTTCACTTCACCGTTCTGGGTCATCAGGCAGGCGACGACGATGTCGTCGTCCAGCGGCACGTTGAAGCCGCCTTCCTTGGTGACCACGAGCTTGAGGAAGTCGAGTACGTTGCGCGCATACAGCGACGAAGAGTCGGCCGCCACCAGCGCCGGGATGTTGGTCTCGCCGACGATCGTGACGCCGTGCTTGACGACGGTCTTGCCGGCCTCGGTGAGCGGGCAGTTGCCGCCGGCGGGTGCCGCCATGTCGACGATCACGCTGCCGGGCTTCATGGACTTGACCATGTCCTCGGTGATCAGCACCGGCGCCGCGCGGCCCGGGATCAGCGCCGTGCTGACGACGATGTCGGCCGCCGCGACCTTCTTCGCCACCTCGACCTTCTGGCGGTCCATCCAGCTCTGCGGCATCGGCTTGGCGTAGCCGCCCACGCCTTCGGCGGCCTCCTTCTCCTCGGCCGTCTCGTAGGGCACGTCGATGAACTTGGCACCCAGGCTTTCGACCTGCTCCTTCACCGATGGCCGCACGTCGCTGGCCTCGATCACGGCACCCAGCCGCTTGGCGGTGGCGATGGCCTGCAGCCCCGCCACGCCGACACCCAGGATCACCACGCGCGCGGCCTTGATGGTGCCGGCGGCCGTCATCAGCATCGGGAACAGACGCTGGTACTTGTCGGCGGCCATCATCACCGCCTTGTAGCCGGCGATGTTGGCCTGGCTCGACAGCACGTCCATGCTTTGCGCGCGCGTCGTGCGCGGCGCGGCCTCGAGCGCGAAGCTGGTGATGCCGGCGGCAGCCAGGCGCGTCAGGTTGTCCTTGTCGAAGGGGTTGAGCATGCCGACCAGGTTGGTGCCGGTCTTCATCAGGCTCAGCTCGTCGGCGTCGGGGCTCCTCACCTTGAGCACCAGTTCGGCGGCGAAGGCGCCGGCGCGGTCGGTGATTTCGGCGCCGGCAGCGACATAGGCCTCGTCGGTGGCGCTGGCGGCGACGCCGGCACCCGATTGCACCAGGATGCGGTGGCCCTGCGCCTTGAGCTTCTTGGCCGTCTCGGGAGTGACCGCGACACGGGTTTCGCCCGCCGCGGTTTCGAGCGGTACGCCTATGAGCATGCAGGCCTCCTCGCGTTTCGTGTTGGTTGGTGGCCGGCGAAGCTACCACAAACTTACCGCCGCGCCGCTGATGCAGAGCAGGGTCTAGCATGTGCGCCATGAGCCCCGTTTCGCGCTGGAGCCCCAGCGTCACCGTCGCCGCGATCGTCGAAAACGATGGCCGCTACCTGCTGGTCGAAGAGCACACGCCCGAAGGCCTGAAGCTCAACAACCCCGCCGGCCACCTGGACCCGGGCGAGTCGCCGCTGCAGGGCGTGGTGCGCGAAACGCTGGAGGAAACGGCGCGGACCTTCACCCCCGAGGCGCTGGTCGGGGTCTACCTGTCGCGCTTCACGCGACCCGCCACGGGCGACGATGTGACCTACCTGCGCTTCGCCTACTGCGGCCACGCCGGCGAGCCGCTGCCCGGCCGCGCGCTGGACACCGGCATCGTGCGCACGCTGTGGCTGACGCCCGACGAGCTGCGCGCCAGCGCCGACCGCCACCGCAGCCCGCTGGTGCAACGCTGCATCGACGACCACCTGGCCGGACGCCGCTACCCGCTGGACCTGCTGACCACCGACGCCAGCATCTACGCGCCCGAAGTCAAGCGCTGATCGCGGCCAGCCAGTCCAGCAGCAGCGCGTTCACGCGCGCCGGCTGCTCCATGGTCAGCATGTGGCCGGCGCCGGCGACGATCTCCAGCCGCGAGCGCGGCACCAGCGCAGCGATCTCCTGCGCGTGTTCCGGCGGCGTCAGCGCGTCGGCCTCGCCGCAGGCCACGAGCACCGGGCAGCCGATGCCCGGCAGCAGCGGCCGGCTGTCGGCGCGCGCCATCACGGCGCGGTTCTGGCGGATCAGCTGTTCGGCGCCGGCGCGTCGCACCATCGCCAGGTAGCGGTCCGTCAGCGCGGCGTCGGCAGCGCCGTGGGGATGGAAGGCGAAAGGCAGGTTGGCGCGCAGCACCTCGTCCATGCGGCCGGCGGCGAACAGCTCGCAGGCCTGCGAACGCAGCGCCTTCAGCTCCGGCGTGTCGGGCCGCGCCGAGCTGCCCAGCAGCGCCAGGCCCGGCACGCGCTGCGGCGCCTGGCGCACGGCCTCCAGCGCCACCATGCCGCCCATCGAACAGCCCACCAGCAGCAGCGCGCCGTCGGTTTCGGCCAGCAGCGCCGCCGCCATCGCCGGCAGGGTGTCGAAGCGGAAGTGCACGTCGCTGACCTGCACCGTGCAGTGCTCGGCCAGCGCCGGCTGCTGCGCCTGCCACAACGCGTGGTCGCAGGCCAGGCCGGGGATGAGGACGACGGTGGACATCGCGCGCGAGTCTGCCAGATACCGCCGCGACGGCGACAATGCGGGTTCCGGTGCCGCGCCACCGCCACGTCACCCAGCCAAAGCCGCCGACCATGCAGGACCTCGCTCCGTTTCACCTGGCTTTCCCGGTCGATGACCTGGCCGCCGCACGACGCTTCTACGGCGGCGTGCTCGGCTGCCCCGAAGGCCGCTCCAGCGACGAGTGGATCGACTTCGACCTCTACGGCCACCAGATCGTCGCCCACCTGGCACCGCCGCGCGCGCGGGCGCACCACAACGAGGTCGACGGCCACGACGTGCCGGTGCCGCACTTCGGCGTCGTGCTCGACTGGGATCGTTTCCACACGCTGGCGGCGCAGTTGCGCGGGCACGGCGTGGAGTTCGTCATCGAGCCCTACATCCGTTTCGCCGGCCAGGTGGGTGAACAGGCCACGATGTTCTTCCACGACCCGGCCGGCAACGCGCTGGAGTTCAAATCGTTCCGCGACCGCTCCCAGCTCTTCGCCAAGTGACCGAACTGCTCTTCATCCGCCACGGCGAAACCGACTGGAACCGCCAGCAGCGTTTCCAGGGCCAGATCGACGTGCCGCTGAACGCCACCGGCCAGGC
>CAYJOA010000003.1:0-70979 GCA_964371495.1 uncultured Rubrivivax sp.
GCTCGGGCTTCTACCTCGCGATGCACGACCTCGAGATCCGCGGCGCCGGCGAGGTACTGGGCGAGGACCAGTCGGGCGAGATGGCCGAGGTGGGCTTCCAGCTCTACGCCGACATGCTGAAGTCGGCGGTGTCGGCGTTGAAGTCCGGCCGCGAACCGAATCTCGCGGAGCCGCTGGGCGTCACTACCGAGATCCAGCTGCACGTGCCCGCGCGCCTGCCCGAGGACTACTGCAACGACATCCACGAGCGCCTCGTCCTCTACAAGCGGCTCGCGACCGCCGAGGACGTCGACGGCATCGACGCGATCGTCGAGGAGCTGGTCGACCGCTTCGGCCCGCTGCCCGAGCCCGCGATCGCGCTCCTCGCGTCGCACCGGCTGCGCATCGCCGCGAAGCCGCTGGGCGTGCGCAAGGTCGACGCCGGCCCCGAGCGCACGACCGTCGTGTTCGTTCCCGATCCGCCGTTCGACCCGGGCAAGCTCATCCTGCACGTACAGCGCGACGGGCGCACACGCTTCGCCGGTCCCGACCGCGTGCGCATCGACCGCGCCGCGCCCTCGCTCGAGGACCGCATCGCGCTGGTGCGAGGCTTCCTCGAGAAGCTCGCGTGAGCGCCCAGTGACGAATACCGCTCCAGCCCTGCCGGACTCCGTTCACGTGTTCGTGCGCGACTGGCTGTCGGCGAACAACGTGCTGCTCCGCAGCGGCGACGGGCACGTGCTGGTCGACACCGGCTACGTGCAGCACGCGCCCCTCACGCTCGCGCTGGTCGCGGGCCACCGGGGACTCGCGGGCGAACCGCTCGCGAAGATCGTCAACACGCACGGCCACTCGGACCACGTCGGCGGCAACGCGGCGCTGGCCTCGCGCTACGGCTGCCCGATTGCCGTGCCCGCGGCGGAAGCGCCGCTGTTCGCGGCGTGGGACGAGAAGGCGCTGCTCTACTCGTACGCGGACCAGAGCGCCGACCGCTTCACCGTCGACGAGACGATCGAGCCGGACAGCGTCCACGTCTGGGGCGACCTCGAGTGGCGCGCGCTCGCGGCGCCGGGCCACGACATGGGCGCGCTCGTGTTCTTCAATCCCGAGCACCGCGTGCTGATCTCGGGCGACGCGCTCTGGGAGCACGGGTTCGGCTTCGTGATGCCGCGCGCGATCGATCCGCGCGCGCTGCCGGCGACGCGCGCGACGCTCGACCTGATCGCGTCGCTCGACGTGCGGACCGTGATTCCCGGCCACGGCGAACCGTTCGCGGACGCCGCGCCCGCGCTGGAGCGGTCGTACGCACGGCTCGAGGCGTTCGAGGCCGACGACGAGCGCGTCGCGCGCTATGCCGCCAAGGTCATGTTCAGCTACTCGCTGCTGCACCGCCGCCGGTTTCCCGAGGCGCGCCTGCCGGCCTACGTGCAGGAAGTGGGCTTCCAGCGCGACCTCAACGCCGCCGTGTTCCGGACGACGCCCGACGCGATGGCCGCGATGATCACCGGCGAACTCCTGCGGTCCGGTGCGATCCGCCGCGAGGGGGGCGACCTCGTCCCGGCCGCGAGCGAGGCGGGGTGATGCCGAGGCCGGGATAGAATGCGCCGCCCGGGCGCCGGGTCCGGCGGAACTTCCCGGCCCGGACCCTGCCACAGGCAGGCCGGGAACAGCGCCCGATGGAATAGCCGCCGACTGGCGACTGTTTCCGGTTCAAGCCGCGGTCCGGCCGCGGCCCCCGTTCCCTTCCAGGAGATCCTGCATGAAGCCCGTCGTTCCCGTCCTCGCCGCGCTGGCCGTCGCCGGCGCCTTCGCCACCGCCGCCCAGGCCCAATCGCCCGACCGCCAGATCAAGTACCGGCAGGCGGCGCTCGCCACGATGGGTTACCACTTCTTCGGCGTGCTGGCCCCGATGGCCAAGGGCGAGCGCCCCTACGACGCGCAGGTCGCCGCGCGCAGCGCGAAGTACGTGAGCGAGGTTTCGGCGATGCCCTGGGAAGGCTTCGGCCCGGGGACGGATGCCGGCGCATCGACGAAGGCGAAGCCGGAGATCTGGAAGGACAAGGCCAGGTTCGACAAGCTGGCGCAGGACATGCAGATCGAGACCGCCAAGCTCGCGAAGGCGGCCGGCACCGACCTGGCGTCGCTGCGCACCGCGGTGAGCGCGACGGCCAAGGCGTGCACGAACTGCCACGACGACTTCCGCGCGAAGTAGCCGCGGGAGGATCGCAGGCGCGAAAGGGCGGGGGGTTCCCCGCCCTTTTCGTTTGTCGCGAAACGCCCCGGCCCCGCGCGCCGGGTCCGGCCGCCCCGCCGCACGACGTCACGAACGCTTCGCGTCCGCGCCCGCCGGCGCACGCTGCGCCGCGAACGCCACGAGCGCTCGCGCGTACTCGGCCCGTGCCTCGGCCGTGACCATCGCGCCGCATTCGTAGCAGGTGCCGGTCATCCGGTCGAACCAGCGGCAACCGCACTCGTCGCACGCGAGCTCGGGGGCGCCGGCCGGGTTCTGGAAGATCACCGGCAGGCGCCCATGAACGCGAACCCGAGCGCGTCGAGCAGTTCGTCCAGCCCGCGCTCCTCGAGCACGCAGCGCCGCCTGAGCATGTAGCAGACGACGTGCCCCGAACGGATGCCGGCGCGCAGCACCTCGAAGAGGCGCCCTGCCGCCGCCGAGCGGACGTCCGACAGCGCCTCGTCGTCGGCCGCCAGCACGATGTCGGCCGCGCTGGCGGCATAGCCGGCGAACGGCTCGATCCGCGCATCGACGCGCGCGTCGCCCGCTTCCCAGACGAGCATCCGCGCCGGCGCCGAGCGGGCGACCAGCGCGATGCGGACGCCGCGGTCGAGCGGCGCGAACAGCTCGTCGTGGTGCGCGGCCGCGGCGAGCCAGTCGTCCGGCTCGGGCAGTGCGCAGGACGCGGCGCCACGCGGCGGGCGCGCGCCGGACATGGCCTCGGCGGCGATCGAGGTCACAGGCGCACGCCCAGGCGGAAGCCTTCCTGGATCGCCTGCTCGAGGCCGCGGGGAATCACCGCGTCGCCGACGCCGTGCAGTTCGTCGACCATCCACTCGAACTCGTGGAACAGCGGGTGCGCCGGCGCCACGCCGTCGGCCTGGATCACCGTGTCCGCCGGGACGAAGCTCTCCTCGCCCTTCGCGTTCCTCACCTTGACGCCGTCGGCGCCGACCTCGGCCAGCGTGGTCGACGTGAGGCACGCGATGCCCAGCTCCTCGACCCACGACGCGTGGCGCCACTTGAACGAGGGCTTGACGTCGCCGGCGATCCGCTTGGCGGGCTCGATCACCGTGACCTCGGCGCCCTGGTGCTTGCGCAGCGCCTCGGCGAGCGTCAGCCCGATCTTGCCGCCGCCGACGACGACGACGCGCTGCCCCGCCTTGACGCGGCCGTGCGCGACGTCCAGTGCGTCGAGCATCCGCTCGGCCCCCTTGACGTGCGCGTGGCGCCTGCGGTCGATCGACGCGCCGGCGGCGATCACGCAGACGTCGTACTGGTGCAGGACGCTGCGCATGAACTTCGCGTGCACTTCGGTGTTCAACCGGACCTCGATGCCGAGCTTCTTCGCGACCGCCTCGTAGTGCGAGATCACCGACAGGAGATCGTCGGGGCGCGCGAGGTCGTTAATCGCATAGGCGTACAGGTTGCCGCCGATCCGCCCGGCCTTGTCGAACACGGTGACGTCGTGGCCGCGCTTCTTCGCGGTGATCGCGCACTCCATGCCGGCAGGCCCGGCGCCGATCACCATCACCTTCTTCTTCACGGCGGCCGGCGTCACCTGGTACTCGGGCTCGACCTCGTGGCCGAGCGCCGGGTTCATCGTGCAGGTGTACGGCAGGTCGCGGAACAGCCGCGAGAGGCAGTTGAGCGAGCCGATACATCGACGGACCTCCTCGAGCCGGTCCTCGGCCGCCTTGTGGATCAGGTCCGGATCAGCCAGCAGCGGACGGCAGACCTCCCAGTAGTCGAAGACGCCGTCGCGCAGGCACTCGTCGGCCATCCGCGGGTCGGGCAGCCGATTGCCGAACGTGATCAGCGTGTCGGGAAACGCCTTCTTGGCGCGCTCGGACAGGTAGTTCCAGTAGCCTGGCGGGATGTCGCGGCCGATCGACGACTCGGGCGCCTCCTGCCAGCCGACCGTCACGCTGATCATGTCGACGCCGACCTCGACCGCCTGCCGCATCAGCTCGAAGCACTCGTCCTCGGTGTTGCCGCCCCACTTGTCCATCAGCTCGGCACCGTTGAGCCGCACGACGAGCGGGTGGTCGGGCGTGGCCTGCTTGATGCCGTCGATCAGCTCGCGCATGAAGCGGCCGCGGTTCTCGATCGAGCCGCCGTATTCGTCGGTGCGCTGGTTGGTGAAGCGCGAGTTGAAGTTGGCGAGCAGGTAGCCCATGAAGCTCGTCACCTCGGTGCCCTCGAAGCCCGCGCGGATCGCGCGTTTCGCGGCCTCCGCGTGCTGGCGGACGCAGTCGCGGATCTCGTCCTTCGTCATCACCTTCGGCGGGCGGAAGTGCGGCAGCGTCTGCGGCACGTCGGAGGGCTGGATGCAGTACCCGAGGTCGATGCCGCCATAGCGCCCGGCGTGCAGGATCTGCTGGATCGGCATCGCGCCCTGCGCCTTGATGTCCGCGGCGATGCGCTCGAACTGCGGCAGGAACTTGTCGTCGAAGATCGCGACCTGGCGGAAGTAGGCCTTGCCCTCGCCGAGCGGATCGGGGTATGCGCCCTGGTTGGTGATGATTCCGCAGCCGGTGCGCGCGATCACGCGCATGCGGGCGATCTCGCGCTCGCTGATGAAGCCGTCTCGCGTGTTGTAGTTCGACACGCAGCAGGCGCCGTACTTGATGCGGTTCTTGATCTCGAAGCGGCCGAAGCGGCCGGGCTGGAACAGGTGCGGGAGCTTGGCGACGCCGGGTTGCATGGGGTGGTCTCCTGGTTGTCTCGTGAGCGCGAACGATGTCATTCAGTGCGGTGGCCGGCGACTTGCGGATGCAGCGACTCGAAGGCCTGCGCCAGTTCCGGATCGCGGCGCCGGACCTCGGCATGGTCGACGCGGCCGGTCCGCGTCATGTAGCCGTACGCCAGCTCGACCGGTGTCAGCGCCGGCACGAACTCGTCCATGCGTTCGTACCAGCGCAGGCTGGCGTTGGCGGCGTCCCAGATCTTCCTCGTCGGCGGCAGTCGTCGGGCCTGGAATTGCGCCAGCGCTGCCGGCACGTCGGGGCCACAGTCGGCGAACGCCTTGTGCAGCGCAGCCGCGTCCTCCATCGCCAGTCGCGTGCCCGAACCGATCGAGAAGTGCGCGGTGCGCAAGGCGTCACCGATCAGCACGACGTTGTCGAAGCTCCAGCGCTCGTTCCATACCGCAGGAAACCGGCGCCAGGTCGAGTGGTTCGACAGGATCGAGTGGCCGTCGAGTTCGGCGGCGAAGACGCGCTCGCAGGTGGCAATGGTCTGGGCGGCATCGATGCGGTCGAAGCCTGCACGACGCCACGTCGCATCGCTCACTTCGACGAGGAAGGTGCTGCGGTCGGGGTGGTAGCGATAGTGGTGTGCGCAGAAGACGCCGAGCGCGGTTTCTCGGAACGTCAGCGTCAGGCTGTTGAACGCCTTCGTCGTGCCGTACCAGATGAAACGATTCGGTCGCCAGTCGACCGACGTGCCGAAGCTGGCTTCGTTCGCGCTGCGGATCCAGGAGAACGCGCCGTTCGCACCGACCACGAGATCGGCGTCGGCAAAGCCGTCGAGCGACCTTGCCTCGGTCTCGAAGCGGATCGTCACGCCCAGTCGCTCGACGTAGCCATACAGCAGCGTCAGCAGTTCGAGCCGGCCGATCGACGAGAAGCCATTGCCGGCGACCGCCACGCGCGTGTCGTTGCGGGCGATCGCGATCTCGGGCCAGCTCTCGAAATGCGGCGTCAGGGTCCGGTACAGGACTTCGTCGTCGGCGCGCAGGAACTCGAGCGCCCGGTCGGAGAACACGACGCCGAAGCCCCAGGTCGCGTCGCGCGGGCTGCGTTCGACCAGCACGATGTCGTGCGACGGGTCGGTGCGCTTCATCAGGGCAGCGAAGTACAGCCCGGCCGGGCCGGCGCCGACGATGCGGATCCTCATCGCTCTGCGCCCCCCCTTGGTTTGACCGTGGCGCCGGTCATGCGCACGGCGCGTTGCCGCGCTCGCCGGCGATGCTGGCGGCAATCGCCTCGCGCAACTGCCGCTTCAGCACCTTGCCGACCAGGCTCGTCGGCAGCGCGTCGGCAAGCTCGAGCCGCTCGGGCAGCTTGAAGCTGGCGATCCGCTGCTGCTTCAGGAAGTCGATCAAGTCGTCGAAACGCAGCGTCATGCCGGGCCTCGTAACGACGAATGCGCAGGCCCTCTCGCCGAAGACCGGATCGGGCATCGCCACCAGGGCAACCTGGTGTACCGCCGGGTGCTTGAAGATCAGGTTCTCGACCTCCTCGCAGGAGATCTTCTCGCCGCCGCGGTTGATCTGGTCGTTCTTGCGCCCCTCGGTCCAGACATAGCGGCCGCGCTTGCGCACGATGTCGCCCATGCGGTAGTAGCCGTCGGGCGTGAAGGCCTCGCGGTTCTTCTCCGGTGCGCGGTAGTAGCCGCGGATCGTGTACGGCCCGCGCGTCACCAGTTCGCCCGGCTCGCCGTCGGGCAGCTCGCGGCCCTCGTCGTCGAGCACCTTGATCTCGTCGGCGTCGCACACCGGCGCGCCCGAGCTGTCGAGCAGCAGTTCGTCCGCATCGTCCAGGCGCGTCATGTTGATCAGGCCCTCGGCCGTGCCGTAGACCTCCTGCGGCACGCAGCCGAATCGGTCGCGGATGCGCCGCCGGAGTTCCGGCGCCAGCCGCGCGCCGCCGTTCTGCATCACCTTCAGCGACGACAGGTCGCAGCGGGCCGGCACAGCGGACTCGAGCCAGGCGGTGACCAGCGGCACGGCTGCCGGGATCACCGTGACGCGGTGCCGCTCGACGAGCGGGAACACCGTGTCGGCATCCATCGCCGGCGCAACGACGACCGTGCCGCCGTGGTAGAACGCGCCGAGCATGCCCGGCGATGCCAGGTTGTAGTTGTGGCCCAGGGGCAGGACCGCCAACAGCACGGTGTGCTCGTCGAATCCGGCAGCCCGAGCGCAGGCCTTCGCGTTGAGCACGTAGTCGTCGTGCGTGCGCGGAATCAGTTTCGACAGCGACGTCGTGCCGCCCGACAGCAGCATCGTCGCGACGTCGCCTGCGTCGACATGGACGCCGGCGAGTTCGGCGGCGACCGTCAGCGGAGCCAGAGGCTCGTCGATCAGCGGCTGCAGCGCGTGCTGCCCGTGCAGCGGGTCGCCGAGCACGAAGACCGCCTTGATTGCCGGGCACTGCGCTGCCACGGCCTGCGCCATCACCCGATGGTCGAAGCGCTGCAGCACGCCCGGCACCATGCACGCGGTCGCGCCCGAAGCGCGGACGAAGTGCGTGATCTCGGTCTCGCGGTGTGCACGCAGCGCCATCACGGGGATGGCGCCGATCCTCGTCAGCGCGAGGTAGGCGACGACGAACTCCAGCGAGTTCGGCAGCTGCATGACGACGCGGTCGCCGGCGGCCAGGCCCAGGCGCTTCAACCGCACGGCCAGCCGGTCGACCAGGGCGACGAGCCGCGCATACGTCGCCTGGCGTTCGCCGTCGACCACCGCGACCTTGTCTTGACGCGCCGCCGCGCTGGCGGCGACGACCGCGGCGATCGTCCGACCTTCCCACAACCCGGCGGCGCGGTAGCGCGCAGCCAGTTCGGGGGGCCAGGGGGTGGATCCTTCGATCATGTCTCCTCCGCGTCGTCGTCGCGGGCCACGGGGGCGCTGCGAGCGCGTCGCGGCACTTTAGGCGCATCGGTCGCCGCGGGCGACAAAGAATGCGAATATCTTCGATCGATGGATCGACATCGGTCGCGAATGCGACGAGCAGAAAGGACGTCTGTGCAGGGACCCGATCTCAACCTGCTGGTGGTATTCAGCCAGCTCTACCAGGACCGCAAGGTATCGCTCGCGGCGCACAACCTCGGGCTGTCCCAGCCGACCGTCAGCGCAGCGCTCGCGCGCTTGCGCAAGATGTTGAACGACGAGCTGTTCGTTCGCACGGCGCGCGGCATGCTGCCGACGCCGCTGGCCGAGCGGATCGCCGCGCCGCTGGAGCGCTCGCTCGCCGACATACGGCATACGCTGGCGACGCAGGAGAGTTTCGATGCCTCGACGGCGACTCGACAGTTCGCGCTCGCGATGACCGACATCGGCGAGTTCCACTTTCTGCCACGCCTGGTCGCTGCGCTCGCGTCGGCGGCCCCCCAGCTGTCGATCAGCACGGTGCGGGGTACCGCGGTCAACCTGAAGGTCGAGATGGAGGCCGGCCGCATCGACCTGGCGCTCGGCTTCCTGCCCGACCTGGTGACCGGCTTTCATCGCCGCGTCCTCTTCACGCAGCGCTATGTCTGCCTGTACCGTCGCGGCCACCCGATGGCCGAGCGGCCCTGCGACCCTGCCCTTTACGCCGCTTGCCAGCACGCGGTCGTCGTCTCCGCAGGCACCGGCCATGGCCACGCCGAGCAGGTCGTCGAGCGCAGCGGGCTGAATCGCTTCGTGCGCCTGCGTGTGCCGCACTACGTGGCGCTCGCCGACGTGCTCGAGGCAACGGACCTCGTCGCCACCGTGCCCGAGGCGTTCGCCCAGCGCAGCGTGAAACACTTCGACCTCGCTTACAGCGCCCATCCGATCGAACTGCCGCCGATCGAGATATCGCTGTACTGGCACACGAAGTACCAGCGCGACGGCGCCAACCGCTGGATGCGCAGCCTGATCGTCACGCTCTTCCAGCTCAGCGTCGCGGCGGACAGTCGAAGGTTCGCCGACCTCGACTGAGGACCTGAGCGCCGGACCCATATCGGGTTTCGGCGCACGGACGCCGCGCCGAGGACGGTGCGGGTGTCCTGAGACACTTCCGGCAGGTCACCCGGGGCGGCCAAATCGGCAAGCCGATGCGAGCACACGACAGGACGCGGCATACATCGTGTTTCAAGCGCTGTGCACGAAGGTCGTACCCTTGCGGCCCTGCCGTGAGCACTTCGGCGAACCAAGCACGCGCCCCGACCATGACCAGATTTGCCTTGCCGCTCGTCGTCGTCCTGGCCGTCGGCGGCTGCACCAGCGTGGCACCGCCGCCGACCCCGGCGCCTGCGCCCGTGCGGCAATCGGCACCACTGGCGGCGGCATTGAGCGTCGAGCAGCGCTGGCTGGACTCGTGGTTCCGCGGCACGCCGGTGTCCATCGCGCAGCGGGATGACGGAACCCTGGCCATCGAAGTGCCCAGCGAGTTCTGTTTCGACCCGGGCCGCAGCAGCGTGAAGCCCGCGCTTGCGGCGGTGCTGGACAAGGTGGCCGAGAGCCTGCGTCGCCGGCCGGCGGCCCACCTGGTCTTGCTGGCGGCGCCTGGCGACGGCACCGCCGCCAAACCACTGGCGCTGCGGCGCGCGGCCCAAGCGCACGCCCACCTGCGCCGTCGCGGTGTGGCTGCGACGCGCCTGAGCGAACCGACCGCATCGAACACGGCGGCGGTGCAACTGCGCATCGGCGCAGCGCCGCACTGACGCGCCATCGGCAGGTACGGCGCGTTTTCCTACGCCCGCCCCGGGTCGCGTCCTAACGACACCTGCGGGGCGCGACCCTAGGCTCGCCGAGCACGATTTCCCGCGCGCACCACGTCGGCGCCATGGCACGGCGTCCACTGGCGCCCGGCGGGGAATCTGGCGCTGATCCAAGGGTCGCGTGCCGGCCACACGAGTGCGAGCCAGCCGCGGCGCCGCCGCCCTGACCACTATGGAGATCCCATGAAGAAATCCGACAAGTCCACGGCCGCCAAGGCAGCCGCACGCAGCACCTCCAGCCGCCCCAGCGCACCGCCGCGCGACACCGGCGGTGACGCCCTGGCCGAACAGGCGGCCCAAACGCAAGCCGTGGTGGCGGCGATGCCGTGGAATTCCAACAAGGCGGTCGACGCCGGACACGAGAATGCCGTGCGGCCGCCGCCCGGGCTGCAGGTCAAGCCGCCGTCACCCGCGGTCACGGCGAGCACCTTGAGCGAATCCAACCCGTCTGCCAAGACCGGCAGCGGCACGCCGCCCACCGGCGTCAACGCGACGATCGGTTCGCTCGACCGGGTCCGCGCAGATGGCGGCGGCCAGCCGCTGACGACGAACCAGGGTGTCGTCATCGCCGACAACCAGCACTCGCTGCAGGCCGGACTGCGCGGTCCCGCGCTGCTCGAGGACTTCATCCTGCGCGAGAAGCTCACGCACTTCGACCACGAGCGCATCCCCGAACGCATCGTGCACGCGCGGGGTTCCGCGGCCCACGGGTACTTCGAGGCCTACACGTCGCTGGCCGAGTACACGCGTGCCGCGCCCTTTGCCGCGGCGGGCAAGCGCACGCCAGTCTTCGTGCGCTTCTCCACCGTGGCCGGCGAACGCGGATCGGTCGACACGGCCCGCGACGCCCGCGGCTTTGCCGTCAAGTTCTACACCGACGAAGGCAACTGGGACCTGGTGGGCAACAACATCCCCGTCTTCTTCATCCAGGACGCGATGAAGTTCCCCGACCTGGTGCACGCCGTCAAGCCCGAACCGCACAACGCCATCCCGCAGGCGGCGTCGGCGCACGACACGTTCTGGGACTTCGTTTCGCTGATGCCGGAATCGACGCACATGCTGATGTGGGTGATGTCCGACCGCGGCATCCCGCGCAGCTACCGCATGATGCAGGGCTTCGGCGTCCACACCTACCGACTCGTGAACGCCGAAGGAGTGTCGAACTTCGTGAAGTTCCACTGGAAGCCCTTGCTCGGCACCCATTCGCTGGTCTGGGACGAAGCGGTGAAGATCGCCGGCGCCGATGCCGACTTCCATCGCCGTGACCTGTGGGAAGCGATCGAGTCCGGCGAGTACCCGCAGTGGGAGCTGGGCCTGCAGATCTTCAGCGAGCAGCAGGCCGACGCCTTCAGCTTCGACGTCCTCGACGCGACGAAGATCGTTCCGGAAGAACTGGTGCCCGTGATCGCGGTCGGCCGCATGGTGCTGGACCGCAACCCCGACAACTTCTTCGCCGAGACCGAGCAGGTCGCTTTCTGCGTCGCCCACGTCGTGCCCGGCATCGACTTCAGCAACGACCCGCTGCTGGCCGGGCGCATCCACTCGTACGCCGACACGCAACTCAGCCGCCTCGGTGGCCCCAACTTCCACGAGATCCCGATCAACTCGCCCCTTGCACCGGTGGCCAACAACCAGCGCGACGGCATGCACCGGCAGGCTGTGCATCGCGGCCGCGTGTCTTACGAGCCCAACTCGCTGGCCGGCGGCTGCCCGTTCCAGGCCGGCGCCGCGGGCTTCGTGTCCTTCCCGGCGCCGGTGCACGAGGACAAGGTGCGCGGCAAGCCGGAGAAGTTCGCCGACCACTACACCCAGGCCACGCTCTTCTACGACAGTCAGACCGCGGTCGAGAAGGCCCACATCGCCGGCGGCTTCCGCTTCGAGCTGAGCAAGCTCACGGTGCCGGCGATACGCGAACGCATGCTGTCGTCGCTGGCCAATGTGTCTGCCGAACTGGCGCAGGCGGTGGCCGAGGGGCTGGGCATGGCGGTGCCGCAGCCGATGCCGCGGGCGCTGCCGACGCCGGCCACGCCCGAGGTCACCGTGTCGCCGGCGCTGTCGCTGACGGCGCTGCCCGGCGACGGCGGCGTGCGCACGCGCAAGGTGGCGATCCTGGTGGCCGACGGCGTCGTCGGCAAGTCGGTCACGGCGGTGCAGGCGCTACTGCTCGACGCGGGTGCGGTACCCCGGGTGGTCGCGCCGCGGCTCGGTGCGGTGCAGACCAGCGACGGCGTCGAACTGCAGGCCGACGGCTCGCTGGAGAACTCGCCACCGGTGCTCTTCGACGCCATGGTGCTGGCCGACGGTGAGGCCGGCGTCGCCAGACTCGCCGCCTTGGGGCAGACGATGGAATTCGTCGCCAACCAGTACCGGCACGGCAAGACGATCCTGGCGCTCGGCGCTTCCGGCGCGCTGTTGCCGATGTTCGGCGTGCCGGCGACGCTGCCGTCGGGCGCGCCCGACCCGGGTGTGCTGGCCGACATCGAAGACCGTGCCGATGCGCTTGCACGCTTCCTCGAAGCGGCGGCCAGGCACCGGCACCCCGAACGCGAGACCGACCCGCCGGCGGTGTAGGCGCCGTCACCCCAGCCCTGTCCCGCGCGCGGGAGAGGGCGCCATTCCTGCATCGACGGTCAGACTCGCGTGAGGTCGACTAGATCGACAGCACGCCCGGCCAGTGGCGCATCCATTCGCGTCCGCGGGCCGTGGCCTGCCACAGGGGATCGTCGCGGTTCAGGCGCACCGAGCCGGCGATCAGCTTGTCGATTTGGGCCTCGAACGCCGCGGTCAGCGTTGCGTCCTCGACCAGCAGCAGCAGCTCGGTTTCCCAGTAGGCTCCGGTGATGTCCATGTTGGCGCTGCCGACGGCGCAGACGTGGCCGTCGGCACACATGGCCTTGGCGTGCACGTGCGTCTGCACGGCGCCGAGTTCGGCCGCCCACCCCGGCTGTGGCGCGACGGTGAACGGGTGGCACTCGGCGCCCGCCGCGACGAGGGCATCCAGGCGCGAATGCACCAGCGCGGTCATGGCCGTGCGTGCGCTGGCCCAAGGCCCCCCGAAAGGCTGGCCGCCGTGGGTCGGCGTGAGATGGCCGAACAGCGTGCGCACTTGCACGCCGCGCCGCAGTGCGCGCAGCAGCGCGTGCTGGACCTCCAGCATGAGCGGAAATCCGTTCACCACCTGCAGCCGTGACTGCGCCGAGTCGATGATCGCCAGGTAGGCCTCCAGCGTGGCGGCGTCGCGCAGGCCGCGGTGGACGACGATGCGTGCCGCCGACTCGCCGGCGGGCGCGACCGCAGCGACGTCGAAAGTGGCGCCGCCCTCGCCGGTCCAGGCGTCCAGGAACGATCGCTCCAGCGCCGCCGCCGCCGGGCCCTGGACACGCGCGCCGGCGTCGAGCCAGGGCACCTCGCGCCACGGCGACTGCGGCGTCAGCGGCACTTCGTCGAACCCCGTGTAGTACTCGTGCGCCAGGTTGCGGCCGCCGAGCAGGGCGAGCCGGTTGTCGACGACGACGAGCTTGCGGTGGTCGCGCTGCTTCAGGTCCTGCAGCGTGGGCACGCCGTTGATCGGCCGCGACACGCGCAGTTCGATGCCCGGCTGCGCGCCCAGGCGCTCGAGCAGGGGGTTGCGCGTGCCCAGCGAGCCGTGCAGGCCGTGCAGCGAATCGACGAGCAGGCGCACGCGCACGCCACGCCCGGCCGCCTGCACGAGGGCGGCTTCGACGGCGCGCCCGACGTCGTCGTCGGCGGCCATGTAGACCTGCAGGTGGATGCGCTGCCGGGCCGCGGCGATGGCTTCCAGCAGCCAGCGGCGCGCCGCGGTGTTGTCGAGTTCCAGCTCGATGCGGTTGCCGGCGATGAGCGGCGCGGCCGTCGTCGCATGCAGGCGCCCGGCAAGCCCCGGCGCGGGGTTGCGCTGGGCGGCCGACGGCAGCGGCGTACCGGCGCCGATTTCGCTGCCACGCAGGACGGTGCAAGCCCGCAGGTCGGGCGGCTGCGCACAGCGATGGACGATCGCCACCACCGGGAAGCCGGCGGCGCTCAGGCGTGTGGCGACCCGGGCCAGGCGTACCGCGTCGGCGGCGTCGGGCACGTCGAGCGCGCTGCCTTCGTCGAGCACGACCCGCGCGTCGACGACGCGCGGCGCCAGGCCCGCCGCCAGCAGCCGGGCGCGGATGGCGCGGCAACTCTGCATCGGCCGCAGGCGCACCGCCAGCAGCTCGCGGCCACTGCCGGCGACGCGCGCGGCCAGCGCCGACAGTTCTGCCGGCGCCAGCTCGGCATCGAACAGCAGCCAGGGCGAGGCGCCGGGCCGGACCACGAGCACATGCTGTTCCAGGCGGGCCAGCGGGTGCGACGGCGCATGGCCATGGGTGCGAAACACGCCGTACGAATCGGCGCCCAGGGTGGCGTGCAGTTCGGCGGGCAGTTCGGCTTCACCGTCGTGGCTGTCCAGCTCGGCAACGACGCGGCCGCAGGCGACGAACGCCAGCCTCTGGTCGGGTATCGGCGCGCGGCGTCCGATGCCCGCGGCGTACTCGAAGCGGGCGCGCAGCGCACTGCCGACGTCGACCAGGTCGGGCGCGTCCATGTCGAGTTGCAGCAGCGGGCGGCCGACCGGCGCCTGGGGCGGCAGCAACAGGCTCGGCAGCGGCCAGCGCGCGGCCAGCAGCAAGGCCGTGGGCATGCGTGCGTAGACCAGCAGGTCGGGCGCATGCGTGCGCACGCGTTCGTCCAGCCACTGCTGCGACGACAGGCCCTGCGGCGCGACGAACTCGACGGCGGCGCGTATACCCGCCACCTCCACCGCCGAGGCCAGGTCCTGCGGCACCGGGCCGGCCGGCACGAGCACGGTGACATGCTGCGCCGGGTCGCCATGGTCACGCAGGAACGCGGCCATGGCAGCGCGGGCGCGCTGGCCGACGGCAACGCAGACCAGCTCGGTCAGCGGCCGCTCGCCCGGCAGCGGACTGGCCTGCGGCAGCCACAGCACGGCAAGCGAGCGGCGATCGCGCAGTCCGGCGACGAGTGGCAGGCTGCCCAGCGGCGGCGCGGTGACCACCAGCAGGTCGATGCCTGCCGCGGCGGCGATGCCGTCCAGGGTGTCGATGTCCAGGCCAGGCACGACATCGACGTCCACCGTCGCTGCGGCGCCTTGCGCCAGCACGCGCAGGCCGGCCAGCGCCATGGCCGCCGCCGGGTCGGGCTCGGGGGGCGCCGCATCGCCAAACCAGGAAAACCAGGGCGCGTGCACAGGGGCGACGATGAGCAGCTTCTCGGCCTGCGGTGCGACGCGGCGGATGGCGGCGATCGGCGCCCGCGCGTCACCCTCGAGTGTCGTCAGCAGCAGGACGCGGCGGTATTTCACAGGCAGCTGCGGCGAACGGGAATCACCCTCGGGTACAGGCCCGGCCCGAACGGTTCGACGACCTGCGACGCAACGCTGGCGATGCCGCCGTCGCCGGCGATGCCGTACTGGTTGAAGCCGGCCCGCACCGTGACGTCGGGGTGGTCGAGCGCGGCACCGCTGGCGCTGACGACGTCCAGCGCACCCCGGGCGGTGGCCAGCCGGCAGTGCACCCGCACATGGGTGTGGCCGTAGAGCACGAGCCCGCTCGACAGCCCGCCCAACGTTCGCCGCAGCGCCGCCGCATCGACCAGGCCGTCGCGCAGCCGGATGACGGGCCAACGCGCGTCGACCGGCGGGTGATGGATCAGCAGCACCGGCGTGCGGCTGCCGACCTCGGGGTGCACCAGCAGCCGTGCCAGGGCCTCCAGCTGCTCATGGCCCAGGTAACCTGCCGAAACGAAAGGCGGCCGCGGCACGGCGCTCGACAGCCCGATGAGGGCCACCGGCCCGCGCAGCTTCACGAAGGGAAACGGGCCGGCCTGCAGGTCGACGGCAAACTGCGGCAGGTCGCTGCGCATGAAGGGTTCGAAATGGTGCTGGAAGCGCCCCTCGCGATGGATCGAAGGCAGGTAAATGTCGTGGTTGCCCGGCACGACGGTCACCTCCACCGCGCGCGCCATGTCGTCGAGCAGCTCGCGCGCCGCCTCGTATTCGCTCTCGAGCGACAGGTTCGTGATGTCGCCGGTGACGACGACATGGTCCGCCTGCGCGCAGGCCGCCGCCAGCACGGCGCGCAGGTAGTCGCGGCGGTGCACGCGGCCGCGGCGCAGGATCAGGTTGGCGTGGCCGGTGATGCGCTTGTTGAAAAGCATGCGCCGCCACTCGGTGCCGGTGGCCGAGAGCACATGCAGGTCGGACACATGGGCAATGCGAAACACGCTGGCTGGCACTCGCCGAAGGGAGCGCCTTCTCACTGCGCAGGATCGTAGCACCCGCACCACGCCGTTGCGGCGCGTGCGCACGCTGCGAAGGCCCGGGACTGACAGCCATCAATGCCGCCGCAGGCACGGACTGCAAGAATGACCGCGTACCACCCCGGGACGGCAGAAAGGCATAGCGATGAGCACCCGCCCGCGTTCGCGGCAAGCGCGCCGCACGGGCTGCGTCGTCGACGCGCCCGCGGCGCCGGGCGCTGCGGCCGACACCGCAGCGGCCCCGCTGCACGACATCGACCGCGCGCTGCACGCGCAGATGGCGCGCCTGACTCAGGGTCTGTCGCCGGCATCGCTGGTCGGCGCCTGGGCGGACTGGCTCGTGCACTTGACGTTTTCACCGGGCAAGCAGCTGGAACTGGTGGCCAAGGCGCTGCGCAAGACGCAGCGCCTGGCGCACCATGCCGCGCCGGGCGGGTCCGCGGCGGGCGCGCCGTTCATCGAACCCCTGCCGCAGGACCGGCGCTTCGCTGCGCCCGAGTGGCAGCAATGGCCGTTCAACCTGATCTACCAGTCCTTCCTGCTCTACCAGCAGTGGTGGCACAACGCGACCACCGACGTGCGCGGCGTCAGCCACCACCACGAGCAGGTGGTGAACTTCGCCGCGCGGCAGTGGCTGGACCTGGTCTCGCCGTCGAACTTCCTGCTCGGCAACCCGGAAGTGCTGGCCCAGACACTGAAGACCGGCGGCGCCAACCTGTGGCAAGGCGCGCAGAACTGGATGGAGGACGCTGCACGGCTGGCCGCCGGCCAGCCGCCTGTCGGCACCGAGAACTTCAGGCCCGGCCACGAGGTGGCGTTGACGCCCGGCAAGGTGGTCCTGCGCAACCACCTGATCGAGCTGATCCAGTACACGCCGCGCACCGCCACCGTCTACGCCGAACCGCTGCTGATCGTGCCGTCGTGGATCATGAAGTACTACATCCTCGACCTCTCGCGCGCCAATTCGCTCGTCGGCTACCTCGTCGAACAGGGCCATACCGTGTTCATCGTGTCCTGGCGCAACCCCGACGCTGGCGACCGCGGAATCGGCATGGACGACTACCTGCACGTCGGCGTGATGGCCGCCATGGATGCCGTCTCGGCGATCGTCCCCGGGCGTCGCATCCAGGGCCTGGGTTACTGCCTGGGGGGCACGCTGCTGGCCATCGCTGCGGCCGCGATGGCGCGCGACGGCGACCAGCGCCTGCACACGCTCAGCCTGCTGGCCGCGCTGGTCGACTTCACCGAACCCGGCGAACTGGGCCTGTTCATCGACGACAGCCAGGTGGCCTACCTCGAAGACCTGATGTCCGAGCAGGGCTACCTCGACGGCAAGCAGATGGCCGGCGCATTCGCGCTGCTCAACACTCGAGACCTCGTGTTCTCGCGCATCGTGCACGACTACCTGATGGGCCACCGCCGGCCGGTCAGTGACCTCGCAGCCTGGAACGCCGACGCCACCCGCATGCCCTTCCACCAGCACAGCCACTACCTGAACAGCCTGTACCTGCACAACGACCTGGCGCAGGGCCGCTACCTGGTCGGCGGCAAGCCGGTGGCGCTGAGCGACATCCGCGCGCCGATCTTCTGCCTCGGCACGCAGCGCGACACGGTGTCGCCCTGGCCTTCGGTCTACCGGGTGCACCTGCTCACCGACACCGCGGTCACCTTCTGCCTGACCAGCGGCGGCCACAACGTGGGCGTCGTCAACCCGCCGGGAGCGGGCGTGAAGCGCAGCTACCAGCTGGCTACCCGCGCAGCGGACGGCCGCCATGTCGACCCTGAAACCTGGCAAGCCGAGACGCCATCGCACGAGGGCTCCTGGTGGCCCGCCTGGCAGGCCTGGCTGCAGCGGCACTCCGGCCAGCGCGTGGCAGCGCCGGCCATGGGCAACGCAGCGGCCGGCTATGCGCCGTGCGACGACGCGCCGGGCCGCTACGTCCGCATGGCCTGAGGCAGGCGCGGACGACCGTGCTGCAGTGTCAGCGGCCCAACAGCCGATCCGTGTGCCGGGCGGCGGACAGATCGAAGAGCTCCAGCGGCGGCGGCCGCAGCATCGCCAGGGCCTCGTGCGGCGTGGCCGCGAACCAGGCCGCCCATTGCGCAGCTTGCAGCGGTACGACGGACCGCTTGTCTTGCGCGTGCTCGGGCAGTGCCCGGCGGACCAGGCGGCGCGGTAGGTGGGCCGGGCGCCGATCGACTCGGCACGCGCGTTGCTCGTGAGCACGCTGCGCGACGCCGGCCGCCGCGTCCTGGGTGCGGAAGTAGACCTCGACGTGTTCGCGCGCGGCCATCTGGTACAGATTGCACATGCCCGCGATGGTAGGCGCGCGCCGATCGGGCCCGGCCCCGCCGCAGCCCGCCTCAAACCAGGCCGGCGCTCAGTCCGCGAGGATGAAGGTCACCTTCAGGATCACCTTGTAGCCGGTGACCTTGCCGTTGTCGATGGTCACTTCCTGGTCCTTGACCCAGGCACCCTTGACGTTCTTCAGTGTCTTGTTGGCGCGCGCGACGCCCTGTTCGATGGCGTCCTGGAAACTCACGGTGCTGACGCTGCTGATCTCGGTGATGCGTGCGACGGTCATGATGGGGTCCTTTCGCGGTCGTGACCCGAACTCCGGGTCGAAGTCTCCAGCCTTCACGGCCAGTCTCGAACCTTCGCGTCCCGGGGTCTGTGCGCTAGCCGACAGACGCCTGCAGCCCGACCCTAGGGGAGGTCGAGTTCGGGATAGCGACGGAAGATCCCTTGTTCGTTAAACGGGATGCGCCGGGCGCTGCCCAGATAGGCGGCGACCCTGGGCAGCGCGGCGACGCGGTCGTGCAGGCGGACGACCTCGGGTGTCCTGACCATGGCCCGCTCCGCGGCCTTCGGAAACGCGTAGCGCAAGCCCTCGACCAACTGGAACAGCGACAGGTCGGCGTAGCTGAGCTTGCCGCCGACCAGGTGCCGCGTGCCCGCCGGGTTGCGCACCAGGATGTTTTCGAACCACTGCAGGTACTTGGGCAGGCGGGCGCTGCAGAACTCGCCGGCGCGACGCAGCGCCTCGGGCTTCTGGTCCTCGTAGTACAGGCCGCTGCCGACCGGGTGGTGGGTGTCGTGCGCCTCGTCCACCATGTCGGCGACGGTGAGCTGGATCTGCTGCGTCCAGACGCGTGCCTGTACGCTGCGACCCACCAGCTTGAGCTGCGGCGCGAGGTGGTTCAGGATGGCGGCAGTCTGGCCGACCAGCACGCTGCCGTCCCTGAGAAAGGGCGGCGCGAAGGGCGGGTGAACGACCGTGCGGTCCTGCATGCAGCGCAGCATGGCCGGCAGGCCCAGACCCGCATCCTCGGCGCCGCGGGCGACGTCGACGTACGGCGCGCCGGCGGCTTCCAGCGCCAGGCGGACGAATTCGCCGCGGCCCTGGATCGTCGGCCAGTAATGGAGTTCGTATGCCATGCGGCGGACTGTAGCTCGCCGCCGTCGCGCCGGGCAGGCCCTACACTCGCCACCCCCTGACCCGCGCCTGCGCCGCCCTGCCCCCGCCACCATGTTCAAGAACGCCCTCGTCTACCGCATCGAACACTGGGACCAGCCTGCCTTGACCGAGGTCGAGCGCCGCCTGGCGGCCGCGCCTTTCGTCGAATGCGGGGCCACGCAGCCCGAATCGGCCGGCTGGGTGGCGCCACGCGGGGACAAGCACGCCGCGCTGGCCGAAAGCGTCGGCGGGCAGCTGCTGTTCAAGCTCTGCACCGAAACCAAGGCGGTGCCGGGGGGCGTCGTGAAGACGCAGCTGCAGGCGCAGCTGGACGCCATCGAACAACAGACCGGCCGCCGCCCCAAGGGCAAACACGCCAGGGAAGTGAAAGAAGCCGTGGTCCACGCGCTGCTGCCGCGCGCCTTCCCCAAGCGCACCGACACGCTGGTGTGGATCGACGCTGCCGCGCGCTTCGTCTGGGTTGGCGCCGGCAGCGCCAGGAAGGCCGACACGGTGCTGACGCGGCTGAGCGAGCTGCTGGGCGGCGGACTCGAGCTGACCCTGCTGCAGACCGAGCTGTCGCCGGCCACCGCGATGTCGGCGTGGCTGAGCGAGAAGGCGGCGCCGGCGGGGTTCAGCATCGACCGTGATTGCGAGCTCAAGCAGCCCGACAGCGGGAAGGCCAGCGTGCGCTACGCTCGCCATACGCTGGACATCGACGAGGTCGGCGAGCACATCAGGCAAGGCAAGCTGCCCACGCAACTGGCGCTGACCTGGGGCGGCCGCGTCTCTTTCGTGCTCACCGAGGCGCTGACGCTGAAGAAGATCCAGCTGCTGGACGGCGTGCTCGACGGTGCGGGCATCGACGCCGCCACGGCGGGCCGGGACGATAGCGGTTTCGACGCCGACGTGGCGATCGCCACCGGCGAGCTGCGGCAGCTGTTGCCGGCGCTGATCGAAGCCCTGGGTGGCCTGCACCAGCCGCAGGCCGCGGCGCCGGCGACGACCGCGGCCCCTGATGCGGCCGTGGCGCCCTGGGAGGCTTTGCCCGCCTGACGTTCGAGTGCGACAGGGGCTCAGAAGTTGCCCCCTCTCCCGCCCTGCGGGAGAGGGCGTTCGATCAGCTCGCCCGGTGCCGCGCCGCGCGGTCCGACAGTGCGTTCGGGAAGTACAGCGCCGTCAGGCTCTTGCTGTGCACCGGCGAGAAGCTGCCGCGCACGGCGGCGTCGGGCGTGTCGGCGTGGCAACGCCAGTCGCGCACCCAGTGGATGTCGTCGGCGACGTCCATCAGCCCCATCGTTTCGCGGTCGCCGACCAGCACACCCTGCACACGCAGGCCGAAGCGCGCGCGCGCCTCGTCCAGCCGTCGCAGCGTCGCCGGCGTGCAGCCGAACTCGCCGTCGCTGACGACCAGCAGGTCGGCGCTGGCCCAGCGCGCCTCGTGCACGCGGTCGATGGCGCGCTCGATCGGGCCCTGGATGTCGGTGCCGCCGTCGAAGGCCAGTCCCATCAGGTCCAGCAGCGCACGCAGCCCCTCGCGCGCGTGGCCGAGTTCGCGTTCGACGACTTCGTCGGGCCCGCCGAAGGCCATGAGCAGGCAGCTGCGGCGCTCCTGGTGTGCAGTGCGGACGGCCTGCAGCGCCACCGCCTTGGCGATGTTCTCGGGCGCGCCGCGCATCGACCCCGAGGTGTCCAGGCACACGATCAGCGGCCCGCGCTCCAGCGTCTCGGGCCGCGGCGGCGCCAGGTCACAACGCGGCGGCGCGGCGGGGTCGGGGCGCAGGTCGTGCAGGACGGCCTCGCTGTCGTAGCCGAGCAGCCGCGCCTCGGCGAAGCGCGCCCGCCACAGCTTGTGCAGCACCGGGTGCAGCAGCATCGCCGCCTCGCTGCCGAGCATGCCTTCGATGCGGTCGCTGAAGCGGATGCCGCGCAGCTCGCCGGGCAGGTCGGGCAGCCGCGTCTCGACCACCTTGACGCCCAGCAGGCGCCGCGCCGGGGCGTCCCGCGGCTGCGGCGGCAGCGCCGCGGGGCGCGCGGCACGTTCGGCGCGGCCGAGGCGGCGGATCAGCGCCACCAGATCGGGCAGCTGCGCCAGCCGCGCGGCGATGCGCTCGGCCTCGCGCCACTCGCGTGAATTGAGCAGGCCGCGCAGCTCGTCCCAGCGCAAGTGGGCCAGCTCGCCCAGGTCCTGCAGCAGCGCGAGCACGGAGTCCCAGCCGCCCTTCTCCAGCTGCCAGGCGTCGCGGAATTCGCCGGCCACCTGGGCGATGGCCGCGGCCCGCGTGCACCGCGGCTGCAGGTCGATCAGGCGGTCCATGTGCCACAGCAGCGTGCGCAGCAGCTGCTCGGCCAGCGCCGGCGCGCGGCGGCACAAGGCCGCCAGGCCGAGCTCAGCGCACGCCGCACGCAGCGGCGCACTGGCCTGGGCGTCGCCGAAGTCGGCGTCGGCCGCAGGCAGCTCACCGCACTCCAGCGCCACGCGCCAGCGCTGCACGTCGGCCAGGCGCTGCGCGGTGCGGCCGGCGCTGGTCACCAGGGCGGGCAACCACAGTGCCCGCGGCAGCGGCGCCAGCCGGTCGTAGGGAGCATCCAGGGACATCGGCATGCTGCGCCCGCCAGACTCAGGAGGCGGCGTCGATGGCCACCCGGTCCGGGGCCTGCGCCGGCGCGCACTCGTCGACCGGCAGCGCGGCAAACCCCTGGTGCACGGCGCGCAGGCGCTGCGCCGCGGCGTCCAGCGCGTCCAGCGTCTGCTGGTGCGCACCGCACCAGCGCGCGCTCAGGTCCGGTGGCAGCCACAGCCGCCCGGCCAGCGCTTGCTGCAGGGCCTGCAAGGCCTGTGCCACCGGCAGGCGCACGGCGGCCACGCGCGCCAGCACCTCGTCGACCTGCGCCTGCCGCGCGGCCACGTGCACCGGGCTGAAACGGCGCCGGCCCTGCGCTTCGAGCGTGGCCGACACCATGCGCAGCAGCCCGCCGGGGTCTTCGGGCCCGGCGATCGCCCGTGCCAGCGCCAGCTTGCCCGCGGAGTCGTCGATGGCCTCGGCGGGCAGGCTGCGCTCCAGTTCGAGCTGAGCCTCGAAGGCCCGCACGGCGTGGCCGAGCCAGTTCAGCGGCTGTGGCTGCGCGCCGAGCTGTTCGTCGAACCAGGCCTGCAGGCGCGGCACGGCCGCGGCGTCGGCGCCCAGCACGAAGGGCACCAGCCACAGGTCCAGCAGGTCGAGCGCGTGGCGCCCCTCGGCGGCGGCGGCCACGCGCAGCAGGCCGACCAGCTGGCGCCAGCGGCGGTCCGAAACCGCCAGGCCCTGCGCGGCAGCGAAGACGCGCAGTCGCGTCAGGGCCTGCAGCGCCGCGTCGCCGAGCGCCACCGACCCGGCGGCGGCGGCCAGGCCGCGCCGCTGCGCTTCGGTGATCGGCTCGGCGCTGCCCGGCGCGGCGGCGTCATCGAGCTGCAGCAGCGCGGTGAAGCTGGCGTCGCCGACGAGCCCGACGGGCACGCGCAGCAGGAAGCGGTCGTGGAAGGCCAGCAGCGACTCGTCGGCCGGCGCCTCGTTGCTGGCGCCGACGGCGCACACCAGCGGCGTGCGGATGCGGCCCGACCCGTTGTCGAACTCGCGTTCGTTGAACAGCGTCAGCAGCGCGTTGAGGATCGCCGAGTTGGCCTTGAACACCTCGTCCAGAAAGGCGATGCCGGCCGTCGGCAGGTAGCCGTCGATGAGCCGTTCGTAGCGGTCGTCCTCCAGCGCCTTCAGCGACAGCGGGCCGAACAGCTCCTCGGGCGTCGAGAAGCGCGTCAGCAGCCGCTCGAAATAGCGCGCGCCGTCGAAGGCACGGTGCAGGCGCCGCGCCAGTTCGCTCTTGGCGGTGCCCGGCGGGCCGATCAGCAGCACGTGTTCGCCGGCCAGCGCCGCCAGCAGCAGCAGGCGCACCGCGGTGCCGCGTTCGAGCAGGCCGTGCTCGAGCGCGGCGACGTGCGCCAGCAACTGCGGCACGCTGGGCAGTTCAGGCTTCATCACGCGTTGGCGGCAAACAAGGCCGTCAGCCCCGGGTAGGCCTGGCGCGTGAGCGAGAACTTGCGCGTCGCGCCGCCCCAGGGCGTGCCGGCGGCCAGTGTTTCCTTGAACGCAGCGCCGTCGACGATCCAGCTGCCGCCGAGCAGCGTGACGCCGCGCGCGAACAGGCCGTCGGGCAGGCAGCCGGCGCCCGGCCCGACGAGCGCGATGTGCCGTGCCGAGCGGCAGGCCGCCAGGATGTCGTCCAGCGTGTGGTTCAGCAGTACCGTGCTCGTCGACAGCACCTGCGTGCAGGTGGCCAGCTCGGCGGCGTCGAGCGTGATGCGAAAGCCTTCGCGCGCGCCGGCCAGGTCGGCGCGCAGCTCGAGCACGGTGAGCCGGGCGCCGTGGGCGGTGACCTGCTTCACCAGCGGCGGGAAGAAGCCGACCATGCCGATGTGCTCGCCGGGCTGCGGCACGATGCCGCCGATCGAATCGGTGGCCGCGGGCGGCACGAAGCCGGCGCGGTCATAGAGCTCGCGCGTGAGCGCGTTCACCGCCGCGAAGCCGAGCGCGGCTCGTGCGCCGCTGCCCTCGGCCCACCAGCGTGCCAGCTCCAGCGCGCTGGCACCGCGCACCGCGGCGCCGGCCGCGGCGATCGTCGCCAGCGTATCGTCGAGCAGCACGTAGCTCAGCCCCAGCGCACCGCTGTCGAGTTCGACGGCACCGAATTCGCCGTCGCGGGTGCCCGTCCAGGGCACCGGTGGCAGATGCAGCGCCCGTACGCGCGGCACCGGCCGGCCCGCGTAGGCTTGGTTCAGCGCAGCCAGCAGTTCATTGGCAAACCTCATGCCGCGACTGTAGCGTCGCCGCGCCGGGGCCAGCGCGCTCAGCCGGAATCGAGATGCGCGGCGAGCACGCGCGCGACGTGCCGGGCCTCGCGCTGCGCGCCGTCGGCGATCTGGTGGCGGCAGCTGGTGCCGTCGGCGACGATCAGCGCGTCGGGCCGCGCGCGCACCGCCGGCAGCAGGCTCAGCTCGGCCATCTGCATCGACACCGCGTGGTGCGCCGCCTCGTAGCCGAAGGTGCCGGCCATGCCGCAGCACGAACTTTCGATCGTGCCGACGTCGGCGCCGGGGATCAGTCGCAGCGCCTCGAGCACCGGGGGCATGGTGCCGAAGGCCTTCTGGTGGCAGTGCCCGTGCACCAGCAGCGGCTGCGTCGCCGCGCGCAGTCGCAGCGCCAGCCGGCCGGCGCGCTGCTCGCGGAGCAGGAATTCCTCGAACAGCAGCGCCTGCGCCGCCAGCCGCTGCGCCGCGTCGCCCAGGCCCATGACGAGCATCTCGTCGCGCAGCGTCAGCAGGCAGGAAGGTTCGAGCCCGACGATGGCCAGGCCGGCGTCGACGAAGGGCGTGTAGGTCTCGAGCAGCGCGCGCGCCCGCGACTTGGCCTCGTCGGCCAGGCCGGCCCCCAGCAGCGTGCGGCCGCAGCACGGCGCGCGGCCGTCGGCCTGCGTCGCCACGTGCACCGCGTAGCCGGCGGCCCGCAGCACACGCACGGCATCGCGGGCGTTCTCGGTCTCGAAATAGCCGTTGAAGGTGTCGACGAACAGCACCACGCCCATGCCGTCGCGCGCGGCGGCCGCCAGCACCTCGGCGCGCGTGGCCAGACCCAGACCGGGCGCCACGGCGCCGAAGGTGTCGCTGCGCCAGCGCGGCAGCTTGCGCTTGGCCGACAGGCCCAGCCAGCGTTCGCTCAGGGCCGCCGCGCCGGGCAGCCGGTCGCGCAAATTGAACAGCCACGGCAGCCGGCTGGCCAGCGGCGCCAGCTCGGGCAGGCGGGCGAACAGCCGGTCCTTCAGCGACAGTCCGTGCGCGGCGGTGCGCTGGGCCTTGAACTCCAGCTTCATCAGCGCCATGTCGACGCCGGTCGGGCAGTCCCGCTTGCAGCCCTTGCAGCCCACGCACAGGTCCAGCGCGTCCTGCACGGCATCCGAAGTGAAGCCCCCTTCGAGCTGCCCCGACAAGGCCAGCCGCAGCGTGTTGGCGCGCCCGCGCGTCAGGTGCTGCTCGTCGCGCGTGACGCGGTAGCTCGGGCACATGGTGCCGGCGTCGAACTTGCGGCAGTGGCCGTTGTTGTTGCACATCTCGACGGCCTTGGCCAGGCCACCGGTGTTGTCGCCGCCGCTGCCGGGGGCGGTGGTCCGTTCGGTCACGGGGTCGTTCTGCACGTTCCAGGCCGACCAGTCGAAAGCCGGCACGAGCGGGATCGTGCGGTAGCCCGCCGGATAACGGAACAGCGACGCATCGTCCATCTTCGGCGGGTCGACGATCTTGCCGGGGTTGAGCAGGTTTGCCGGGTCCAGGTGCTGCTTGATGGCGCGCAGCGCGTCGTCGAGCACGGGACCGAACTGCCAGCGGATCCACTCGCCGCGGCTCAGGCCGTCGCCGTGTTCGCCGCTGTAGGCGCCCTTGTACTTGCGCACCAGCGCGGCGGCCTCTTCGGCGATGGCGCGCATCTTCGCCGCGCCGCCGTTCGGACCGCCCTGGCGCATGTCCAGGATGGGCCGCACGTGCAGCGTGCCGACCGACGCATGCGCGTACCACGTGCCGCGTGTGCCGTGGCGGGCGAAGACCTCGGTCAGCGCGTCGGTGTAGTCGGCCAGGTGTGCCAGCGGCACCGCGCAGTCCTCGATGAAGCTGACCGGCTTGCCGTCGCCCTTCAGGCTCATCATGATATTCAGGCCGGCCTTGCGCACTTCCCACAGCGCCTTCTGCGGCGCCTCGTCGGGCATCTCGACGACGCTGCCGGGCAAGCCCAGGTCGGCCATCAGCGCCACCAGCTGCGCGAGTTGGCGCAGCTGCAGCGCGCGGTCCTCGCCGCTGAACTCGACCAGCAGGATGGCTTCGGGTGCGCCGCTTAGTTGGGCGCTGAGCGCGGTTTCGATGACGCGCCGGAAAGCCGGGTTGGCGCGCGCCAGCTCGATCATCGTGCGGTCGACCAGCTCGACCGCGCTCGGCGCCAGCGTCACGATGTGCTGCGCCGAGTCCATCGCCTTGTGGAAGCTGGTGAAGTTGACCACCCCCAGCACCTTGTGCCGCGGCAGCGGCGCCAGCTGCAGGTGCAGCCGGCGCGTGACGGCCAGCGTGCCTTCGCTGCCGACCAGCAGGTGCGCCAGATTGACGCTGCCGTCGGCGGTGTAAGGCCGCTCGCTCTGCGGGTGGAAGATGTCGAGGTTGTAGCCGGCGACGCGACGCATCACCTTGGGCCAGTGGGCGTCGATCTCGCCGCGGTGCCGCTGGACCAGCGCGCGCACGAAGTCGGCGATCGTGCGCTCGCGCGCGCCGAGTCCGTCGACCGGACCGAAGGCGACCGCTCTGCCGTCGGCCAGCCAGGCGTCGATGCCCAGCACGTTGTGCACCATGTTGCCGTAGGCGATGCTGCGCGAGCCGCAGGAATTGTTGCCCGCCATGCCGCCGAGCGTGGCCTGCGCGCCGGTGGAGACGTCGACCGGGAACCACAAGCCGTGCGGCTTCAGCTGGGCGTTCAGGTGGTCGAGCACCAGCCCCGGGTCGACCTCGGCGGTCATCGCCGCCGTGTCCACCCGGTGCACGCGGCGCAGGTGCTTGGTGGTGTCGATGACCAGCGCGGCACCGGTGGTCTGGCCGCATTGCGAGGTGCCGCCGCCGCGCGGCAGCAGCGGCGTGCCGGTCTCGCGGGCCAGCGCAATGGCGGTGGCCACGTCGTCCTCGGTGCGCGGCACGAACACGCCCAGCGGCATGATCTGGTAGATCGACGCGTCGGTGGCGTAGCGGCCCCGCGAGGCGGCGTCGAACAGCACCTCGCCCGCGGTCTCGCGGGCCAGCCGTCGCGCCAGGTCTCCGCTCATGCCCGAACCGCCGCCGGCGAGAGCTCGCCGCGCTTCATCAGCTCGAGCACGGTGTCGCGTTTGTGTTCCAGGTGCCGCACCAGCAAGGCGCGCAGTCCGGTGGCGTCGCGCGAGGCCAGCAGCTGCACCATCGCCTCGTGTTCCTTCACCGCGTGCTGCCACTTGCGTTCGTCGAAGTTGGAGCGGAAGCGCAGCGCCTGCAGGCGGGCATTGACGTTGCGGTAGGTCCGCGTCAGCACCGGGTTGCGCGCCGCGGCGTTGATGCACTCGTGGATGCGCGCGTTGAGCCGGTAGTAGGTGGACAGGTCACGCCGCGTGAACGCCGCCAGCATCTCGTAGTGCAAGGCGCGGATCTCGGCCAGTTCGGGCTCGGTGATGCGCTGCGCGGCGAGTTCGCCCGACTGGCCCTCGAGCCCGGCGATGACCTCGAAGGTGTCGGCCACGTCCTGCGCCGAGAGCTGGGCCGCCACCGCGCCGCGGTTGGGCAGCAGTTCCACCAGCCCTTCGGCGGCCAGCGTCTTGATGGCTTCGCGCAAGGGCGTGCGCGAGACCTGCAGCCGCGCCGCCAGTTCACGTTCGTTGAGCTTGGCGCCGGGCGCGATGTCGGCTTCGACGATGAGCTGCCGCAGCCGCACCGCAGCCTCCTGATGCAGCACCTGACGCGGGATCGAGATCACCTCAGCCACCGGGTTGACCCTAATGTGTATGCAGAACCTGGCTCTGCGGGGGATCCTCACTATAGCCCGACCCGGTTGACAAATGCATTCTGTATGCAAAACTGGACTCACTAGGAGCCGAGCATGCTGACCCTCGACCACCATCCCAGCGGGCGCCACTTCCTGCAGATCCCGGGCCCCAGCCCGGTGCCCGACCGCATCCTGCGCGCCGTCAGCCTGCCCACCATCGACCACCGCGGGCCCGAATTCGGCGCGCTGGGGCTGAAGCTGCTGGCCGGCCTGAAACAAGTGTTCCGCACCCAGCATCCGGTGGCCATCTACCCGGCCTCGGGCACCGGCGCCTGGGAAGCCGCGCTGGTCAACGTGCTGAGCCCCGGCGACGCAGTGCTGATGGTCGAGACCGGCCACTTCGCGACGCTGTGGCAGAAGATGGCGCTGCGCCTGGGCGTGGCGCCCGAGTTCCTGTCCCTCCCCGGCACCTGCGCCGAGACCGGCCTGCCGCTGGCCTGGCGCCATGGCGTGCGTGCCGACCTGGTGGCCGAGCGCCTGCGCGCCGACCCGGCGCACCACATCCGCGCCGTGTGCGTGGTGCACAACGAAACCTCCACCGGCGCCACCAGCGACATCGCCGCCGTGCGCCGCGCGATCGACGGCGCGCGCCATCCGGCGCTGCTGATGGTGGACACCATCTCGGGCCTGGCCAGCGCCGACTACCGGCACGACGACTGGGGCGTGGACGTCAGCGTCGGCGGCTCGCAGAAGGGGCTGATGCTGCCGCCGGGCATCAGCTTCAACGCGCTGTCGCCCAAGGCGCTGGCGCTGAGCAAGACGGCGAAATTGCCCAAGTCCTTCTGGGCCTGGGACGAGATCGTCGAGATGAACAAGACGGGCTACTGGCCGTACACGCCGAGCACCAACCTGCTGTACGGCCTGCACGAGTCGCTGGACATGCTGCTGTCGCAGGGCCTGGACATCGTGCTGGCGCGCCACCGGCGCTGGGCCGAAGGCGTGCGCGGCGCGGTGCGGGCCTGGGGCCTGCCCATCCAGTGCGCCGACCCGGCGGTGTGCTCGCCGGTGCTGACCGGCGTCGTCACGCCTGCGGGCGTCGACGCCGATGCGCTGCGCCGCCTGATCCACGAACGCTTCGACCTTTCGCTGGGCACCGGCCTGGGCAAGATCAAGGGCCGCATGTTCCGCATCGGCCACCTGGGCGACTGCAACGACCTGACGCTGATGGCCACGCTGTCGGGCGTCGAGATGGGCCTGAAGCTGGCCGGCGTGAAGCTGGCCGGCAGCGGCGTGCAGGCCGCGATGGACTACTTCGCGGCGCGCCCGGCGCCGCAGGCCATGGCCGCCGCGGCCTGAACCACCACCCCAAAACCAGGAGACGAGATCATGAGCACCCGACGCACCCTTCTCGCCGCCGCGCTCGTCGCGGCCTTCGCCCTGCCGGCTGCCGCGCAGATGGAGCTCAAGCTCGGCCATGTCGGCGGACCGGGTTCGCTGTTCGAGCTCTCGGCCAACGAGTTCGCGCGCCGCGCCAACGACAAGCTCGGCAACAAGGCCAAGGTCGTCGTCTTCGGCTCCAGCCAGCTCGGCGGCGACCGCGAGCTGATGCAGAAGCTGCGCCTGGGCACGATCGAGTTCGCGATCCCGTCGACCGTGATGTCCTCCGACGTCGAGGCCTTCGGCATGTTCGAGATGCCCTACCTGGTGAAGAACCGCGAGCACATGAAGAAGATCGAGGCCGAGGTCGTCTGGCCCTCGCTCGCACCGATGGCCGAGGCCAAGGGCTACAAGCTGCTGGCGGTGTGGGAGAACGGCTTCCGCCACATCACGACGAATGCCAAGCCGATCGTCAAGCCCGCCGACCTGGCCGGCATGAAGCTGCGCGTGCCGCAGGGCAAGTGGCGCGTGAAGATGTTCCAGGCCTACGGGGCCAACCCCAGCCCGATGGCCTTGTCGGAGGTCTTCGTGGCACTGCAGACCGGCGTCATGGACGGGCAGGAGAACCCGCTGACGCAGATCTACTCGTCCAAGTTCCAGGAAGTGCAGAAGTTCCTGTCGATGACGGGCCATGTCTACACGCCGGCCTACCTCGCCACCGGCAGGACCAAGTTTGCATCGCTGCCTGCCGACGTGCAGGCGGCGCTGTCGGCGGCCGCCAAGGAGACGCAGGCCTACGTCTACGAGCAGGCGGCCAAGCTCGACAACGACCTGCTCGACAAGATCAAGGCCGCCGGCGTCAAGGTCAACGACGCCGACAAGGACGCCTTCATCGCCGCCAGCAAGGCGGTGTACGCCGACTTCGCCAAGGAAGTGCCCGAGGGCGGCAAGCTCGTCGACAGGGCCATCGAACTCGGCAAGGGGATGTGAGCTCGATGCCCACCCTGCACAAGGTCTTCGACCGCACGCTGACCGGATTCGTGATCGTCCTGTTGGCGACGCTGGCGGTGATGATTCTGGTCGGGGTGGCCTGCCGCAAGCTGGGCATCGCCCTCGTCTGGTACGACGAGGGTGCTTCCATCATGCTCGCCTGGCTGACCTACTACGGCGCCGCGCTGGCGGCATTGAAGCGCGCGCACATCGGCTTTCCCGGACTCGTCAACGCGCTGCCGGCACGCGCGCGCGTGGCGGCCGTGCTGTTCGGCGAGGCCTGCGTGATCGGCTTCTTCGGCCTGTTGACCTGGTTCGGCGTGCAGGTGCTGCAGATCCTGGCGGGCGACACCATGGTCAGTCTGCCCAGCGTGCCGACGCGCTTGACGCAGTCGGTCATTCCAGTCGGCGGGCTGCTGTTCATCATCGCGCAACTGCTGAGCCTGCCCGAGGTGCTGCGCCAGGCGCGCGGCGCCGGCATCGTCGACCACGAACAGGCGCCCGTGCAGGAAGTGCTGCAGTCGTCATGACAGTCGCCTTCATGTTCCTGGGCCTGGTCGGCCTGATCCTGTTCAACGTGCCCATCGCCGTTTCGCTGGGCATCGTGGCGATGGGCGCGATGGTGCACTCCGGCGGCATCGACGCGCTGCTGAATTCGGCGATCGTGATGTTCACCGGCGCCACCAGCTTCCCGCTGCTGGCGATTCCGCTGTTCATCCTGGCCGGCGCGATCATGAACTCGTCCAGCCTGTCGCGGCGGCTGATCGCCTTCGCGTCGGCGCTGTTCGGCTTCGTCAAGGGCGGGCTGGCGATGATCAACATCGGCACCTCGATGTTCTTCGCCGAGATCTCCGGCTCGGCGGTGGCCGACGTCGCCGCGATGGGCTCGATCCTGATCCCGGCGATGAAGAAGAAGGGTTACCCCAAGGAGTTCGCCGCTGCGGTCACCTCGTCGTCGGCGACGCTGGCGGTGATCATCCCGCCGTCGATCCCGATGATCCTGTACGCGGTGATGGCCGACGCGTCGGTGGTGCAGATCTTCGTCGCCGGCATCGTTCCCGGCATCCTGGGCGGTGGCGGCATGATGGCGCTGGCCTGGTGGTATGCGCGGCGCTACAACTACCCGGTCGAGGAAGTCTTCAGCTGGAGCCGCGTGAAGAGCACCTTCAAGGACGCGGCCTGGGCCTTCCTGCTGCCGGTCATCATCCTGGGCGGCATCTTCGGCGGCGTCGTCACCGCCACCGAGGGCGCGGCGCTGGCGGTGCTGGCCGCATTGTTCATCGGCGGCGTGATCTACCGCGAGCTGGACTGGAAACACCTGTACCAGGCGATGATGGACGGCGCGATCCAGACCGCCACCGTGATGCTGCTGGTGGCCGCGTCGGCGCTGCTGGGCGTCTACCTGACCGAACAGCAGATGCCGCAGCAGCTGGCGCAGTGGATCTCGGGCATCACCGACGACCGCTACGCGGTGCTGGCGCTCCTGAACGTGTTCTTCCTCGTCATCGGCCTGTTCCTGCACTCGGCCGCTGCCATTATCCTGGTGGTGCCGATCGTGATGCCGCTGGTCAAGGCGGTGGGCATCGACCCGGTGCACTTCGGCCTCATCGTCACGCTGAACCTGGGCATCGGCCAGCAGACGCCGCCGGTGGCCAGCGTGCTGATGGCGGCGTGCTCGATCGCCAAGGCCGACATGTGGGCGGTGACGCGCGTCAACCTGCCCTTCATCGGCGTGTTGTTGGCGGTGCTGATGCTGTGCACCTACGTGCCGGCGGTGCCGATGTTCCTCGTCGACGTCTTCTATCGATGAGCGACGAGCCGATCCTGGTCGCGCGCGACGGTACGCTCGCCACCGTCGTGCTGAACCGCCCGCACAAGCTCAACGCGCTGACCAAGCCGATGTGGCAGCGCCTGGGTGCCGTGATGCGGGAGCTGTCGGCCGACGACAGCCTGCGCTGCATCGTGCTGCGCGGAGCCGGCGGCAAGGCCTTCGCGCCGGGCAACGACATCGCCGAATTCGAGACCGAGCGCAGCAGCTTCGACCAGGGCAAGGCCTACGGCGCCGTGCTGCACGGCGCGCTGGGCGCGATCGCCGACTGCCGCCATCCGACGCTGGCACTGATCGAGGGCATCTGCGTCGGCGGCGGGCTGGAGATCGCGGCGCTGTGCGACATCCGCATCTGCGGCGAAGGCAGCCGCTTCGGCGTGCCGATCAACAAGCTGGGCCTGGTGATGGCGCACGCCGAGCTGGCGGCGCTGGTGCAGCTGGCCGGCCGCGCGGTGGCTCTGGAAATGCTGCTCGAAGGCCGCGTCTTCGGCGCCCGCGAAGCGCTCGACAAGCGCCTGGTGCACCGTGTCGTGCCCGACACCGAGGTCGAGGCCGAGGCCTACGCCAGCGCGCGCCGCATCGCTGCCGGCGCGCCACTGGTGGCCCGCTGGCACAAGCGCTTCCTGCGCCAGATCGACAGCGGCACGGCGCTGACCGAAGCCGATCGCGACGAGGGCTTCCGCTGCTACGACACCGAAGACTTCCGCATCGGGCTGCAGGCCTTCCTGGGCAAGGCGACACCCGAGTTCGTCGGCCGATGAGCCAATCCATGCACGGGCCACTGACCGGCGTCACTGTCCTGGAGCTGGCCCAGATCATGGCCGGCCCGAGCTGCGGCGCGCTGCTGGCCGACCTCGGGGCCGACGTCATCAAGGTCGAGAAGCTGCCCGGCGGCGACGACACGCGGCGCTACGCCGAGCCCAGCGTCAACGGCGAATCGGCGGCCTTCATGATGATGAACCGCAACAAGCGCGGCATCGCGGTCGATCTGAAGAGCGAAGGCGGCCGCCGCGTGCTCGAACGCCTCGTCCGGCGCGCCGACGTGCTGGTCGAGAACCACCGCCGCGGCGCGCTCGACCGCCTGGGCCTGGGCTACGAGGCACTGAGTGCACTGAACCCGGCGCTGATCTACTGCTCGATCACCGGTTATGGCCGCACCGGGCCGGCGGCCGACAAGGGCGGCTTCGACCTCATCGCGCAAGGCGTTTCCGGCCTCATGAGCATCACCGGCGAACGCGGCCGAGCGCCGGTCAAGGTGGGCAGCCCGGTGACCGACCTGAATGCCGGCATCCTGGCCGCGCTGGGCATCGTCTCGGCCTACGTGCACCGGCTGAAGACCGGCCGCGGCCAGTTCGTCGACACCTCGCTGATGGAGGCCGGCATCCACCAGACCGCCTGGCAGGCGGCGATCTTCTTCGCCACCGGCGTCTCGCCCGGGCCCGGCGGTTCGGCGCACGTGCTGGCCGCGCCCTACCAGGCCTTCCCCACCGCCGACGGCTGGATCAATATCGGCGGTGCCAACCAAGCCAACTGGGAGCGCCTGGCCCGCCTGGTGGGTGCGCCCGAGCTGATCGACGACCCGCGCTTCGCCGACAACAGCGCCCGCATGGCCCACCGCGACGCGCTCGCCGAGCTGCTCGCCGCGCATCTGCGCCAGCGCCCGACGCACGCATGGCTGCAGGCGCTGGACGCCGCCGGCATCCCGGCCGGGCCGATCCAGAGCATCGCCGAGATGGCCGCCGACCCGCAGACGCTGGCGCGCGAGATGGTGGTCGAACTCGAGCACCCGGTGGCCGGGCGCACGAAGGCGCTGGGTCTGCCGCTGAAGTTCAGCGCCACGCCCGGTGGCATCCGCCGCCCCGCGCCGACCTTCGGCCAGCACACGCACGAGGTGCTGCACGAGTGCGGCTACAGCGAAAGCGAGATCGCCGCCCTCGCCGCCTCCGGGGCCGTGCAGCTGGGCCGCTGAGCGACCCGCGCGCGGTTCACGCGCTCGGCAGCGCCGCCGCCAGGGCGTCGGTGATGGCCTGGTCCTCGGCCGAGCTGAGCCCGCTGACACCGACGGCGCCGAGCAGCCGGCCGCCGGCGTCCTTCAGCGGCGAGCCCCCCGGCAGTGCAGTCAGTTCCGGGTCGCAGAAGTAGCCGACGTCGATCCGCTCGCGGTGCAGGCGCGCCAGCAGCGCCGCGGTGCTCACGCCCATGCGCGCCGCCGAGTAGGCCTTGCCCTGCGCGATGCGCACGCTGCGCGCCGGCGCGCCGTCCATGCGGGCGAAGGCCAGCAGCAGACCGCGGTCGTCGCAGACGGCGACACAGATCGGGCGGCCATGGTCGTGCGTGGCCCTGGCGATCGCACTCTGCACCAGCGCCTGGGCGTGTTCGAGCGTGAAGTCGTTCATCGGCAGGCCTCCTTGGGCAGCGCACGGTGACCAGGACCCTGACCCTGGGAACCCGGGCCGCGCGATCTTCAGTCCAGCTGACGCGCCGCACGCAGCGCCGTCAGCAGGGCCCGGTTGACCTCGGCCGGACCCAGCAGCAGCCGCTCGGAGCACTCGCGGATGTCGAACACCGCTGAGGCCTCGATCGCCCGCACCAGCTCCAGATAGGGGTGGAAGGGGCCGTCCTCGTGGCGCAGCGCCTGCAGCACGCGCGCCGGCACCGGAACGTTGGCCAGCAGTTCGCCGAAGGGCTGGCGCAGCAGGCGGTCGAGCAGCGAAAACACGCCGCAGATGAAGATCTCGCTGCGCAGTTCGGCGTCGCCCTGGCTGCGCACCAGTTCCTCCAGCAGCAGGCCGCGGCGCACGGCCGCGAACAACAGCGGCTTGGCGTTGGCGTCCTTGCTGGACGAAGCCAGCAGCAGCGCCAGCCAGCGTTTCAGGCGCACGTAGCCCAGCAGCATGAGCGCGTGGCCGAAGGAGTTGATCTCGACCGACAGCCCGAAGGCCGCCGAATTGAGGTAGCGCATGAGGCGGAAGGCCAAGGTCGGGTCGCGCTTGAGGATGGCCTCGAGCCTGCCGACCGGTTCCTCGCGGTCGACCGCGGCAACGAGTTCCATCACCACCTGGATGTCGGTCGGCACGCTGCGCCGCGACGTCGCCGCCGGCAAGGGGTCGTCGAAGGGCCAGCCCAGCACGGCCACGACGCCGCGCTGGAAGGCCAGATCGAGCTCGGCCGTCGTGCGCACGCCATCCTGCACGGTGAGCTGGCGCGGGCCGCCCGCTGCCGTGGCGGCGCTGCGGCGGTCGTCGCCTGATTCGACCAGGGCGTGGCCGAAGCGGGCCTGCAGATCCGGTGCCAACGGTGCCGCCGGCCGGCCCTTGATCATCAGCGGCGTGCCGGCAGCCTGGAGCTCACGCAAGATCGCGGCATGTGCAGGGTCGGCGGCCATGAAGGCCGGCACTTCGAGCATCACGTGCGGCCCCGGGCCAGCCGCCATGATGGCGCGCAGCATGGCCTCACCCGCCACGTTGAGCAGCACCGCGGGCCGCACGCCTGCCGGTCGCGCCGCGGGGGCGGCCGCGCTCAGCGGGCGCAGTTCCAGCGTCAGCGGCGCGCTGCCGGCAGTGGCGCCCTCGGGGGCGGGCCAGACCTCCTCCAGCGCACGGAGCAATGCCGCGGCATCGGGCGCGGCGTCGGGACGTTCGGGGAACACGGTCAGGCGCGTCGCAACGACCGCGCGCTGGCGGTCGATCATGGGGCAGTAGCCCAGGGCCACATGGCCCAGCACGGGATGGTCTTGCATGCAGCGTCGGCCCGACAGCCGGGCAGCGATTCAGTGGGGGCTCGATAGGGTGTTCAGCACTGGCACTCGATCAGCGACAAGCCTGGCACGACGGAATGGATCTTCAACGCCACATCGTAGCCGCTTCGCCTGCTCTGAAAGCGCCGAATCACCGGCATCGTGTCCGGGTCCTCGGCCGGCGTGACCTCCAGCGTCGGCCGTGTCCCGGCTCCGCCCGCATTGCGCGCACGGTGACACACCGCTTCGCAGCCGCGGCTGGAACGCTGGCATATAGTCGAGACGATGTCTGGCGTCATTGCAGTCACGGGCGCACCGAGCGGGTCCGGGCAGCGCCGTACAGCCACCAACGCGTCCATGCCCCCGCATCGATCCATCGCCTTCGCGTCGCAGGTCCTGCTCTTGTCGCTGCTGGTCGGCGTCACGCCCGTGCATGCCGCCGACGACGACGAGTACTGGACCCATCGCATCGCGCCCGGCGACACGCTGATCGGCCTTCATGAACAGTGGCTGCGTCCCGACGCCGACTGGCGCGTCGTGCAGCGGCTCAACCGCATCGCCGACCCGCGGCGGCTGCGCCCCGGCGCCGTGCTGCGCGTGCCCCGGGACATGCTGCGTGCCGCGCCGCAGCCGGCCGAGGTGCTGCAAGTGCATGGGCAGGTGCTCGTCGAACGCGTGGGCAGCGCGCCCGAACCGCTGGTGGCTGCCGCTGTGCTGGGTGTCGGCGACGTGATCGTCACCGGCCCGCAGTCGTCGGTCTCGCTGCGCTTCGCCGACGGCTCGCGCACGCTGCTCGGCCCGAGCAGCCGGCTGCGCATCGAACGCCACGCCCGCATCGGCGCGGCGCAGGCGCTGGACACACGCTTGCGGCTCGACGCCGGCAGCGCCGACACCAAGGTGCCGCCGGCCACCCCGGTGCCGCGCTTCGAGTTGCGCACGCCGGTCGTCAACCTCGGCGTGCGCGGCACCGAGTTCCGCGGCCGCATCGACGGCGACCGCGTGCTTGCCGAAGTCGTGCAGGGCCAGGTGGCCGCCGGTTCGCAGCTCGTATCGGCCGGCTACGGCGCCGTCGCCACCGCCTCCGGTGTCGGCGCGCCGCGCGCCTTGCTGCCACCGCCGGCGCTGGACGCGCTGCCGGCGCGCGTCGAGCAACTGCCGCTGCAACTGGCTTTCGCGCCGGTGCCGGGTGCGCTGCGTTATCGCGCCCGCGTCGCCGCCGCCGGGGTCGCCGACGGGCTGCTGCTCGACGGCCTCTTCGACCAGCCGCTGGCGGCGTGGGTCGACGACCTGCCCGACGGCCGCTATGAACTGCAGGTGCGTGCGGTGGCTGCCGACGGCCTGGAGGGCCGCGAGGCGCGCGCGCCGTTCACGCTCAAGGCGCGGCCCGAGCCGCCCTTGCAGCTGCGGCCCCGGGCCGGCGAAACCCTGCTCGACGAAGCCGTCGTCTTCGCCTGGGCGCGCCACCCCGAGGCCGCGCGTTACCGGCTGCAGGTGGCCACCGACGCCAGCTTCGCCGCTCCGACGGCCGAGCGCGACGACGTCCGTGACACGGAATTGCAGCTGACGCTGCCCACCGGCAACTACCTGTGGCGCGTGGCCAGCGTGCGGGCCGATGGCGACACCGGGCCCTGGAGCACGCTCAGGCCGCTGCAGCGCGCCGAGCGGCCGCCGCCGGCGGCGCCGTCGGCCCAGGAACCGCGCGCGGCCGCAGGCGGCCTGCTGCTGGGCTGGTCGCCGTCGCCCTTGCCCGGCGTGCGCTACCAGGTCCAGGTGGCGCGCGACGCCGCATTCACCGCCACCGTGGTCGACGAAACCATCAGCCAGCACGAGTACCTGCTGGCCGACCCGGCACCCGGCGTTTACCACGTCCGCGTGCGCGCCATCGCCGCCGACGGCCGCGCCGGCCCCTACGCCGCCGCGCAGACCGTCGAGGTGCCTCGCTCCTTGTGGTGGCTGTGGCTGCTTCCGCTCTTGCTCCTGCTCTGAACGACCGCCCGACGGCGCGCCCCTGGTGGATCGCCGCCGGGACGCTGGCCACCGGCCTGCTGCTGCTGACACCCCTCAACGAGTGGCTGTCGCGCCCGCTGCGCGACGCCCAGCTGCGCCTGCTGGCGCCCGAGCGGCCGCCCGAGGGCGTGCTGGTGCTCGACATCGACGACCGTTCGCTCGCCGCCCTGATGCCGCTGCTCGGCCCCTGGCCGTTCAAGCGCGACGTCTACGCGCGGGCCATCGAGCAGTTGCGTGCACTGGGCGCGCGGGCCGTCGCTTTCGACGTGCTGCTGATCGACGCGCAGGCCGGCGATGCGGCGCTGGCGGCGGTGATCGACGGCCCCGGCGCCCCCGTCGTGCTGGCTGCCGCCGGACTGGGCCACGTCATCAGCGACGCACCGGCGTCCGACGCTGCCGGCAACGCCGTGCCGCGCCCGCCCGCCTTCGCCTGGCCGTCGATCGTGCTGCCGACACCCACGGTGTGGCCCGACCCGTCGACGCCGCCGCCGCTGGGCGTCATCACGACGCCAGTGGACGGCGACGGCATGCTGCGCCGCTTGCCCTTGTGGCACGAGTCGCATGGCCGGCGTTGGCCGCTGCTGCCGCTGGCGGTGCTGGCATTGACCGACGGCCCGGCGGCGGCCGAGCGCGTGCCGCTGGACGACCAGGGTGCCGTACACCTGGCTTTCGCGCACGGACAGGCAGCCGTCCCGGTGCTGCCGTTCGCCGCCCTCGCCGGAGAAGCGCCGGGCCGACTGCCCAGCGCGCTGCGCCTGGCCGTCGAGGGGCGTGTCGTGTTCATCGGCAGCAGCTCGCTGCTGGCCGACACGGTGATGACGGTCACCGGCCAGGCCTCGGGCACGGCCGTGCTGGCGCAGGCCTATGCCGCGCTGCGCGACGGCGGCTGGGTGTCGCCGCCGCAACGCTGGACCGACTCGGCGCTGGTGCTGCTGGCCCTGCTGCCGGCGGCGTGGACAGTCCGTCGCGGCCGTACGATGCCCGAGCGCGACGCGGCCACGGCGGCACTGGCGCTGGTGGCGGGCCTTGCGCTGACGGTGTACTGGCTGTGGCAGTGGCGGCTGCCCAGCGCCGGCGCGGCGCCGCTGGCCACGCTGGCCTGCGGCCTGACGCTTTCGGTGCTGGCCCACTACCGCGCCCAGGTCACGGCGCGCCGCCGCCTGGCGCAGGAACTGGCCGTGGCGGCGGCCACCGCGAACGCCAAGAATGCCTTCCTGGCCAATGTCAGCCACGAGATCCGCACCCCGCTCAACGCGCTGCTCGGGTCGGCCGAACTGCTGGCCGACAGCGACCTGAGCCCGGCACAGCGCCGCCACGTCCAGCTGTTTCGCGATGCCGGCCGCTCGCTGCATTCGCTCATCGACGACCTGCTCGACCTGGCCAAGATCGAGGCCGGCCGGCTGGAGCTGGACAGCGCGCCGTTCTCGCTGCACACCGCGCTCGGGCACGTGGCGGCCTTGATGCGCCCGCGTGCCGACGCCAAGAACCTGCGGCTGGAGCTGGAGCTGGCGCCGGGCCTTCCCGACGGCGTGCTCGGCGACCGCCAGCGCCTGGTCCAGGGGGTGAGCAACCTGGTCGGCAATGCGGTCAAGTTCACCTCGCACGGCGAAGTGCGCCTGCGCGCCTCGGCGGCGGGCGACGGCACGCCGAACGTGTGCATCGAGGTCTCCGACACCGGCATCGGCATCGCGCCGAGCAAGCTCGAGACCGTCTTCGAGCCCTTCGTGCAGGCCGACGGCAGCGTCAGCCGGCACTTCGGCGGCACCGGGCTCGGCCTGGCGATCACGCGCAGCGTGGCGCGGCTGATGGGGGGCGAAGTCTCGGTGCGCAGCACGCCGGGGCTGGGCAGCGTATTCACGCTGCGCCTGCCGCTGCCGCCGGCCACGCTGCCGGTGCCGACGGCGCCACCGACCAGTGTCGCCCTGGCGTCGGGCGGGCCGCGTCGCTCGGTGCTGCTGGCCGAGGACAACGAGGTCAATGAAACGATCTTTCGCGCCATGCTGGAGGGGCAGCCGATCATCATCGACAGCGTCGCCAACGGCCCGAGCGCGCTCGAGCGGCTGCGCCGGCAGCGCTACGACCTGGCCTTCATCGACGTCCAGATGCCGGGCATGGACGGCCTGACCGTGACGCGCGAACTGCGCCGCCTCGAGGCCGCGACCGGCCGCGCCCGCACGCCGGTGGTGGCACTCACCGCCAATGCCTTCGCCAGCGACGTGCAGGCCAGCCTGGACGCCGGCTGCGACCGCCACATCGCCAAGCCGTTCACCAAGGTGCAGCTCGTCGCCGCCCTGCAGCAACTCGCCAGCGCCGGCGCCGCGGCCGAGGCGCCGGCGTCGACGATGCCGATGCCGATGCCCTTCGACGCCGCCGCCGCGCGGGCCCGCCTCGGCCACGACGACGACCTGTACCGGCGTGTCACGGCGCATGCCGTAGTCTTCATGCAGGAGTGGCAGCCCTGCTTCGCCCGCGCCATCGCGGAACGCGACCTGGCGCGTGCGACGCGGCTGGCGCACGATCTGAACGGCATCGCCAACACCTTGGGCGCGGCCGCACTGGCCGCCGATGCGGCGCGGCTCGAGCGCTCGTTGATCGCCGGCGCAGCGCCCGATCCGGCGGCGCTGGCCGGGGTCCGCGCCGCGCTGCCGCGCATGATCGCCGCGCTGGCCCGCCCCGCCGCGCACTGACAGCTGCCGGCTGCCTTCAGGGCGCGGACAGCACGCTGGCGCTGACGCGGTCGCGGCCGCCCGACTTGGCGGCGTACAGCTGCGCGTCGGCTTCGCGCAGCAGTGCCGAGGTGCTGCCGACGACGCCGCTGGGTTGGGTGCAGGCGCCGAGGCTGACGGTGACCACCGGCGCGGCGTCGGACGCGACGTGCTCGATGCCGAGCTTGCGCACCTGCTGCCCGAGCTGCCGCGCCAGCGCCTGCGCGCCGGCGCTGTCGGTGTCGGGCAGCAGGCAGACGAACTCCTCGCCACCGTAGCGCGCCAGCAGATCGGCTGGTCGCCGCAGGCCGGTCTTCAGCGCTGCCGCCACGCGGCGCAGGCAATCGTCGCCGGCGAGGTGCCCGTAGTGGTCGTTGTAGCGCTTGAAGTGGTCGACGTCGATCAGCACCACGCTCAGGCTGGAGCGTTCGCGCACCGCGCGCGCCCACTCCATGGCCAGGCGGTCGTCGAACAGCCGCCGGTTGCTGACGACGGTCAGGCCGTCGACGTAGGCCCACTGGCGCAGCAGGTCGGACTGGTGCTTGAGGATCAGGTGCGTGCGCACGCGCAGACGCACGATGCGCGGGTTGATCGGCTTGCTGATGAAGTCCACCGCGCCGGCGTCGAGCGCGCGCGCCTCGGCGACCTCGTCCTCGTGCGCGGTGACGAAGATGACCGGGATGTCGCGCAGCGCCGCTTCGCCCTTGAGCCGCCCGCAGACCTGGTAGCCGTCCATGCCCGGCATCTCGACGTCCAGCAGCACCAGGTCGGGCTGCTGGGACTCGCACACGCCCAGCGCCTGCGCCCCGCTGGTGGCCATGAAGACCTGGTGGTCGGCGGCGAACACCCGGTACAGCGCCTGCACGTTCGCCGGCTGGTCGTCGACGACGAGCACCCGCGGCCGGCGCCCGTACAGCGCCTCCAGGTCGCCGTCGACGGCGACGTTCAAGCGCCGATCTCCTCGATCAGGCCGCGGCAAGCCTGCAAGGCCTGTTCGAAGGCCAGCCGGCCGACGGTCTCGTCCAGCACCTGCAGGCGCGGCGTCAGTGCACCTGCCGGCAGCTCGCGCACGCGGTCCATGACGGCCAGCGCTTCCATGTCGGCAGCGGCCAGCAAGCGGGCCAGGTCGTGGAGCATGGGCGCCAGCGTAGCAGAGCTTGCGCCTTCGCCCGGGCGGGCCGCGGCGCCGGCCGGCTCGGCGTCCAGGCGCTCGCACAACCGCAGCAGCGCCGGCCGGGCGGATTCGATCGCGGTGCACAGTTCGGCCACCGCTGCCGCCGTGCCGCCCGACGCCAGCGCCCGTTCGGCCGCAGCGGCGCTGGCCGCCAGCGCGCGCGAACCCAGCGTCCCGGCCAGCCCCTTGAGCGTGTGCGCCTCGCGCGCGGCGGCTCCCCCGCGCGCTGCGGGGGCCAGCGCACGCAGCCGCGCCGGCTGCTCGGCCAGGTCCTCGGCGCACTGGCGCAGCAGCCGGCGGTAGGCGAGCCGGTTGCCGCCCAGGCGTGTCAGCGCGGCGGCGAGTTCGACACCGGCCTCGGCCGCGGCCTGGGTCAGCGCCGGGTCGGGCGCGGCCGCGGCGGACGCCGGCGCCAGCGTCTGGCCGGCAGGGCGCCCGCACAGGCGGCGCAGCACGCCCACCAGCTGGTCGAGGTCGAAGGGTTTGCCCACGTGTTCGTTCATGCCCGACGCCAGGCAGGCCTCGCGGTCGGCCGCCATCGCGTTGGCCGTCATGGCGACGATCGGCAGCGCAGCGCACCCCGGGATGCGGCGGATGTGGCTGGTCGCGACGTAGCCATCCATCACCGGCATCTGCACGTCCATCAACACGGCGTCGAACGGCGGCTCGGCGCGCGCCACGGCCTGCACCGCCGCCAGGCCGTCGGGCGCGATCTGCACCAGCGCGCCCTCGTCTTCGAGCAGCTCGCGCGCGACCTGCTGGTTGTTGGCGTTGTCTTCGGCGACCAGCAGGCGCAGCCCGGCCAGCCGGTGCGCAACGCTGGCCGGCGCCGCCCGCGACGGGGCGATCACGCCGCCCGAGCGCGCGTCCATCACGGCGTCGTACAGCATCGACGCCGTGATCGGCTTGACGAGGAAGCCGTCGAGCAGCCGCTGTTCGCTTTCGCTGCGCTGCGCGAGCAGCTCGCGCCCATGCGCGGTGACCATCACGACCAGCGGCGCCTGGCCGGCCAGCGCTTGCGCGCGGATGAGCTCGCAGGTCTGCCAGCCGTCCAGCCCGGGCATCTGCCAGTCGACGAACACGGCGTCGTAGCGCGCTGCGTCGGCCTGCAGCCGCTCCAGCGCCTGTTCGCCGCTGGCCGCCAGCTCCGCCTGCCAGCCCAGCGACTGCGCCATGACCTGCAGCAGCTCGCGCGCCGAGGGGTTGTCGTCGACGATCAGCGCGCGCAGCTGCTTGGCCAGGGCCAGCCGCGGTGCCGCCGCCTGCGCGACCACCGGCAGCGTGATGCGGAAGTGGAAGCGGCTGCCATGGCCGGGCCGGCTCTCCAGGGCCAGCTCGCCGCCCATCAGGCGCACCAGCCGCTGGCAGATCGCCACACCCAGCCCGGTGCCGCCGAATCGGCGCGTCGTCGACGCCTCGGCCTGCGTGAAGCCCTCGAAGATGCGGCGCTGGTTCTCGGGGGCGATGCCGATGCCGGTGTCGCGCACCGAGATCTCCAGGGTGACGTCACCGTCGCCGCGGGCGGCCACGCGCACCGCCAGCACGACTTCGCCGCGTTCGGTGAACTTGATCGCGTTGCCGCCCAGGTTGATCAGCACCTGCTGCAGGCGCATCGCGTCGCCGAGCAGCGCGCGCGGCAGTGTCGGGTCGACGTCGTACAACACCTCCACCGGCTTGCCGCCGGCATTCGCCGACAGGATCACCGACAGGTCGCGCAGCAGGACATCGATGCGGAAGGGCTGCGGGTCGAGTTCCATCTTGCCCGCCTCGGCCTTCGAGAAGTCCAGGATGTCGTTGAGCAGCCCCAGCAGCGAACGTGCCGCGCCTTCGGTCTTGGCTGCGTAGTCGGCCTGGCGCACCGTCAGCTCGGTCCTGCGCAGCAGTGCCAGCATGCCCAGGATGGCGTTCATCGGCGTGCGGATCTCATGGCTCATGTTGGCCAGGAAGCGGCTCTTGGCCAGCGAGGCCTGCTGCGCGGCTTCGGTGGCCCGCACATGCTCGGTGATGTCGATGCGAAAGCCCACGATGTGCCCGTCGGGCAGCCGGCGCTCGATGATGCGCAGCGTGTGCCCGTTGGCCAGCTGCTGGATGACGGTGGAGTCGGCCGCCTGGTGCGCCGCCACACGCTCGGCCACCCAGGCCTCGCCGCGGCCGGCGGCGGCGACGAACTCGCCGCGCTCGACGCCGGCGCGCAGCAGGTCGGCAAAACTCACCCCGGGCTGCATGAGGTCGGCGACCTCCGCGTAGACCTGCTTGTACTTGTCGTTGCACATCACCAGCCGGTCGTCGGGGTCGAACAGCACGAAGGCCTCGTCGATGGACTCGATGGCGCCGCGCAGCAGCGCGGCGCTGCGCTGCAGCTCGCGTTCGACCTGGCGGCGCTGCGAGATGTCGGTGTAGGTGGTGACGAAGCCGCCGCCGGGCATTGGCGCACCGCGCACCTCGATCGGCGTGCCGTCGGGGCGGTCGCGCTCGAAGCGGTGCGGCGCCGCCGGCCCGCGCGCACGTTCCACGGTCTCGGCGACGATCTGCTCGACGTCGCCGGGGCCGTACTCGCCGCGTTCGGCGTTGAAGCGGACGAAACTTTCGTAGCGCGGCCGCGGCGTCTCGAACAGCGTGTCGGGGAAACCCAGCAGCTCGCGGTACTGGCGGTTCGAGGCCACCAGCTCCAGCCGCTCGTCGAACACGCTCAGCCCGCAGGGCAGGTTCTCGACGATGCTGGCCATCAGCGCGTTGTTGCGGCGCAGTTCGTCGGCCATGGCGCGGTGTGCGCTGATGTCGAGGTGGATGCCGGCCATGCGCAGCGGCTGCCCGGCGGCGTCGCGCGCGCCGACGCGGCCACGGCTGAGCACCCAGACCCAGTGGCCGTCGCGGTGGCGCATGCGGAATTCCACCTCGTAGTGCGGCGTGGCGCCGGCGAAGTGGACCTGACGTGCGCGCTCGACGACGGCGCGGTCGTCGGCGTGCACGAGGTTCAGGAAGTTGCCCTGCGCGCGTTCGCGCAGGCTGTTCACGCTGTCGCCCAGCATCGCGGCGTAGGCGTCGTTGTTCTGGTTCTCGCGGCTGCGCAGGTCGAAGTCCCAGGTGCCGGCGCCGGTGCCTTCGACGATCAATGCCAGCCGCTCGCGCTCGCGCGCCAGCTCGGCCATGGCGCGGCGGCTGGCCGAGATGTCGTAGCGGATCGAGACGTATTTCTCGACGCGGCCGTCGGCGCCGGTGAACGGCGCGATGATGCTGTCGACCCAGTACAGCGTGCCGTCCTTGGCGCGGTTGCAGACCTGGCCACGCCAGGCTTGTCCACCGCGAATGCGCTGCCACATCGCTGCCCAGTACGACGCCGCGTGCACGCCGGAGTTGACGATGCCGTGCGGCTTGCCGAGCAGTTCCTCGCGCGTGTAGCCGCTGATCGCGCAGAACATCTCGTTGACTTCGACGATGCGGCCTTCGGCGTCGGTCACCGAGACGATGGCGTGGTCGTTCAGGGTGCGCAGCAGCGCCTCGTTCTCGCGCATCGCCGCGGCCAGCGCCTCGGCGGCCCGGCGGCGCTCGGTGATGTCGGACTCGACGACCATGAAGCCGGTCAGGTGGCCGCGGCCATCGTGCAGCGGCTGCAATTCGACCTCGGCCCAGTAGTCGCTGCCGTCCTTGCGCCGGTTGTGGAGCTCGCCGCACCACGCCCGGCCGGCGTCGCCGGCGGCACGCAGCGCGTCCAGCGATGCCGGCTCGGCCGCGCTGCGCAGCAGCGCGCTGGGCTGGCAGCCGGTGGCCTCCTGCGCCGGGTAGCCGGTGTTGCGGGTGAAGGCTTCGTTGACCCAGGTGATGCTGCGCTGGACGTCGAGCAGCATCACGGCGTCGTGGGTCAGCCGTGCCACGTGGGCCAGGCGGTCGAGGTCGCGCGTCATGCGCCGCGCCAGCGCCTCGGCCCGCCGCCGCCCGACCGCGCTCTGGTGCGCCAGCGAGCTCAGCACGGTCGTCAACAGCAGGCCGCCGGCGAGCACGACCGCCGCCGTGTGGCCGCTCCAGGCGGACTCGAAGGCGGGCGTGGCGGTGGCGCGCAGCGTGAAGGTCCGCCCCGGGACGGCCAGGCTGGCCTGCTGCTGGAAACGCCGTCCGGCCGCCGGCGCCACGCCGTACACCCGATCGGCGTCGGCCGTGCCTGCGGCGGCGAACAGCTCGAGGTCCAGACGCCCGGTCTGCGCAGTGCCGAGGCCGCCGAGCAGCTCGTCGACGACGATCGGGGCGTAGAACAAGCCCTCCAGCGCAGCCGGCCCGCCGCCGGCACCGTAGACGGGCAGGAAGAGCAGGAACCCCGGCCCGCGCCGGGCGTCCTGCGTGAGCACGATGGGGTCGGTCATCGACGCCTGGCCGCTGGCGATGGCGCGCTCGATGCCCTCCCGGCGCTTGGGCTCGCTGCCCAGGTCCAGGCCCAGGGACTGGCGGCCGCTCTCGGTGAGCGGCTCGATGAACTGGATCACGTAGCGGTCGGCGCTGGAGGACGGCGCCAGCTCGCGCAGGGTGAAGTCCGGCGCGGCATCGGCGCGCTGCTCGGCAAGGAACGACGCTTCGCCGCCCCTGGGCACGCGGCGAACGAAGCCCAGCCCGCGCACGCCCGGCATGGTGGTGTCCACCGCCTGCGCCTGCACGAAGCGGTGGAATTCGTCGCGGCGCACGAGCTCGCTCGCGGCGTACAGGCCCTGGGCCGCGCGCAGCCCGTTCAGCGGTTGCATGAAGCGCTGGGCGATTTCCATCCGGGCGCCGTCGACCGCGTGCTGGAAGTCGTCCGCCGCATCCTGCGCCTGCCGTTGGTGCAGATGCAGCGCCGCCCCCAGGGTGGCGATCAGGCCGGCCGCGGCCACCAGCAGCGTCAGCGCGGCGGGCTTGTTTGTCTTGTCCCAGGACATCGGCTGGACCTCGGCTCGAAGGAGCGCACGCAGCCGTGCCGGCGACACGGTGACGCGCGGCGGACATCTTGCGCCGCGCCCGCCGCCGGCAAACGCCGCAACAGACCCGGCAATGGCCGGCTTTTCGACGGCCGATGCGCGTCGCCGACGAGATTTTCTGGCACGGCTTTGCGCCCACTCAAAGGGCCGCCGCGGCAAATGCTGCATCGTTGGCTTGTCCACACGGCGCGCCCGGGCAAGCTCAATTTCCGGCCGCGCCAGCCGACAACAGCGTATGGACTACGCCCCGCGGTCTCGAGGCACAAAACCGCCTACCGGTGACACCGGCGCGGTGCCGTTGGTCCCATGACGAACGCTCCCCACCACCTCTGCCCGCAATGCGGCGGCCCGGTCCGGAGGCGCCGGCGCAGCCTGCGCGACCGCCTGCTGGCGGGTCACCACCGCTACCGCTGCACCAACCCGTCGTGCAACTGGGGCGGGCTGCTGCCGGTCTGGCAGCCGCCCGACGAGGCCACGCCCGCGGCGTGGTCCTGGCAGGCGTTGCGCTCGCGCGCGCCGGGCCGCGGCGCAGCGCTGGTGCTCGCCGGCGGCCTGCTGTCGGCCGTCGCCACCGCCTGGTTCCTGCAGAAGCCGCCGCCCGAAGCGGTCATGGTCGGGCCGCACGTCGTGACGCGGGGCACCCACCTCGAGGGTGAACGCCTGCCCGAGGCCCACCCGTTGAAGACCCTGCTGCCGGCGCAGGCGATGGAAGTCGAACCCGCGGGCTACCTCGAGGAAGCCGGCGCCGTGCTGCGCGTGCGGCGCCACTGCGCCTGGGGCTTGCCGGGCCGCAACCCCTACCGCGGCTCTGCGGTGCAGGCTCTGCAGACCGCGACGCTGTCGCCGACGGTGGTGAAGAAGATCGCTGCCGACATCCATGCCGGCCGCCGCGTCGACCGCGTGACGATCCGCAACGACGGCATCACGGCCCGCGCCAGCGGGCGCGAATTCGACCCCCAACGTGTCGCCATGACCTACGGCATGACGCTGTGCGCCGACACGCGCGTGAACTTCAAGGGCTCGCACCGCGAGGAAGCCGACCTCTACGAAGCCATGGACGACGACGGGCAGATCTACGCCGTGATGGTGCCCGACGTCTGCGGCAACGTCGCGGTGCTGGGCGAGCGCTACGCGCAGCCCGAGCCGCTGCCCAGCGTCGCCGGTGTCAGGGCCACCGACGACAGGCCCCGCACGGCCAGCACGGCCGACGAGCCGCGGCCCTGGATGCTCGTGCCGCCCGAAAAGCGCGTGCGGCGCCTGCCACCCGGCCTGCGTTACTCCGAGATCACGCCGACGCCGCCCGACAAGAGCGCCAGCAATGCCGACAAGACCGTGGCCCTGCCGGGCACGCTGGCACTGACGGGCCTGGCGCTGGCCCTGGCGCTGGCATTCGCCAGGCAGCGCCGGCCCTGAACCCGCGCCTGCGGGATCTGACCGCAAGCGTCGATCGGGGCGCTTAATGCGTGGTTAAGCGTCGGCAGCGAGCATCACTCTCATCGGATCGGCCCGCCCCCCTGGCGGTGCCTGGAGGAGTGTGAGTGCGAGTGCTGTCCCTGTCGCCGCGTGACCCCGTCGACCCCGTCATCCATCGTTCGATGGCCCGCTCGGCGCTGCGCGTGTACGGCCCGCAGGACGCCGGCCGCGGCGCCGTCGAGGACTTCATCCGCGGCGTCTACCGCGAACGCTATGGCGCCGACGTGCAGCAGTTCGCGCCGGTGCTGGTCAGCCTGCGCGACGAGGACGGTGCACTGGTGGCGGCGGCCGGCTACCGCGGCGCCGACCTCGGGCCGCTGTTCCTGGAAAACTACCTCGATGCCCCTGTCGAACGGCTGCTCGCCACCGCGTCCCGGCCCGGACCGGAGCGCGCCCGCATCGTCGAGGTCGGCCATCTCGCAGCCGGCCGCGCCGGTGAAGGGCGACGCCTGATCCTGCTGCTCGGGCCGCACCTCGCGGCCCAGGGTCTGCAATGGGTCGTCAGCACGCTGACCGAGGAACTGCGGCACCTGTTCGCGCGCCTGGGCATCGCACCGATCGCGCTCGGCGTCGCCGATCCCGAGGTGCTCGGCGCCGAGGCGGCGCGCTGGGGCAGCTACTACGACCACCGCCCGCTGGTGCTGGCCGGCCGCATCGAGCCGGCGCTGGAGATGCTCGCGCGGCGCGGGCTGGCGGCATGAGGCCCGCTGGCGCTCACGGCTCCGCCGGCGCCACGTCTTGGCTCGAGGGCGAAAGCCGGCGTGCACGGCACGAAGGCACACCCGCGAGGCCCGCACTCGACGACGGTCACCGCATCTGGAGCGCGGCCGCGCTGGCCGCTGCGGTGGCCGACGCGTCGACCCGGCTGCAAGACATCGGGACACGCGTGCTCGCCACCTGCCTGGACAACACGCCGGCCTTCGTCGCGCTGGACGAAGCGGCGCTGGGCGCCGGCGTCGTGCACCTGCCGCTGCCACTGTTCTTCACGCCGGCGCAGATGCAGCACGCGCTGCAGGCCGCCGGCGCCGACACCCTGATCGTTGCCGCACCGCTGCCCGCGCGCTGGCCCGCACTGTCGTGGTCGCCGCTGGCCGTCGCCGGCGACGCGCTGATGCGCGCGCGCCTGCCGCGCGCACCGGCCGGCCGCGTCGAGCTGCCGCCCGGCACCGCCAAGATCACCTTCACCTCCGGCACCACCGGCACGCCCAAGGGCGTGTGCCTGAGCGCCGGCGCCTTGCAGCGGGTTGCCGCCGGGCTGGTCGAGGCGATGGCGCCGCTGGACATCCGGCGCCACCTCAACGCGCTGCCGTTTGCCGTGCTGCTGGAGAATATCGCCGGCCTGATGGCGCCGCGACTGCACGGCGCCACGGTGATCGCCCTGCCCTTGCACGATGTCGGCCTGGTCGGCTCGTCGAGCTTCGACGCCGCGCGGCTGCAGTCGGCGGTGCAGCGCCACCGGCCGCACAGCCTGATCCTGCTGCCGCAGATGCTGCGCGCCTGGTGCGAGCACCTGGTGCTGACCGGGCAGCGTGCGCCGGACTCGCTGAAGTTGGTGGCCGTCGGCGGTGCCGCGGTCGGCGCGCCGCTGATCCACGCCGCGCAGGCGCTCGGCATCCCGGCGGCCGAAGGCTACGGCCTGTCCGAGGGCGCCTCGGTGCAGACGCTGAACCTGCCCGGCATCGCCGGCGCCGCACGCCCCGGCAGCGCCGGCCGCGTGCTGCCGCACGCGCGCCTGCGCGTCGCCGCCGACGGCGAGCTCGAGGTTGCCGGCAGCCTGTTCAGCGGCACCCTCGGCGACCCGACGCCGGTGCCGCCCTGGTGGCCCACCGGCGACCTGGGCCGCATCGACACCGACGGGTTCGTGCACGTGATGGGGCGCAAGAAGAACGTGCTGATCACATCCTTCGGCCGCAATGTCTCGCCGGAGTGGGTCGAGACGGCGCTGCGCGCCGACCCCGCCGTGGCGCAGGCCGTGGTCTTCGGCGACGGCCAGCCGGCGCTGTGCGCCGTGCTCTGGCCGCTGCGGGCCACGGCCAGCGACGCCGCACTCCAGGCCGCCGTGGACGCCGCCAACAGCACCCTGCCCGACTACGCCCGCGTCGCACGCTGGACACGCGGCCGCGCCGCCTTCGACACCGCCACCGGCCTGGCCACCGCCAACGGCCGCCCGCAGCGCAGCGGCATCTGGCAGGCGCATGCCGATGCGCTGGACACCGCCCTCGCCCCCACCGCCTGACCGACAAGGACCCTACGCCAGCCATGAGCTTCTACGCCCAGCTTCTTGAACAGACCACGACCGCCCGCGACGGCCTGCTGGCCGCACCGATCATCCAGGGTTGCCTGCGCGGCGAAGTCTCGCTGGCCAGCTACGTGGCCTTCCTGCGCGAGGCCTACCACCACGTGCGCCAGACCGTGCCGCTGCTGCAGGCCATGAAGGCCGCGCTGCCCGCTCACCACGCCTGGCTGCGCCCGGCGCTGGACGAGTACATCCTGGAGGAGGCCGGCCACGACGAGTGGATCCTCGACGATATCCGCGCCTGCAGCGCCGACGCCGAGGCGGTGCGCCACGGCGCGCCGGGCCATGCCACCGAGGTCATGGTGGCCTATGCCTACGACACCATCGCGCGCGGCAACCCGCTGGGCTTCTTCGGCATGGTGCACGTGCTCGAAGGCAGCAGCGTCGCGCTGGCACTGATGGCGGCCGACGCGATCCAGCAGCCGCTGGGCCTGCCCGACGCCGCGTTCAGCTACCTGCGTTCGCACGGCACGCTGGACCTCGAGCACACCGCGCACTTCGCCTTGTTGATGGACCGCATCGAAGAGCCGCGCGACCAGGCCGCCATCGTGCACGCGGCCCGGGCCTTCTACCGCTTGTACGGCGACGTCTTCCGCAGCCTGCCGCTGCCCGTGGCCGCGACGGCCCGCACCGCTGCCCCGGCCCCGGCCGCCGAGGCCCTGGCATGAAGGCCGCAGAGGCGCGCGTGCTGCTCAGCGGCGCCAGCGGCGGTCTGGGCCAGGCGATGGCGCGTGCGCTGCTGGCCGCCGGTGCCCGGGTCATCGGTGTCGGCCGCGCCGACGGCGCGCCCGCCCTGCCCGGCCTGGCCTGGGTGCAGGCCGACCTGACCACCGACGCCGGCGTCGCCGCCGTCGCCGCGGCCGCCGCTGACTGGCGCGCCAACGTCGTCGTGCACGCTGCCGGCGTGCCGAGTTTCGGTGCCCTCGGCGGCCTGCCGCCGCAGCAGATGCAGGCGGTGCTGCAGGCCAACCTGCTGGCGCCGATGCTGTTGACCCAGGCGCTGCTGCCGCAGCTGCTGCGCCAGCCGCACGCGCAAGTCGTCTTCGTCGGCTCGGCGCTGGGCCGCATCGGTCTGCCGGGCTTCAGCGTCTACGGCGCCAGCAAGGCCGGACTGCACGGTTTTGCCGAGGCGCTGCGGCGCGAACTCGCCGACACGCCGGTGCGGGTGCAGATCCTCGCCCCGCGCAGCACGCGCACCGGCTTCAACGGCGCCGCCGTCGAAGCCTACAACCACGCCACCGGCACCGCGATGGACACGCCCGAGACGGTGGCCACGGCGCTGCTGCAGCTGATCGACAGCGGCGCCGCCGAGCGTTTCATCGGCTACCCCGAACGCCTGGCCGTGCGTCTGAACGGCCTGCTCGGCGCGCTGCTGGACGCCAGCTTCGTCAAGCACCGGCGCAGCCTGCCGGCGCTGCCCCGGCATTCCGCTTCCACTGGACACCTGACATGAACAAACTGCTCGCGGGCCTGCTGGCCATGACCTTCACGTTGCCGATGGCTGCCCTGGCGGCGCCGCTGGACGACGCCGTTGCCGACCTGCAGCGCGACTGGGAAGTGATCCGCTACCAGACGCCGGCCGGCGAACGCGAGAAACGCTTCGAGGCCTTGTCGGCCAAGGCCCACCAGGTCAGCGAGAGCTTCCCCGGTCGCAGCGAGCCGCTGGTGTGGGAAGGCATCATCGTCAGCTCGCTGGCCGGCGAGAAAGGCGGACTCGGTGCGCTGGGTCTCGTCAAACAGGCCAAGGCGATCTACGAACAGGCGATCCAGATCGACGACAAGGCCCTGGACGGCTCGGCCTACAACAGCCTGGGCGTGCTGTACTACAAGGTGCCGGGCTGGCCGCTCGCCTTCGGCGACAAGGACAAGGCCAGGGAACTGCTGCGCAAGGCACTGGCCATCAACCCGCAGGGCATCGACACCAACTACTTCTACGGCGAGTACCTGGTCGAGACCAAACACGCCGAAGAAGCCGTGACCTACCTCGAACGCGCACTGCAGGCGCCGCCACGGCCGGGCCGCCAGATCGCCGACAGCGGCCGGCGCGAGGAAGCGCGCACGCTGCTGGCCCGCGTCAAGGCGCCCTGAAGAAGGCGTGGACAAGCCTGCTGCGCGACCCGATCCAGCGACTCCGGTGCTCGCTGTACTGGTCGTACAGCTCCGCTCCTCATCGCAGGCTCGGGCCGCTCGCTACGGCTTCTTTCACACCTTCTGAAGTTCGGCGACCACGCCGCGCCCCTCGGCGCGGGCGTGGTAGCGCAGCACCAGGCCGTGCAGCGCGGCGATGCGCTGCGCGATCGACACCCCCAGCCCGCTGCCGCCCTCGTCCTGGCCGTCGACGCGGTGGAAACGTTCACCCAGGTGCGCCAGCACGTCCTGCGGCAGCGGCGCGCCGTCGTTTTCGACGCTCAGGCCACGGGCGTCGAAGCGCAGCGCCACCGCCGTGCCCGCGGGCGCGTAGCGCACCGCGTTGTCGACCAAGTTGCGCAGCAGCACCGTCAGCAGGCCGGCGTCGCCCTGCAGCGGGAAGGCGGGAAGGCCCGGTGCCGGCCAGTCGCAGCCGAGTTCGATGCGGCGGCGTTCGGCCAGCGGCAGCACGTCGCTCATCACCTGTTCGACGATCGGCACCCAGTCCACCGCCGCCGCCCGCGGCAGCCGCTCGCTGGCGTCTACGCGCGCCAGCGCCAGCATCTGCGTCACCAGCCGTTCCATGCGGTCCAGGCCAGCGCTCAGGCGCTCCTCGGCCTGGCGCCGCTCGACATTGCCGCAGGCGCGGCGCATCACGTCCCACTGCGCGCGCAGCACCGCCAGCGGCGTTCGCAACTCGTGCGCCGCGTCGGCCGTGAAGCGCCGTTCACGCGCCAGGGTGGTCTCGATGCGGGCGAACAGCCCGTTCATCGCCTGCAGCAGCGGCTGCAGCTCGCCCGGCGCGTGGCTGGCCGGCACCGGCTGCAGTTCGTCGGCGCCGCGGCCCGTCAGCTCCGCCGTCAGCTCGCGCACCGGCGCCAGCGCCCGCCGCACGGCCCAGGTCATCGCCACCAGCAGCACCGGCAGCATCAGCAGCCAGGGCAACAACTGGCTGCCCACGAGGTCACGCACCAGTTCGACGCGCTCGTTCACGCGCTGCCCGGCGGCCACCAGCCACTCGCCATGCGGCGACTGCAGGTAGTACACGCGCCAGGGATCGCCGTCGAGCAGCAACTCGACGAAGCCCGAAGCGTCGGCGCGGCGCGGCAACTGCACGCCCTCGCGGTCGACCATCAGCAGCCGGCCTTCGGCGCTCCAGACGGCGATCGCCAGGTCGCGCAGGTCGGACTCGCCGCTCTCCGCTGGCGCCGGCAGAGGCGCGCCGGGCGCCGTCACGCCGGCCAGGGTGGCCTGCACCTGGCGCGCCAGGCGGATGATTTCGGTGTCGAAGAGTTCGTTGACTTCGGCCCGCGCGCGATCCGCCGAAGCCAGCATCGCGACGCCCCACACCAGCGGTGCGCACAGCAGCAGGTACCACAGCAGCCGGCGCTGCAGAGTCATACGACCCCCAAGGCGCTGCGCACCGCCCCCCCGAGGGGAAATTCGCGCTCGGGGCGGCCCGGCGCGCTCATTCCGAAACCTCGGCCGCACCGAGCGCATAACCCACGCCGCGCACCGTGCGCACGATGCCGGGGTGGATCTTGCGCCGCAGGTGATGCACGTGCACCTCGAGCGCGTTGCTCTCGGGCTCGCTGCCGCTCCAGTCGTAGAGTTTTTCCTGCAGTTGGGCCTTCGACAGCACACGCTGCGGATGCGTCAGCAGCGCCTCAAGCAGTGCCAGTTCGCGCCCCGTCAGGGTCACCGGCTGGTCGTGCCAGTGCACCAGCTTGGTGGCCGGGTCGTAACGCAGGGCGCCATGCGACCACACGGCTTGCGCGCGCCCCGAGGCGCGGCGCAGCATGGCGCGCAGCCGCGCCGCCAGCTCGTCGATCGAGATCGGCTTGATCAGGTAGTCGTCGGCGCCGGCGTCGAGGCCGGCGATGCGCTGCTCGACACCGTCGCGGGCCGTGAGGATCAGCACCGGCAGCGCCAGACCACGCTGGCGCCAGCGGCGCAGCCAGACCATGCCATCCTGGCCGGCGAGCCCGAGGTCCAGCACCAGCGCGTCGTAGGGCGCACCGGCCAGCGCGGTGTCGGCCTGCGCGCCGTCGCGGAACCAGTCCACGACATGGCCGAGCTGGCGCAGGCCGGTGGCCAGCGAGTCACCGAGCAAGGGGTCGTCTTCGAGGATCAGCAAGCGCATGGATTCAGTCGGCCGGGGCCGGGCAGGCGCGGTTCATTGTCCACCATGGGCCGCCGCTGAAGCCTCGTCCAGGGCCCCGGCGACGCTGCCGCACAATGCGGCCGTGCCGACCCCGCACCCCCGTCGATTCGCCCTGCGCCTGCTCGCTGCCACGCTCGGCACCGGGCTGGCCGGCGTGCTGCAAGCGCAGCCGCTGCCGACGGTGGCCGCAGCGTCCGACCTCAAATTCGCGCTCGAGGAAGCGGCGGCGCTGTTCGAGCGCGCCACCGGGCACCGCCTGCGCCTGGTCTTCGGCTCCTCGGGCAACATCTATTCGCAGATCCTGCAGGGCGCGCCCTTTCACCTCTACCTGTCGGCCGACGAGGACTTCGTATTCCGCCTGGCCGACGCCGGCAAGACGGTGGACCGCGGCCGCCTGTATGCCCGCGGGCGCATCGGCATCATGGTGCCGCACGGCTCGCCGCTGCTGCCCGACGGCCAGCTGAAGGATCTCGCGGCGGCGCTGCAGGATGGCCGGCTGCGCAAGTTCGCCATCGCCAACCCCGAGCACGCGCCCTACGGCAAGCGGGCCGAAGAGGCGCTGCGCCACGCCGGGCTGTGGCAGGCGATACAGCCACGGCTGGTGCTGGGCGAGAACATCTCGCAGGCGGCGCAGTTCGCCACCTCGGGGTCGGCGCAGGGCGGCTTGATCGCCCAGTCGCTGGCGCTGGTGCCTTCGGTGGCGCGGTTGGGGCGCTTCGAACTCGTCCCCGAGGCCTGGCACCGGCCGCTGCGCCAGCGTTTGGTGCTGCTGCACGGTGCGCCGCCGCCGGTGCGGGCCTTTCACGACTTCCTGGCCACGCCGGCAGCGCAGGCGATCATGGTGCGCTACGGCTTCGCGATGCCGCTCGACTGATGGCGCCGGGCTGATGGACTGGCAGGCGCTCATCCTGTCGCTGCAACTCGCCGGCGTGACGCTGGCAGTGCTGCTGCCGCTGGGGCTGTGGCTCGGGCGCTGGCTGGCCTATGCGGACTTCGCCGGCAAGGCGCTGATCGAGGCCCTGGTCGTGCTGCCGCTGGTGCTGCCGCCCACCGTGCTGGGCTACTACCTGCTGGTCTCGCTGGGCGGCGCGTCGCCGCTGGGGCGCTGGGCCGCCGAGGCGCTGGACCTGCGGCTGACCTTCAATTTCTTCGGCCTCGTCGTCGCCTCGGTGATCTTCAACGTGCCCTTCATCGTGCAGCCGGTGCAGCGCGCCTTCGAGGCGATCCCGCGCAACCTCACCGAGGCTGCGGCCGTCAGCGGGCTCGGCTTCTGGCAGACCTGGCGGCGCGTCGAGCTGCCGCTGGCCTGGCCCGGCGTGCTGTCGGCGATGGTGCTGACCTTCGTGCACACGATGGGCGAGTTCGGCGTCGTGCTGATGGTCGGCGGCAGCATCCCCGGCGAAACCAAGACCATCGCGATCTCGATCTACGACCGCGTGCAGGCCTTCGACCTGCACTCGGCCGACCGCATGGCGCTGCTGCTGCTGCTGCTGTCGCTGGGCGCGGTGACGATGTCGTTCTTTGCCTCGGCGCGCCTGGCGGTGCGCCGATGACGCTGCTGCTGGAGGTCGAGCAGGATCACCCGCTGCCGCTCAGCGGCGCCTTCCGCTGCGAAGCCGGCGAGTTGCTGGCGCTGGTCGGCCCGTCGGGCGCCGGCAAGACCTCGATGCTGCGCGTGCTGGCCGGGCTGATGCGGCCGCAGCGCGGCCGCGTAGCGGTCGGCGACGAGGTCTGGTGCGACACCGCGCAAGGCATCTTCGTGCCGCCGCAGCGGCGCCACGTCGGGCTCGTGTTCCAGCACTACGCGCTGATGCCGCACCTGTCGGCGCTGGACAACGTCTCGCTGCCGCTGCTGCACCTGCCCGCCCCCGAGCGCCGGCGTCAGGCGCGGCAGTGGCTGGCCCACGTGCGGCTGTCCGAGGCGCAGCAGGACCGGCGGCCCGCCGGGTGGCGAGCAGCAGCGCGTCGCGGTGGCGCGGGCGCTGGCGCGCGCGCCGCGCGTGCTGCTGCTCGACGAGCCCTTCTCGGCCGTCGACCAGATGAACCGCGAGGGCCTGTACCAGCTGCTGGCCGACCTGCGCCGCGACATGGCGATCCCGATCGTGCTCGTCACGCACGACCTGCGCGAAGCCGCGATGCTGGCCGACCGCCTGGTGGTGATGGACGGCGGCCAGGTGCTGCAGCAGGGGCCGCCGACGGCCATCCACCGCGCGCCGCGCAACGCCCGCGTGGCCGACCTGGTGGGCATCCAGAACCGCTTCCTCGGCCGCTGGGTCGGCCCGTCCGGGCAAGCCGGCTGGGGCCTGCTGCAGTGGTCCGCCGAAGCAGCCGCCGGCACCGATGCCGCCGGCTTGCCGCTGCTGAAGGTGCGCGACAAGGGCCGCATCGACGCCGGCCAGGACGTGCACTGGGTCTTGACCGGCGACGCCGTCACGCTGCTGGAACGGCCGCCGCAGGGCGCGGGCGAGTTCAGCGCCGTGGTCTGCGAGGTGCGGGCGCTGGGCGAGATCACGCTGCTGGCGCTGGCACTCGACGCCGTGCCCGGCGGGACGCTGCGCCTGACGCTGTCGGGCCCGCAGCGGCTGCGCATGGAGGTCGGCGCCAGGGTCACGGCTGGCGTGGATCTCGGCCAAGTGCACGTGATGCCGGTGCGCGGACGCTGAGCCCTCGAGAGTCGAGGATGGCGTCGACGCCGCTGCCGGCCTCGGCGTCAGACGACGTTGAGTTCGCGCAGCGGCCGGTTGGCCAGCACACGTGGCCAGCCCAGCGCCGCCAGGTCCAGGCTGCGAAAACCGCCGTGCGTCACCAGTTCGGCCAGCGCCCGACCGACGGCCGGCGACTGCTGCAGGCCGTGGCCGCTGAAGCCGTTGGCAAACAGCAGGTTGTCGACCTCGGGGTGGGCGCCGACGATGACGTTGTGGTCCAACGTATTGACGTCGTAATGCCCGGCCCAGGCGCTGAGCAGGCGCGCCGCTTCGAAACCCGGGACGCGCTGCGCCAGCGCCGGCCACAGGCGATCTTCCCACCAGGCCAGCGGCACCTCGAAGTCGTGGCATTCCGGGTCTTCGTGCTCGGCAGGCGCGATGCCGCACAGGAAGCCCGTGCCTTCGGGGCGGAAGTACAGGCCGCTGGGGTCGATCACCAGCGGGCAGCCCGGCAGCTGCGCCGGACTGCCGAAGTGGAAGACGCAGCGTTTACGCGACTGCACGGGCAGCGCGATGCCGGCCGTGCGCGCCAGCGCCGCGGCGCCGGTGCCGGCGGCGTTGACGACGCTGCCGCAGTGCACCCGCGAGCCGTCGGCCAGCAGCACGGCGTCGATGCGGCGGCCGCGCCGCTGCAGGCCGACGGCGTGGCCCTGCCGGTAGACGACGCCGAGCGCCAGCGCCTTGCGCCGGAAACCGTGCATCAGCGCATGTGCGTCGAGCCAGCCTTCACCCGACAGCCCGAGCGAACCCGCCGCCAGGTCGCTGGTCGCCAGCCAGGGGAAACGCTGGTGCAGCTGTGCGGCCGACAACAGCGCCACGTCGGCGCCTTCTGCGCGCTGCAGCCGGTGCTTGGCTTCGAGCACGCTGCGCCCGGCTTCCCCGGCCAGGAACAGGTAACCCGGCTCGCGCAGCCCGATCGCCGGGCTGTGCCCGTCGACGGCCAGCAGCTCGTGCGCCTGGCGCAGGAAGGTGGTGCCGAACATCGAGATGCGGATATTTTCGGGTGTGGAGAATTGGTGCCGGATCGACGCCAGCGAGCGTGCCGTGGCGCAGTCGCGGTAGCTCGGATCGCGCTCGAGCACCAGCACCGAGCCGCCGAAGCCGGGCTCGGCGGCCAGGAAGTAGGCCGCGGCGCTGCCCACCACCGCGCCGCCGACGATCACGACATCGAAGCTGTCCTGCATGGCGGCGAGTGTTTCACACGGCAGCCGGCGCTGCGGCCGGCACCGCGCCTCAGTCGCGGCCGGCCTCGCGCTCCTGCAGCTGACGCCACATTACCTTGCCCGCGCCGCTGCGCGGCAGCGCGTCGACGAACTCCACCCGCCGCGGCACCTTGTACGCCGCCATGTGCGCGCGCGCCCAGTCGACGATGTCCTGCGCGGTGGTGCTGGCGCGGGCCTCGGCGCGCAGCACGATCACGGCTTTCACGGTTTCGCCGCGGTAGGCGTCGCGCGCGCCGATCACGCAGGCCTCCTGCACCAGCGGGCACTTGAACAGCAGCAGCTCGACCTCGCTCGGCCAGACCTTGAAGCCGCTGGCGTTGATCATGCGCTTGAGGCGGTCGGTGAGGAAGAAGTAGCCCTCGTCGTCGCGGTGGCCGAGGTCGCCGGTGCGGAAGAAGGGCTTGCCGTCGAGTTCGATGAACGCCGCGCGCGTGGCCCCGGGCTGGCCCCAGTAGCCCTTGAAGACCATCGGGCCGTGGGTCACGATCTCGCCCGTCTCGCCGGCGGGCAGTTCCCGCAGCGTCTCGGGGTCGACGATGCGGCTGTCGGTGCCGAACAGCGGCATGCCCAGGCACTGCAGCTTGGCGCGCTCGGGCGGGTTGGCGTGGCTTGGCGCGGCGGTCTCGGTGAGGCCGTAGCCTTCGGCGAAGGTGATGCCGAACTCCTGCTGCAGCCGCTCGGCCACCGCCTGCGGCATCGCCGCGCCGCCGCCGGACAGGTAACGCAGGCTGGAGAGCTCGAAGCTCCTGTAGTTGGGGCTGCCGAAGAGGTCGATGATCATCGTCGGGATGCAGGTCCAGTGCGTGACGCCGTGGCGCGAGATCAGCCGCCCGGCGAGTTCACGGTCCCAGCGCGGCATCAGCACCACGGTGCTGCCCAGGTAAACCGGCGACAGCACGCCATACAGCATGCCGGTGATGTGGAACATCGGCACCACGCCCAGGCTCACCGACTCGGCGCTGGCGTGGGACCACAGACCGCCGCCGACGACGTTGGGCAGCAGGGTGCGGTGGCTGTGCATGCAGCCCTTGGGCAGGCCGGTGGTGCCCGAGGTGTAGGGCAGCAGCGCCAAGTCGTCGGGCCCTGCGGTGGACGCGCCGGGGCGATGGCCGGCGGCCAGCGCATCGGCCCAGCGCACGGCGCCGGCGGGCAGCGCTGGGTCGGCGTACAGCCAGTCGAGCAGTGCCGGCGCCGGCGCCTCGGCGGCAGGTATCTCGGGCGGCAGCGCGTCGGCCAGGCGCGTCACCAGCAGCTGCTGCAGGCGCTGCGCCTGCGGCACCAGCGTGTTGGCCTCGTCGACGATGACGGCCAGGTCGGCCGTGGTCAGCGCCACGCGCGCCTGCGCATCGGTGATGTAGTGGCTGAATTCCTCGGCACGGTTCATCGGGTTCACCGGCACCACCACCGCGTCGGCCCGCTGCACGGCGTAGAAGGCGACCACGAACTGCGGGCAGTTCTGCATGAACAGCAGCACGCGGTCGCCGGCACGCACACCCTGCGCCTGCAGCCAGCCGGCCAGCGCCTCGGCCTGCCGGTGCAGTTCGGCGTAGCCGAGTCGGCGCCCGAAGAAGACATAGGCCGCCTTGTCGGGATAGCGCCGCGCGCTGACCTCAAGGTTGAACCACAAGGTGGTTTCAGGGATGACCAGCATCGGCGGCAGCCGCCTGGGCCAGGCGGCTGCGTGCGGGCGGGTATCGATGGTGTTCAAGCAGCGCTCCGGAAGTCAGGGCTGCAGGTGTAACGGCAAGCAGCGGAGCCGTCATCGCGCCTTACCCGTAGCGCGCGCTTCAATCGCGCCGGCGTGCTTCCTTGCGCCAGGCCAGGCAGTCCGGGTGCGACGTGAATTCCGAGCGCCAGCATTCACGCTCCATGCAGGCGAAGTACAGCAGCGCGTTGCGGCCGCTGCACTTGGCCTCGGGGCCGGCGCCGGCGGGCTTGGGCACGGCGGCAGTGTCGGGCCGGGTTGTGCCTTCGGCAACCCCCGGGGCGGGCCTGGCCACGACATCGGCGGCGGCGGGCAGTGCCGCCGCCGATGGCTGCGTGGCGGTGGCAGTGGCAGGCGCGGCAGCCGCTGCCGGCGCGACGGGCGCTGTCTTGCGAGGTGCACGTTCGACCGTTGGGCGCGGCGGCGCTGTCGTGGCGACGGCCGCGGGTGCACGGGCGTCGCCCTCGGCTGGTCGTGCCGGTCCGGATGGCGGGACCGCTGCCGTCGCAGGCACGACGGCCGACTGGGGCGGCGGCGCCACGACGACGCTGGCCACGCCCGGATCGGCTGCCGATGCCGGCGCCGACGCCACCGTTGCCAGCAGCGGGGCGGCAGCGGCGGTCTCGGCCGCAGACACCACCGGCTGCCGCGGCCAGAAGGCGAATGCTGCCGCCACGCCGACGGCGGCCACGCCCAGCAGCACGGGCACCAGCCCAAGGCGCGGGGGCGTCGGTGCCGGCGCCACACTTGCGGCCGCCGCGGGCGCGTGCAGCAGCGCTTGCGGCGGTTGCGCCGCCGGTGTAGGCGCGGGCGCCGCAGGCGGCGGCCGGGCGGGCGGCGCCGCCGCTGGCACCGGGGCCGGCGGCGGGACCGTCGCGGCGGGCGGCGACGCACCGTTTGCCGGCGCACGCGGCACCACCATCGTGGCGTCGTCGTCGTGCTCGGCAGGCGTCGCGGTCGGCGGCGCCGACAGGACCACCGTCTGCTCCCACTGCGACGCCGGCTGCAGCTCGGCGGCGCGGCGCCGCGGCGGCAGCGTGCGGCCGTCGAGGGCCTGGCGCAGCGCGGCCACGCTTTGCGGGCGGTCGCTCGGGCGCGGTGCCAGCATCCAGTCGACGATCTGCAGGAAGTTCTGGCTGCAACCCGGCAGCTGCATGCCGGCCAGCGGCACGGCGTCGTCGTGCACCGTGCGCGCCGTGGCCGGCGGCGGCGGCCGCAGCAGCAGCAGGTAGTGCAGCGTCGCGCCCAGCGCGTAGATGTCGGTCCACGGCCCCTGCTTCACCGAGCCGGCTTCGGCGTATTGCTCGATCGGCGCATAGGCCGGCTTGAGGATCGCCGTCAGCGTCTGGCTCTTGTCGCTGATGACGCGGCGCGCAGCGCCGAAGTCGAGCAGCACCGGGTGGCCGTCGGGTTCGATCTGGATGTTGTCGGGCGCGATGTCGCGGTGGTACACGCCTTCGGCATGCAGCCGCTCGATGGCACCCAGCAGCGGGTCGAGCAGAGCGCGCAGCCAGGCCTCGTCGGGCGGCACCGCCATCTCCTGCCGCACTTCCTTGACGGTGCGCCCGCGCATCACCGGCATCGCCATATAGGCGGTGCCGTTGGCTTCCCAGTAGCGGTGCACCTTGAGCAAGGAGGGGTGGTCGAAACGGGCCAGCAGGCGCGCCTCGTTGACGAAGGACCGCAGCCCGAGGGCAAAGGTGTCGGCGTCGGACTGCGAACGCAGCGAGACATGCAGCGTCTCGGTGCGGCCGGCCAGCGAGGCCGGCATGTATTCCTTGACCGCCACTTCGCGCTCGAGGTCGTGATCGAGCGCCAGATAGACAATGCCGAAGCCGCCGACACCGATGACACGCAGCAGTTCGAACTCGCCCAGGCGCGTTCCCGGAGGCAGCGCGCTCGGAGTCTGCGGATAGATGCCTGGCGGTGACGCCGGTGGGGACGACATGGACATTCGAGCTTAGCAGGGATAGATCAAGGTGAAATCATCGTTGGCCTGGGCGCGGCTGGCCGTTTTGCTCGCTTTTGCGGGCTGCGGCAACACCATCGCATTCGACCTGCAGGGCCACCGCGGCGCGCGCGGCGTGGCGCCTGAGAACACGCTGGCCGCCTTCCGCCAGGCGCTGGCCACGGGCGTCACGACGCTGGAACTGGATGTCGGCATGACACGCGACGGCCATCTGGTGGTCATGCACGACCAGCGACTGAACCCCGACCTCACCCGCGACGACGCGGGCGGCTGGATCGCCGCCCCCGGCCCGGCGGTGAACTCGCTGACCCTGGCCGAGCTGCAACGCCACGACGTCGGCCGCCTCAGGCCCGGCACGCGCTACGCGCAGACCTTCCCCGACCAGCAGCCGGTCGACGGCGAACGCGTGCCCACGCTCGATGCCCTGTTCGAGATGGTGCGCGCGACCGGCCACGCGCAGGTGCGCTTCAACGTCGAAACCAAGATCTCGCCGCTGACCCCCGAGCTCGCACCCGCGCCCGAGGACTTCGCAAGACGGCTGCTCGACGTCGTGCAGCGCCACCGCATGGACGAGCGCGTGACGGTGCAGAGCTTCGACTGGCGCACGCTGCGCGCCGTGCAGCGGCTGGCGCCGGCGCTGCCGATCGCGGCGCTGACGGCGCGGCTGCCGAGCATCGACAACCTGAGCGACGGCCGCTGGACCGCCGGGCTGCGGCTGCAGGACCACGGCGGCTCGGTGCCGCGGCTGGTGCAGGCGCTCGGTGCGCTGACCTGGTCGCCGTTCCATGGCGAGCTGACCGAGGCGCTGCTGGCCGAAGCGCATGCGCTGGGCCTGAAGGTCGTGCCGTGGACGGTGAACGACCCGGCGCAGATCGACCGCCTCATGGCGTGGGGTGTGGACGGCCTCATCAGCGACCACCCGGCGCGTGTGCGCGCCGCCATGGCGCGCCGCGGCCTGGCCCTGCCGCGGTGAGTGCGGCGCACGCCGACGGCGGCTCGCTCGGCGCCCACCGCGGCTTCGTGCTGCTGTGGTTCGCGCGCCTGGCCGGCGTGGCCGCCAGCCAGATGCTGATGGTGGCCGTGGCCTGGCAGATGTACGACCTCACCGGCTCGGCCTGGGACCTGGGACTGGTCGGGCTGCTGCAGTTCGCGCCGGCGCTGTTGCTGGCGCTGCCGGCGGGCCACCTGATCGACCGCCATCACCGCGCGCGCATCGTCGCGCTGGGCCTGGCGGCGCAGGTGGCGGTGGCGCTGCTGCTGTGGGCCGGCAGCGGCAGCGGCACCACCGGCCGCGGGCTGCTGCTGGCGGTGTCGGTGGTGCTCGGCGCCGTGCGCGCCTTCCAGATGCCGGCCCAGCAGGCGCTGACGCCGCTGCTGGTGCCGGCGCCGCTGCTGGCGCGTGCGCTGGCCTTCAGCTCGGCCGGGCTGCAGGGCGCCATCATCGCCGGGCCGGCCCTGGGTGGCCTGATCTACGCCGCCGGGGCCGGTGCCACCTACGCCGTCTGCGCGGCGTTGTTCAGCGTGGCCACCGCGCTGTGCCTGGCCATCCGCTACGAACACTCGGCGCCAGCGGTCGAACCCGCCAACTGGCAGACGCTGCTGGCCGGCGTGCACTTCATCTTCGGGCGCAAGGTCGTGCTGGGCGCGGTCTCGCTCGATCTGTTCGCGGTGCTGCTGGGCGGCGCCACCGCGCTGCTGCCGATGTTCGCCAAGGACATCCTGCACGTCGGCCCGTCCGGTCTGGGCCTGCTGCGCGCTGCGCCCGCCGTGGGTGCGCTGCTGATGTCGGTGGCACTGACGCGGTGGCCGGTGCGCCGGCGCAGCGGCCCGCTGCTGCTCGGCGCGGTGGCGGTGTACGGGCTGGCGATGCTGGTCTTCGGACTGTCGACGTGGTTCGCCCTGTCGATCGGTGCGCTGGCCATCAGCGGCGCCGCCGACATGGTCAGCGTCGTCGTGCGCCAGACGCTGGTGCAGCTGGAGACACCCGACGCCATGCGCGGCCGCGTCAGCGCGGTCAACTCGGTGTTCATCGGTGCCTCCAACCAGCTCGGTGAATTCGAATCGGGGGCCACCGCGGCGCTGCTGGGCCCGGTGGGGTCGGTGCTGCTGGGCGGCGTGGGCACGCTGCTCGTGGCGGGCCTCTGGTGGCGCCTGTTCCCGGCGCTGGCGCAGCGTGACGCCTTGGTCCAGGGCGGCACGGCCGGCTCGCCTCGCAGACCGTGAGCGGGTCTGCGCAAGGCGGCCGGGGCACGGGCCCTGGGCGGGCGACTCGGGGCCAGCAGGGTCGCGGCACGGCCGTCAACCCCGCTTGGCGTTCAAACGCATGCGCGCGGCGCGGCCGCGCGCCTTCCATTCCGACACCACGGCCTTGCGCTCCAGCGCGGTCAGCGTGTCGCGCCGCGCCTCGCGCAGCAGCTTGTGGTAACTGTGCAGGCGCTCGGCGCTGACGCCTGCACGCACCGCGCAGCCCGGCTCGTTCTCGTGGCGGCAGTCGCGAAAGCGGCACTGCAGCGCCAGCTGCGTGATGTCGTCGAAAACAGCGCCCAGCTGCTCGGCATCGCCGTCCAGGCGCAGCGTGCGCAGTCCCGGCGTGTCGATGATGCAGGCGCCTTGCGCGGTGATGTGCATCGAACGCGAGGTCGTCGTGTGGCGGCCGCGGCCGTCGCCGGCGCGGTTGGCACCGGTGTCCTGGCCGGCCGCGGCGAGCGCATTGGTCAGCGTGCTCTTGCCGGCGCCGCTGGAGCCCAGCAGCACCAGCGTCTGCCCCGCCTGCAGCCAAGGCGCCAGCGCCTGCCCCGGCTCGTCGCCGAGCGCGTTGACGGCGACCACCGCGGCGCCGGGACGCAGCAGCGCCTGCACCTCGCGCAGCCGCACGGCGACGTCGGCACACAGGTCGGCCTTGGTCAGCACGACGACGACGCCGACCCCGGCCAGCTGCACCAGCGCCAGGTAACGCTCCAGCCGGCGCAGGTTGTAGTCGTGGTCCAGGCCCATCACCAGCAGCGCCGTGTCGACGTTGCTCACGATGACCACGCGCGTGACCTTGTCGCGGCCGTCGTGCAGCCGGCGCGCCAGCTGGTTGAGCGGCGGCACACGCGTGTGCACCCACCACTCGCCGAAAGCGTTGCGGTCGGCCAGCACCCAGTCGCCGACCGCGATGGCGTCGCCTTCGTCGGCCAGCAGCGTGCGCAGGGCGGGCAACAGGCGCGCGCCGTGCTCGGCGTCGCCGTCGTGCAGCCTCAATCCTTCGCGCTGCACTTCGGTGACCCGCATCGGCGTGGCCTCGGCGCCCTGCGGCGCCAGCATCATGAGTTGTTGCATGAGCGCTGGCGTCAGCCCGATGCTGCGCAGGCGCTCGAATACCGTTGAGTCGAACATGGCTGTTTTCAATTCCCGAACGTGGACCAACCGGTGCGGCGCGTCGACGCACCGCGGCAGCCGCAGGCAAGGAAGCCCGCGGCAGCGTGAGGGGGTGGGGTCTGTCGGCCGCGACGCGGGGTCACGGCGCCTTGCGGCAGGGAATCAGCGGTGATTCAAGGGCAGCCGGAGCTGCCGACGCGTGGCGTGTGAATCAGAGCGCGCAGGCCGACAGGAGGGCAGTCGATGCAGTCTTCATGGCGCGGCCTCCTGTGGTGGTTGAAACGAGCGCGCAATGTGCTCCCGGCCGCCGCGCGCGTCAAGGCTTTTGTCGTGCCCTGTCGCGACCCGTCCACAAGCCGTGCGGGCCATGCGCGCCCTATGCTGCAGGCCATCGTGCCCTGCCCCACCGCGAACGTGCTGCATCTCGACGAGGCCCTGATCGTCGTCGACAAACCCGCCGGCCTGCTGGCCGTGCCGGGGCGCGGCGAAGCCGGGGGCGACAACCTGACGGCACGTGTGCAGTCGCAGTACCCGGACGCCCTGGTCGTGCACCGGCTGGACATGTCGACCTCGGGACTCATGCTGTTCGCGCGCGGCGCAGCCGCGCAGCGCCGGCTGAGCAGGGCCTTCGCCGACGGCGAGGTCGCCAAGCAGTACATCGCCGTCGTCGAGGGTCGTCTGCAGGCCGACCACGGCGTCATCGACGCAGCACTGGCTGCCGACTGGCCGAACCGGCCGCGGCAGGTGGTAGACCCCGAACGCGGCAAGCCCTCGTCGACGCGCTGGCGCGTGCTGGAGCGCGCCGACGACAGCACGCGGCTGCTGCTGGAGCCCCTCACCGGCCGCACACACCAGCTGCGCGTGCACCTGCAGTGGCTCGGCCACCCGATCCGCGGCGACGCGCTCTACGCGCCGGCACCGCTGCGCGCCGAACGCCTGCTGCTGCATGCCACCCGACTCGCCCTGGCCCACCCGCAGACCGGCAAGGCGTGCCATTTCGCCAGCGCACCCGGGTTCTGAACACCGCCTCGCCGCGGCGTATCCTGGGCGACATGCGCACCCCCCTGACGATCCTGACCGGCGCCTCGCGCGGCCTGGGCCTGGCGATGGCGACGCAAAGGCTGGCGGCGGGCCACCGGTTGTTGACGATCTCGCGCCGCCCAGCCGAGTTGCCGGTGGCCGCGAGCACCGGCCTGGAGCAGTGGAGCGCCGACCTCGCCGACCCGGCGCCGGTCGCGGCACGGCTGGAGGCCTGGCTCGCCGCCCTGGACGTCGAAAGCCTCGCCTCGGCCACCCTCATCAACAACGCCGGCGTGGTGTCGCAACTGGCGCCGCTGGGCACGGTGTCCAGCGCCGACCTGAGCCACGCGCTGCGGGTCGGACTGGAGGCGCCGACACTGTTGACGTCCGCCTTCCTGCGCGCCACGGCAGGTTGGCCCTTGCCGCGCAAGGTGCTGCTGATCTCGTCCGGCCTCGGCCGCCGTGCCATGGCCGGCAGCGCCTCGTACTGTGCCGCCAAGGCCGGCCTCGACCACCTGGCGCGCGTGGTGGCGCTGGAGGAGGCCGGGCTGCGGCACGGCGCACGCATCGTGTCGCTGGCGCCGGGCGTCATCGACACCGACATGCAGGTCCAGCTGCGCAGTGCCGACCCCGCGCTGTTCCCCGAGCGCGAGCGTTTCGTCGGCCTGCACGGCGCCGGCCAGCTGGACTCGCCGGCACAAGCCGCGGCCAAGGTGCTGCGCACCCTGGACCGTGCCGACTTCGGCGCCAACCCGGTGGCCGACGTGCGCGACGCGTGAAGCCTAGACGCCCAGGCTGACGCCGATGCCGCGCGCCGCCTGCACCAGGGGGTGGTCTGGTGGCACCGGCCGGCTGCGGCCGGCGACGTCGGCCAGCGCGACGCTGGTCACGTCTTCACCTTGCAGCGCCACCATGCGGCCGAAACGCCCGGCCTTGACGAGCTGCGCGGCCTCGTAGCCGAAGCGCGTCGCCAGCACGCGGTCGTAGGCGGTGGGCGAGCCGCCGCGCTGCGTGTGACCGAGCAGCGTGGTTCGCACCTCGCTCTTCACCAGCGGCTGCAGCCGGTATTGCAGCGCCTGGCCGACACCGCCCAGGCGCAGCGGGTCGGGGCTGTCCGGCAGCGTGGCGCGCACGGTCAGGCCCTCGCCCTGCGCGTGCGCGCCTTCGGCGATGCAGATCAGCGTGCAGCCGCCGACGCCGCCGCGGGCCTCGCGTGCGCGGCACAAGGCGGCGACACGATCGACGTCGAACGGCGTCTCGGGGATCAGGATCGCGTCGGCGCCGCCGGCCATGCCGCCCTCGAGCGCGATCCAGCCGGCGTAGCGGCCCATCGTCTCGGCGATCATCACGCGGCCGTGGCTGCGCGCCGTCGTCGACAGCCGGTCCAGCGCCTCGGCGACGACCGCCACCGCGCTGTCGAAGCCGAAGGTGCGGTCGGTGTACGGCAGGTCGTTGTCGATGGTCTTGGGCACGCCGACCACCGGAAGGCCCAGCTCCATGAAGCGGTTGGCGATGGTCATCGTGCCGTCGCCGCCGATGACCACCAGGGCGTCGAGCCCGAGCGCGCGCGCGTAGGCCAGCGCCTGTTCCGAGTGGTCGGCACCGCCCGCTTCGCGGTCGTGGAAGGGGTCGCAGGTGTTGTGCGTGCCCAGGATGGTGCCGCCGACGGCCAGGATGCCGGCGACGTCGTCGGCGGCCAGCGGCCGCGAGCGGCCGGCCAGCAGGCCGTGGAAGCCGCGTTCGATGCCGGTCACGCGCGAGGCGCCGTCGCGCAGCAGCGCCAGCGTCACGGCGCGGATGACGGCGTTCAGTCCCGGGCAGTCGCCGCCGCCGGTGAGGATGCCGATGTGCATGTCTGCCTCCCCGCCTCAGCCAGCCACCCAGGCCGCGACGTCGGCCTTGAGCTGCTTGAGGTCGGCCTGCCGCGTGTACATCATGTGCCCGGCGTCGTAGTAGCGGTGCGTCACGCGCGCCAGCACTTCGGGCGGCGCGTTGAGTTGCGCCAGCGACCAGTCGCTGGCGCTGTACGGCGTGCCCAGGTCGTAGCGCCCGCTGGCGGCCAGCACCTTGAGGTGCGGGTTGCGGCGCAGCGCGCGCGCCAGGTCGGGGCTGGTCGAGGTGAAGCCCAGGCGGCTGCCTTCGCCGCGGTTCCAGTTCCAGCCCTTGTTGACGTCGCGCGCCAGCACCTCGTAGCGCTGCTCGAAGGCCAGCCCCAGCTTCTCGCCGAAGTAGGCCATCGCGGCCATCGTGTAGGGCGCTGCGATGGCCTCGATGCCGGGGTCGAACTCCCAGTCGTGCGTGCCGCTGGCGGCCTTGGGGCCGGTGGCACGCGCCTCGAGCCGGCCGACGATGCGGCCGCGCGAGCGCAACGCCTCGGCGAAGTAGGTCTGGTCGCTGATGCGCAGGTTCTTCTCTTCCACCAGCTCGCGCGGCAGGCCGGTGAGTTCGCTGACCCGGCGCGCGACGCGGCTGCGCTGCTTGTCGCCCAGGCGTGCGCCGGCCTGCAGCGCAGCGACGTACTCGTCCTGCACGTAGGCCTCGGCCGCAGCACGCGCCGCTTCGGGCGACGCCGCCAGCGGCCCCTGCAGCAGGCCGTGGTACTGCGCGACGTTGGCGAACGCCGGCAGGAACAGTGCGTAGGGCAAGTCGTTGGCCGGTGCGAAGACGATGCTCTGCAGGTCCATCGCGCACGACACCAGGATCAGCCCGGACAGCGCCATGCCCAAGTCCAGCAGCTTGTCGGCCAGGCCGGCGCCGCGTGTCGTGCCGTAGCTTTCGCCGGCCAGGTAGATGGGCGAGCCCCAGCGCTTGTGCCGGGTCAGCCAGGCACGCATGACCTCGGCCAGCGCGTCGATGTCGCCGTCGACCGACAGCATCTTCTTGCGCGCCGCCTCGCTGGCCGTCACCGACCAGCCGGTGTGCGGCGGATCGATGAACACGAGGTCGAAGTGTTCGAACCAGCTGTGCGGGTTGTCGGCCACCGCATAGGGCGGCAGCGGCATGCTGGCGTCGTCGGGGACGACGACGCGCTGGGGCCCCAGGGCCCCGAGGTGCAGCCAGATCGACGCCGATCCGGGGCCGCCGTTGAAGGCGAAACACACGGGGCGTGTCGCCGCGTCGGCGCCTTTCAGCAGGTAGGCGGTGGCCAGGACTGCGGCGTCGGGTTCACCGCGCGCGCCTTCCATGCCCGCCGCAGCCACCGGCACGAAGGCGGCGTTCACGGCGTAGTCGAAGCTGCGGCCGCCGAGGGTGATGGCGCCGCCGCTCTCGGCGGCGGCGCGGGCGAGCAGCTTTTCGACATGCTCCTTCTGGCGCTTGTCGGCGTCGGGGTCTTTGGCGGGCGTGGCGGCGGCTTCGGCCATGGGGTCTCCGGTGCGGCGGTGCGGGAGGTGCGGGAGGTGCGACCTTAACGCAGCGGCAGGCGGCGCTGCCGCGGCTGCCGATAATCCAGCCCATGACACGCAGCACGAGACACCTGTTGACGCTGTTCGTCACCGGGCTGCTGGCGGCGCTGCCGCTGGCCGCCACCGTGGCCATCTTCTGGTGGGCCGCCAGCCTGGCCGTGCGCTGGCTCGGGCCGGACAGCGCCGTGGGCTCGATACTGGTGAGCATCGGCCTGGGCGTCGCCGGCTCCGAGATCGTGGCCTACCTCCTGGGCGTCGCGCTGGTCGCCGGCCTGATCGTGCTGCTGGGCGCCTTCGTGCAGACCGGGCTGCAGCGCAGCGCCGCACCCCTGCTCGACGCGGTCCTGCGGCGCATCCCGCTGGTGCGCACGGTGTACGACCTGGCGCAGCGCATGGTCGGGCTGTTCAAGCCCGGCCAGACCGAGGGCCTGCGCAGCATGAGCCCGGTGTGGTGCCACTTCGGCGGCCCCGGCGGCGCATCGGTGCTGGCGCTGCTGTCCAGCCCGCAGGCGGTGGACGTGGCCGGCCGCCGCTGCCTGGCCGTGCTGGTGCCGACCGCGCCGGTGCCGGTGGGCGGTGGCCTGCTCTACGTGCCCGAAGACTGGGTCAGCCCGGCGCCGGTGAGCATCGAGGCCTTGACCAGCCTGTACGTGTCGATGGGCGTGACCTCGCCGCAGCACCTGCCGGCAGCGCCGGCAGCCGCTGTTCAGCCGGCAGCGCCGGCCGCCGCTCAGCCGTCCGACAG
>CAYJOA010000004.1:0-69323 GCA_964371495.1 uncultured Rubrivivax sp.
ACCACATCCTGGGCGAGACCATGATCGCGGGCGGCGTGGTCGGCATGCTCGTGGCGGGCATTCTCTCGCTGCGTCGGGGCCAGGTACACGGCCAACACTGAGTTCGTCCAGGCGTGTTGGCATTTGGGAACCCATCTGTGCTCGGATCGCAAGTGAAGGTTCGAGTCGAAGCTCCGGACTTCAACCGCGTTGGCGGGGCAAGTGAGGTCGATGCGGTTCGTGCTCGCCGGTCGGAGGGATTCTTGCGTCAGATCAATGCCTGGGAAAAATTCCCAGAAGATACTGCCGGCATCGTGAAGCCCACCCGCGAAACACGTTCCGACCTCGCCCTCGACGCCACCCTGCGAGTGATGGCTCCGCTCGTGGAATGGCTGCTGCAGGAGGGAGTGACCCACTCGCGTCTGGCCAACGCGCTCAAGCAGACGTTCCTCGACGCCGCGCCGGGCGTGCTCGAAGGCAGTGCATCGAAGGTCAACGACTCGAGCATCAGCACCTTGACCGGCATCCACCGCAAGGATGTGCGGGAGTGGCGCTCCGTCGGCAGACCGCTGCCCCCCTCAAGGACTTTCTCTACGATCACCGAATTGTTCACCCGTTGGGTGAACGATCCGGACTACTGCGACTCGAAAGGACGTCCCCGCGTCCTCGACCGTGTCGGCGGGCCGGGTTCTTTTGAAGCGCTCGCCGCCTCGGTGTCCAGCGACGTGCACCCGCACACCTTGTTGCGCGAACTGATACGTCTCGGGGTCGCGGATTGCCTCGACACCGAATCCGGCGGTGAAGGCGAGAAGGTGAGCCTGAAAACACAGGCCCTGGTCCCCAAGAATGGCACCGCCGAGATGCTGCAGCTGTTTTCGGGCAACGTCGCAGACCATCTGGCGGCAGCGACACACAACCTCAGGGAGCCCAGCGCACCGATGCTGGAGCAAAGCGTATTTGCCGACGACCTGCGTCCCGAATCAGTGGCGGCGATGAACGCCCTGGCACGCCAGATCTGGCAGAGAGCCTTTCACGAGATCGTGCGCGACGCCACCAAACTCTGCGAACGAGATCGCGGTCAAGGCGGTGCCCACCAGCGAGTCCGCATCGGCATGTATTTCTATCACGGCCCCAACGTCAAGCAGGTGGGTTAGCCGCACCTCGCCTCGAAAGGCATTCACCATGTTCAATCTCTCCTTTGCCCGCGTCCGGATCCTCGGTGCGGTGCTCGTGACCTTGCAGTTCGCCGCGGCCTGCGGTGGCGGAGGCGGAGGCGACACGTCCACTGCGGGCGTGGGCTCCGGCGGCACAGGCTACCTCAGCGGCGTCGTCACCAAGGGCCCTGTCAGCGGCACCACGGTCACTGCCTACGCCATCGCGGGCGGCCAACCTGGCGCCCAGGTCGGAACGGCAAGCACCGACGTCAATGGCGGCTTCAGCATGTCGATCGGCACCTACGCCGGCCCGGTGATGCTGCAGACGAGCGGCGGGAATTACACCGACGAGGCCACGGGCACGACGATGAGCATGGCGCAGGGAGACGTCATGAGCGTCGCGCTGCCGAGCGTCGCCGCCGGCGCGACCATCAGCGGCATCCAGGTCACCCCTGTGACCGCCATGGCGCAGGCGATCGCCAAGCAGATGGCCGGCGGCATGACCGACGCCAACATTGCCGCGGCCAACATGGCCATGGGCAGCTACTTCTCCGTCTCGGACATCGTTCATGTGCAGCCCATGAACCCCCTGGTGCCAGGCTCCGGTGCCAACGCGAGTCAGGACGCCCAGCACTACGGCATGACACTGGCCGCGATGTCGAAGTACGCCCAGATGCAGGGCATGGGTTCCTCCTCGGCCATGGTCACGGCGATGATGAACGATGCCCCCGACGGCATCATGGACGGCAGGGCCGGCGGCGTTCCGGTGACCATGGGCGGCATGATGGGTTCCACGATGATGCCGCCCGCAGCCGGCACGACGGGCCTGGGTGTCGCCATGAATGCGTTCATGTCCTCCGCGCAGAACAAGTCCGGCATCACGACCCCTGCGCTGATGAACAAGCTGATGGGGTCCAGCGGCCACGTCATGGGCAGCGGAGGCGGGATGACGAGCAGCTCCGTGAGCGGCACGGTCTTCAACGGCCCGATGACGCGGGCCACGGTGACGGCGTTTGCCATCGACAACGGCATGCCCGGGGCGCGGATCGCCAGTGTCGCCACGGACGGCCAAGGCCAGTTCACGATGCCGCTCGGCAGCTACTCCGGCGCCGTGATGCTGCAGATGAGCGGTGGCACCTATGTCGACGAGGCGACCGGAACGACCATGACCATGGGTGCCGGCGACCTCATGAGCGCAGTCATGCCGACAGTCGCCAGCGGCACGGCCGTCAGCGGCGTCTGGCTCACGGCCATGACCTCGATGGCACAGGCGCGGGCGGCCGGCATGGCCGGGGGAATGACCGACACCAACATCGCCGCCGCCAACACGGCCATGGGCAACTACTTCTCGGTGGGCGAGATCCTGAAGACCCGGCCGATGGATCCCACGGTCGCAGGTTCAGGGACCAACGCGAGTCAGGATGCGCGGAACTATGGCATGACCCTGGCAGCAATGTCGCAGTACGCCGAGAACCTCAATATGAGTGTTTCGTCGACGATGGTGACGGCGATGATGAGCGATGCAGCCGACGGCGTCATGAACGGCATGAGGGGCAGCACGCCGATCTCGATGTCAATGGGCGGAATGATGGGCGGCGGCAATATGTCACCTGCGGCCGGCGCTGGCGGCCTCGCCGCGGCAATGACGTCATTCATGAACTCGTCGGCAAACGCCTCCGGCATGACCGCGGCAGACATGGCTGCCCTGATCCAGAAGCTGGCGAACTGCGACGGTCGAATCTGATGTCTTCCTTGCGATCGACGGGCAAGCATCGTGGCAGTCCTGGCTCTGAGGCTTGTCCCACACCGATGAAATCCGACACAGCAAAGGGTCCGGCCTTCGACCACGCCAGGCGAGTCCTGATGCTGGGGGCCGCGGGCGCATCGCTCGCGCACCTGACGGGTTGTGGGGGGGGCAGCGGCGATGCAGGAATGGGTAACGCTGGGGCTATGACGTCCCCAGCACCGGCACAGGTCGATCCGGCGGCTGCGACGAGCACGAATCCAGGCCTGCCGATCATCGCCCTCGACCCGGGAGTGATCGATGCCGATGGCGCACGCAGCTTTGCACTCTCGGTGCAGCGGGGAAGCACGCAATTCCGAACCGGCATCGACACCGACACGCTGGGCTATAACGGAGCGCTGCTGGGGCCGGCGCTGAGACTGTGCAAGGGCGAGAAGACCAGCATCCGGGTCCAGAACCATCTGGCTGAGGAAACCACTGTTCATTGGCACGGCCTGGTCGTTCCGGCCGCAATGGATGGTGGCCCCCACCAGGTCATCGCGCCCGGCGCCCAGTGGCAGGCGAACTTCACCGTCGACAATCCGGCCTCCACCTGCTGGTTCCATTCTCATGTTCACGGCTCGACCGGGCGCCAGGTGGTGATGGGACTGGCCGGATTGCTGATCGTCGAGGACTCCGCAACGGCCGGGTCGGGTCTGCCCGACACCTGGGGCGTCGACGACCTGGCGCTGGTATTTCAGGACAAGCGTTTCACGGCATCGGGGCAGATCGACTACACGCTGAGCGCCGGCGATCGCGTGAACGGCTACGTCGGGGACACGCTCCTGGTGAATGGCGCCATCGGCCCGGTCTGGCAGGCGCCCCGGCAATGGGTCCGGTTGCGCTTGCTCAACGGCTGCAACGCCCGCTTCCTGAAGCTGCGACTGGGCAGCGGCGCGGCCATGATGCAGGTGGCCAACGAAGGCGGCCTGCTGGCGGCACCCGTCATGCGTCAGTCGATCACGCTGGCTCCTGGAGAGCGGGCCGAGGCCCTGGTCGACTTCAGCCGGGTGGTCGATGAACAGGAAGTCTCGCTCCTGGCTGCCACGGTCTCCGGCGGTATGGGAATGGGCGGCATGGGAATGGGCGGCAGTGCAGGCTCTTCAGAAGTCGCGGCGATGAATTTCCGCGCCTCATTGCCCAGGCAACCCGGCGCGATCCTGCAGCCGCCAGACACCCAGGCCAGCGTGCCGGCCGTGGCGGTGAGCACGGATGCGACAGTCCGCTCCTTCAGACTGGGTGGCGGCATGATGAGCAGCCAGTTCACGATCAACGGCCGGGCATTCGACATGGGTCGCATCGATCTTGCCGTTCCGGCCGGCACGGTTGAAATCTGGCAGTTCACCAATGCCACGGGCATGCCGCATCCGATCCATGTGCATGGCGTCAGGATGTCGCTGCTCGCGCGCGATGGGGTGTCGCCGCCTGCGTACGAGCGTGGCTTGCGCGACACCTTCATCGTCGAGTCGATGCAGTCCGTGACTGTCGCCGTGGAGACCCCGGCTCGGGCTTCACCGACGCCACTGATGTTCCACTGCCACATCCTCGAACACGAGGACGCGGGAATGATGGGTCAGTTCGTCACGGTTTAGCCGGTCGTCGATCGGGGCGGGTCCCCCACCTCCGACGTTCGCTGGCGCACAGACCCCGGCGGCGCAGAGGCGCACGCTCGCACGGACCGCGTTCATCGCATTCGACAGGAGTTGTCATGAAGAGTCTGCACGCCATGACTGCAGGGACGGTTTCAATGGTGGCCAGCGGAATCGCCTCCGCGCAGAGCGGGCCGATGATGAACGGCGGCATGGGCGGCGTCGGCTGGATGGGCGGGTACGGGGGCTACTGGGTGCCCGTTCTGCTGGTCGTCGTCGTGGGCCTCGTGGCCTGGATCGTGATCCAAAGACGCAAGTGAAGAAGGTCTGCGCAGCGGCAGAAACAGCCGGGCCGTGGCCAGGCTGATGAGCTCGGGCACGACCGACTTGGAGGATGTCCTGCATCGGTGCGAACACGGCCGAGGGTCCGGAAGCGCCGGCGCCTGGTGGGCATCTGCACCGAGCGTCCGGAGACACTGCGCTGGCACGGGTGGCCAGCGTCAATCGGCTGTTCCAGCCGAAAGCGTCGGCGCCGACGTCACTGGTGACGTCTGCGGCCGCTCCCGCCGCAGCTGCCACTGCTTGACCAGCGCATACAGCGCCGGGATCACGCCCAGCGTCAGCACCGTCGACGAGATCATGCCGCCGACCATCGGCGCCGCGATGCGGCTCATCACCTCCGAGCCGGTGCCGGTGCCCCACATGATCGGCAGCAGGCCGGCCATGATCGCGACCACCGTCATCATCTTCGGCCGCACGCGCTCTACGGCCCCTTCCATGATGGCCGCATAGAGATCGCTTGCACCCGGCAGCCGGCCCTCGCGGCGGCAGCGTTCCTTCGCTTCCTCCCAGGCGTGGTCGAGGTAGATCAGCATCACCACGCCGGTCTCGGCCGCGACGCCGGCCAGCGCGATGAAGCCCACCGCCACCGCCACCGACAGGTTGTAGTCCAGCCACCACATCAGCCACACGCCGCCGACCAGGGCAAAGGGCACCGACAGCATGACGATGAAGGTCTCGGTCAGGCGCCTGAAGTTCAGATATAGAAGCAGGAAGATCGTCAGCAGCGTCACCGGCACGACGATCTTCATGCGCTCGATGGCGCGCTCCATGGCTTCGAACTGGCCGCTCCAGGTGATGTAGTAGCCGGGCGGGAATTTCACCTTGTCGGCCACCGACTGGCGCGCCTCGGCCACGTAGGAGCCGATATCGCGGCCGCGGATGTCGACGAAGATATAGGCAGACAGCAGCGCGTTCTCGGTGCGGATGCCCGGCGCGCCGCGAACCACCACCACCTTGGCCACCTGCCCGAGCGGCACCATGGCGCCACCCATGACAGGCACCAGCACCTCGCGTTCAATCTGCTCGGGGTTGCCGCGCAGCCCGCGCGGATAGCGCACCGTGACCCCGAAGCGTTCGCGGCCTTCGACCGTGGTCGTCACCATCTCGCCGCCGAGCGCGGTGCCGATCACGTCCAGCAGTTCGCCCACCGACAGGCCGTAGCGCGCCAGCTGTGCGCGGTCGGGCTCGATGTCGAGGTAGCTGCCGCCGGTCAGGCGTTCGGCGAAGGCCGAGGTCGTGCCCGGCACCGCCTTGACGACGGTCTCGATCTCGCGCGCCAGCTTCTCCATCTCGCCCAGGTCCTTGCCGAAGACCTTGATGCCGATCGGCGTGCGGATGCCGGTGGACAGCATGTCGATGCGCGCCTTGATCGGCATCGTCCAGGCGTTGGAGATGCCGGGAAACTGCAGCGCCTTGTCCATCTCGGCGATCAGCTTGTCGGCCGTCATGCCCGGCCGCCACTCCTCCTGCGGTTTCAGGTTGATGACGGTCTCGAACATTTCCACCGGGGCGGGGTCGGTGGCGGTGTTGGCGCGCCCGGCCTTGCCGTAGACCGAACTCACTTCGGGGAAGCTCTTGATGATCTTGTCCTGCGTCTGCAGCACCTCGGCGGCCTTGGTGATCGACATGCCTGGCAGCGAAGCCGGCATGTACAGCAGCGTGCCTTCGTTGAGCGTCGGCATGAATTCGCTGCCGAGCCTGGAGGCCGGGTACCAGGTCGCCGCCATCGCGAGCAGGGCCAGCACGATGGTGAGCCCCTTCCAGCGCATCACCGCCTCGATGATCGGGCGGTAGACCCAGATCAGGAAGCGGTTCACGGGGTTCTTCGCCTCCGGCATGATCTTGCCGCGGATGAACAGCAGCATCAGCACCGGCACCAGCGTCACCGACAGCAGCGAGGCGCCGGCCATCGCGAAGGTCTTGGTGTAGGCCAGCGGCGAGAACAGCCGCCCCTCCTGCGATTCCAGCGTGAAGACCGGCAGGAACGACACCGTGATGATGAGCAGCGAGAAGAACAGCGCCGGCCCGACTTCCTGGCAGGCTGCGATCATCGCGTCGGCACGCTCCTTCAACGAGTGAACGGGTTTGAGCCGGTCCAGCCGTTCCAGGTGCTTGTGCGCGTTCTCGATCATCACGATCGCAGCGTCGATCATGGCGCCGATGGCGATCGCGATGCCGCCCAGGCTCATGATGTTGGAGTTCATGCCCAGCAGGCGCATGGCGATGAATGAGATCAGCACGCCCACCGGCAGCATCAGGATCGCCACCAGCGCCGAGCGCACGTGCATCAGGAAGACGATGCAGACGACGGCGACGATGATGCTCTCCTCGATCAGCGTCACCGTGAGGGTCTTGATCGCGCGGTGAATGAGGTCCGAGCGGTCGTAGACGGCCTGGATTGACACGCCTTCGGGCAGGCCGGCCGAGATCTCCTCGACCCTGAGCTTCAGGTTGTGGATGACCTCCAGCGCGTTCTCGCCGAAGCGCGACATCGCGATGCCGGAGACGACCTCGCCTTCGCCGTTCAGCTCCGACAGGCCGCGGCGCTCGTCGGGTGCCATTTCGACGCGGGCGATGTCGCGGATCAGCACCGGCGTGCCGCCCTCGGCCTTGACGACCAGCATCTCGATGTCGGCCTTGCCGCGAAGGTAGCCCTTGCCGCGCACCATGTACTCGGTCTCGGCCATCTCGACGACGCGGCCGCCGACGTCGCGGTTGGAGTCGCGGATGACCTGCGACACCTTCATCAGCGGGATGCCGTAGCTGCGCAGCTTGAGCGGATCGACGGTGACCTGGTAGGTCTGCACGAAGCCGCCGATCGACGCCACCTCGGCCACGCCCTGCGCCTTGGTGAGCTGGTAGCGCACGTACCAGTCCTGGATCGTGCGCAGTTCGGCCAGGGTCTTGTTCTTGGCCAGCAGCGCGTACTGGTAGACCCAGCCGACGCCGGTGGCGTCGGGCCCAAGCGACGGCGACACACCCTTGGGTAGGCGGCTGGAGGCGAAGTTCAGATATTCGAGCACGCGACTGCGCGCCCAGTAGATGTCAGTGCCATCCTCGAAGATGACGTAGACGAAGGAGGCGCCGAAGAACGAGAAGCCGCGCACGACCTTGCTCTTGGGCACCGCCAGCATCGCCGTCGTCAGCGGGTAGGTCACCTGGTCCTCGACGACCTGCGGCGCCTGGCCCGGATATTCCGTGTAGACGATGACCTGCACGTCCGACAGGTCGGGCAGGGCGTCGAGCGGCGTCTTCATGACCGCGACGACACCACCGATGACGACGAACAAGGTGGCGAGCAGGATCAGGAACGGGTTCCTGCCCGACCACTGGATGATCTTGGCCAGCATGGTGTACTCCGCTCAGTGGCCGCTGTGGGAAGTGGAACCCGCACCGGTGGCCGGTGCGGCCGGCTTTGCGGGTGCGGGCGCGGCGCCGCCCGTCCGCGGCGCGGCACCGATCGAGGTCACCACGTACTCGCCGGGCTGGCGCTCGACGAATTCGAAGCTCACCTTTTGTCCAGGCTTCAAGCCCGCCAGCAGGGCGCCGTTGGCGGCCTTGAATTCCATCGTCATCGCCGGCCACTTCAGGCTGTCGACCGGGCCGTGGTTGAGGCTCACCGTGCCGGCCTGCAGGTCGACGCTGTCCACGCTGCCCTCGGCCTTGTGGCCCACCGTCGCCGGTGCCGGTGAGGTGCTGGCAGCTGGCGCCGCCGGGGCGGCACCCATGCCGCCGATGGCGGCCTTGAGGTTGCTCTCGGCGTCGATGAGGAAATTGGCAGCGACGACGACCTGTTCGCCGTCGCTCACGCCCTTGACGACCTCGACGAAGTTCTCGCCACGGGCGCCCAGTTCGACATCGCGCGGTTCGAAGCGCCCCTCCTGCACCTGCACGAGCACGATGCGCCGCGCACCGGTGTCGATGATCGCGGAGTCCGGCACGGTGAGCACCGGCGCCTTGCCGCCGACGGTGACTTGGACCTGCGCGAACATCGCTGGCTTCAATCTCTGGCCCGGGTTGGCCAGTTCCACCCGCACCGGGACGCTGCGGGTCTCCGCCGTCATGGTCGGGTAGACGAAGGTGATGCGACCGTCGAAGACCTCGTTGGGATACGCGGTGGTGGTGACCCGTGCCCTGGCGCCGGTCTTGACGAGGCCGATGTCCTGCTCGGACACGTCGGCAATGACCCACACCGACGACAGGTCGGTGATCTGGTACAGCATCTCGCCGGGCATGAAGCGCATGCCCTGCAGCGCCTTCTTCTCGGTGACCACACCCGACACCGGCGAGGGGAAAGTGACGGTGCGCTGGGGCTGGCCCGTTCTCACCAGGGCTTCCAGTTGTGCGGGCGCGAGTTCCCAGTGGCGCAGGTGGGCCAGGCTCGACTCGGCCAGTTGCGCCATGCCACCCTGAGCCTCGGCGCCCGCGTCCTTCATGGCCCGCAGGCCTTGCGCCGCAATGAGGTATTCGCGCTGCGCGGCCACCAGTTCGGGGCTATAGGCCTCGAACAGCGGCTGACCGCGGCTCACGTGCTGGCCGGTGACGTTGACGAGGAGCTTCTCGACATAGCCCTCGAATTTCGGGGCGATCACGGCGACGCGCCGCTCGTCGGGTTCGACTCGTCCTGCCGCGCGCACCGTCCTGCCGAGCAGGCGCAGGCTCGCGGCCTCGGTGCGCACGCCCAGCTTCTGGACCTTCTCGGTGCTGATGCGCAGCTGGGCGGACCCCCCCGCCGCGGCGGGCGAACTGTCCTCGTCCTCGCCCTCGTAGACCGCGACGTAGTCCATGCCCATCGGGTCCTTCTTCGGCGTCGGCGACGTGTCGGGCAGGCCCATCGGGTTGCGGTAGTAGAGCAGCTTGCGCGCCTTGGGTGCCGAGGCGGCCGCCGTCGTGGCCGCATCCTCGCCGGGCGCATGCGCCTGGGAACGGGATCCGAGCCAGTAGCTGGTGGCGCCCACGGCGCCGAGCACGACGATGGCGAGCAGGGTGGTCACGGTCTTCACAGGTCTTCTCCCAGGATTCTTTCGATCTCGGCCAGGCGCAGTTGCGCCTCGACCTGCGTCTTGAGCAGTTCCTGCCGCGCCGAGCGGATCTGGCGCTGGGCTTCGAGCAGCATCGCAAATTCGGCCTTGCCGTTCTCGTAGGCCGCCAGGGCAGACTGCAGGCTCAGTTCAGACTGCGGCAGCAACTGGGTCTTCACCAGCGCCTCGCTGCGCCGCGCGGCATCCAGGCTGGCCAGCTTGCCGGCCAGTTCGCCGAGCAGTTGGTGCTGCAACGCATCGGCGCGCGATCGCGCGGCAGCGACCATGGCTTCGGCTTCGCGTTCCTGGCCGCGACGAGACTCCTGCTGCAGCGGGATGTTCATCTCGAACATCAGGCCCCAGGTGGTGATGCGTGTGCCCATCTGGGTCGGCACCACACCGACCTGGAGATCGGGGTAGCGGTTCTGCAGCGTGAGCTCGCGATTCTTCTGCGCGGCGCCCAGGCGGGCCAGTTCGGCCACGATCTGCGGATTGCGCACCCGTGCCCGCTCGGCCAGCGACGCGGCATCGGCGGTGGTCAGCGCCGGCGGCTCGCGCAGCGCCCGCGGGTCGGCCAAGGGGGCTGTGCCGTCGCGCGCCAGCAGGCCGTTCAGCATCGCCCGCAGCTGACGCTTCTCGCTGTCGAGGGCGATCAGTTCGGCGCGCATGGTGGTCTGCTCCAGCTGCGCGCGGATCGCGTCCGACTGGCCGACCAGGCCTCCGGCGTAACGGGCCTGCGCGACCTGCTCGAGTCGTGACATCAGTTGCAGCACTTCGGCGGCCAGGCGTTCGTTGCCGGCGGCGCGGTAATACTCGGCATAGACGACCTTGATGCGGGCCGCCAGTTCGGCCCAGGTGGCTTCCGTGCGGGCTTCGGCCTGCCTGGCGTCGGCGGCGGCGGCATCGCGCCGCAGATCGCGCTTGCCCCACAGCGGAAAGGTCTGCATCAGCGTGTATTTCGTCTCGCCGACCTTGGACGGCAGCAGGCTGGGCGAAGCGCCGCTGGCGTAGTTGTTGATGTCCATGAGCTCGATGCGCAGCACCGGGTCGGGCAGGGCGCCCGCGGGCCCGATGCGCTGTGCCGCCGCGTCGGCCTCCTGCCGCATGGCGTTCAGTTCCGGGCTCTGTGCTTGTGCGAACGCCAGCAGTCCCCGCAGGTCGGAGCCCAGCGGGGCCTCTTGCGCCAGGGCCGGGCCCAAGGCACCAGCGAACGCCAGCAGGCCGCACGCCAGACCACGTGCCCATTGCCGGGCAAGCTCGGTGCGATTGGGTCCAAGGACTCGTTCTGAAAAGGTCGACATGGTTCGGCTCCTCGGACTGTGTCGGCATCGGGCATGGCGCCAGGCGCCGGCAGCGGGTTGGGTCTGTGCTGACGAGGTCAGTGTCGGGAAAGAGAAAAGGAAGGAGGCAACGAGAGTGCCGATCGAGCTCATGACGAGGAAGTCCAGAGAGGTGAATACACAAGGTTCGGTGGACCTGCGCGCCATCGGTGAGCGAGGGTCGAACTCGAAGAGGAGCCCGTCGCTCGCGATCACCACCGGACGGTGGCAGTCAGCAGGAGGCGGTGGTGCACCGGTCAGGGCAGCCGTGGCGGCTGTCTGCCAGTGTCAGGCGCTATAGCGCCAGTCGTAGAAAGGCGATCGGGATCGGCAGGTTCCGGCCGACATCCCGGCGCGGCAGCCACAACTGCACCGGCGCGAGGGCCGGCATGGGGACGACGGTCACTGCCGCCGTCGCGATCACTGCATGAGACTGAACGTCATCCAGTGCCGACTTCAACGGCGGGATTGAAACCGGCGCCTTGCTGCAGAAGTCCTGGCAGTTCGTCTTGGCCAGGCTACCGTGATGCGCTGGCGCGTCGGCACCGTGCGACGGCAGCAAGCCACCGTCAGCCGGTGCATGGTCATGGAATGCAAGGTCGTCAAGGGCCTCCGCCATTGCCACCAGGCGGCTGGCAGTCGCGGTAACCGGCTCCGTCTGACCCGTGGTCAGACAGGCATTCGCAACGCTCGTCCCCAGCCCGAACAGCCACAGGAGCAGCACGCGGGCTGCCCACAGTCGCAGTTGTCGACGGTAAAGGAACATGGATGGGGATTGTTCCAGACTTGATGCCCGAATGCCTGAGTCGATTCCGGAGGCGAGCTTGACCAGCATCAAGGTGATGGACCATGCTCATGCAGCCGGTAAGGTCTTGGACAAGCATATCGCAGCGCCCGGTCGTTGCTCGGTCGGCCACCAGTTCCACCTGCACGACGTTCGCTGCAATGAGTCGGCAGGCGCTGACACCACAATTGGCAGCTGCCACGAAACGTCAGTTCACCGACCATGTCCCTGTCCGCCACGACCTATCGAGTGCACCGCTGGTTGGGCTGGCTGGTCGGCGTGCAGGTGTTGATCTGGGTGACTGGCGGCGTGGTGTTCTCGCTGCTGCCGTTCCAGGCCTGGGTCAAGGGCGGCGACACCGTCGAGCCGCCGACGGTGGTGCTGCCGGCTGGGTGGGCCGAGCGGGTGGCGCCGACACTTCAGGCCGCCGCACGACTCGGTCAGGTGTCGGCCGTGGCTGCGGTGGCCACGCCGCAGGGTCCGGCGCTGCGCCTGACCTATATCGGTGGCCCTGAACCCGTCATCGTGCCTGCCGACGGCTCGGCCTGGGCGCCACCCGACGAGGCCGCACTGCGGCGGTTTGCCACGGGTCTCTTCCGCGGGCAGGCGGCGCTGACGACGCTGGAACGCGTGGCCAAGGTGCCGCCGCGGCTGGGCATCGTTGCGGAGACCGGCGGCCGCGGCGACGTCTGGCGGGCGCAATTCGACGACACGCTCGCGACCCGCATCTACCTGAACGGCCGCACCGGAGAATTCGTCACCTCGCGCAACGAGGCCTGGGTCTGGTACGACTTCTTCTGGCGCCTGCACATCATGGACTACGCCGAGGGCGAGGACTTCAACGGCACGCTGCTGCGTGGCGCCTCGATCGTCGCTTGGGGGCTGGTGATCGCTGGCGCGGTGCTGGCGGTTTTGGCGATCCGTCGGCGCTGGCGTGTCGCCCACAGGTCAAAGCTGGACTGACCATTGCAGTAGTCGCCGGGCCATCGCCTGCAGGCGTCAGGCAAGCTGTGCCGCGTGCATGGACGCCAAGGGCAAGGAAGCGCTGGCGGTCAATGCTGCGGCGGTGATACTGGCGCACAACCATCCGTCGGGAGCAGCCGAGCCGAGCCGAGCCGACGAGTTCCTCACGCAGACGCTGAAGACCGCGCTGGCGCTGGTGGACATGCGGGTGCTCGATCACCTGGTGGTGGTCGGCGCTGACGTGACTACCCGATGGCCTACCTGGAGATGAACCCCGAAGATGCACGCACGTTGGGCGTCACAGCGGGCGACTTGGTCGAGGTCTGGAACGACTTCGGCAGCACCTACGCCATGGCCTACCCGATGAAGTCGATCAAGCCGGGGCAGACCTTCATGCTGTTCGGCTTCATCAAGGGCGTGCACGGCGACGTCGTCACGTCGTGGGTCGACCGCAACGTGGTGCCCTACTACAAGGGCACCTGGGGCAGCATCAAGCGCGTGGGCAGCGTCGACGACTGGAAGCAGAACATCAGCTTCAAGGAGCGGCGATACACCTGAGCCAGTGAGTCTTGTCTCCTCGCAGTGCTTGACGCTGCGTTCGGGGGTGCCTGCGGGCACCCCCGTTTTCGGTGAGCTATCGGCCGCCCATCACTTCGGGCAGTCGCATTTAATTGCTCATCATGTCGACGCATCACGCTGGCGCAACACGAGCAGGCACCGCTGCTGATCGGCCACGCTGCAGCAGAACAGCATCGAGCCACGCCGCCCATGCAACGGGGTCGACGGGCAGCAGGGGCGCTTCACCGATGAAGCGCTGCCAGGCATCGACGTGGGCCGGTGCCACCACGGTCAACACAGGAATGCCTCGGCCCAGGAGGGCCAGCAGTTCGGCAACGAACCCTCCGTTCGTCGCCTCGAGTGAGCCGAAGCGATTGCAGACGACAAGATCCGGGGAGCGGTCAAGCGCGTCGCGAAGGACTCGGCTTGCCCGCGCAAAGCCTTGTGGATCCGCGCTGCAGGAAGCCGACTCGGAACCCAATGCCTGCGAGACCAGGTACTCCTCACCGGTGTCGATGTCGGTCAGCACCATCGCCGCCTTGCATCCGTCGCCACGATCGCGGTGCTTCATCACGAGACCGAGAACCCTGCGTCCTGCGCAGCGTTGCCGTTCGACAAAAGCCACCAGCAGGTCGTCAAGGTCGATGCGCCCGTCATGGCGAATGGCAGCCGCCGTGGGCTGTTCGTCGGGACCCAAGTCGTGATTCATTGCGCGGCCTCTTTGGTGGCGGCAGTTGGATCTTGTAGGTGGGCAGCTGTCACGACAGGGTCGTTCAATTTGGGCGGGCGTTGGCCAGCACGAAAGTGGCAATCGCCGCGGCATCGTGCAGCTCAAGCCACGGCGGCGCCTTGTCGGCGTGGGCCAGAGTCGTTGCCGCGGGACTGTCGCTCGCAATGGCTACGATGCCTGGCCAGTCGGGCCAGAGTGTCGGCTTGCCGAGCTCGGCGCGCCAGACCTCCAGCTTCGGGAAATCGCCGCTCTTGAAGCCTTCGAGCAGCACCAGGTCGCAGCGCTGCATGCGGCTGAGCAGATAGTCCAGCGGCGGCTCCGCGGCGCCGCGCAACTCGTGCATCAGCGCCCAGCGGTCGTTGCCCAGCAGCAGCACCTCGCTGCACCCGGCCTCGCGCAGTCGGTAGGAGTCCTTGCCCGGTCGATCGATCTCTATGTTCTTGTGGCTGTGCTTGATGAGCGAGACGGCAAGACCACGCGAGGAGATTTCGGGCACCAACCGCTCTAGCAGCGTGGTCTTGCCCATGCCGGAATGGCCGGCGATACCGAAGACTTTCATGGGACTCCATGGCTGTATGTAGGGCGCATTCTGCCGGGCGGGTGGGACCCGACGGGCCGGTCGAATTTCGGGAATACCCGGGCCCCTATTACTCCTGTGGTCTTTGTTTCTCTGCTTTGCCGCAGATCAATGTTGCGCCGCACAAGCCCCCACAAACTCGCGTCGATCGAAAAACCAAGCGCGTCGACGCGCAGGAGCTGGCAATGAGGCTGACGAGGCGAACCTTCATCATGGCGTCCGGCGCTGCTGCCGGCTGGATGGCCACCGGCTGCGCAACGGGGCCGGCATCCGCCCCCGTCACCAGCGCGTTCACGCCGCGCAAGGCCAGGGCCTCGGCACCAGCCCCGGGCGATTGGGTGGCCAGCACCTGCCAGGGTTGCACGCAATGGTGCGCGATCCAGATCTTCGTCAGCGATGGGCGCGCCGTGCGCGTGCGCGGCAACCCGATCAGCAAGTCCAATCACGGCTTCGTGTGCCCGCGCGGCCACATGATCCCGCAGCAGATGTACGACCCCGACCGCATCAAGACGCCGATGAAGCGCACGAACCCGGCCAAGGGCCGGGGCATCGACCCCAAGTTCGTGCCCATCAGCTGGGACGAGGCGCTGAACACCGTGGCCGACAAGATGATCGAACTGCGCAAGGCCGGTGAGCCGCACAAGCTCATGTACATGCGCGGCCGTTACTCACCCACGTCCACGGATCTGCTCTACGGCACGCTGCCCAAGATCTGGGGCACGCCCAATTATTTCTCGCACAGCGCCATCTGCGCCGAGGCCGAGAAGATGGGCCCGGGTCTCACCCAGGGCTTCTTCGGCTACCGCGACTACGACCTCGAGAAGACCAACTGCCTGGTGATCTGGGGCTGCGACCCGTTGGCCTCCAACCGCCAGGTGCCCAACACCATCCACCGCTTCCACGAGATCGTCAAGCGCGGCACGGTAATCGTGGTCGACCCGCGGCTGTCCAACGCCGCCGCCAAGTCGCAGGAGTGGCTGCCGATCAATCCCGGCACCGACGGTGCCCTGGCCGGTGCGCTGGCGCATGTGCTGCTGACCGAAGGCCTGTGGAGCCGCGAATTCGTGGGTGACTTCAAGGACGGCAGGAACCTCTTCGTCGCCGGCAAGGCGGTCGATGAAGCAGCCTTCGCCGAGAAGGAAACCAACGGCGTCGTCAAGTGGTGGAACCTGGAGCTCAAGGACCGCACGCCGGCCTGGGCCGAGAAGGAAACGCTGATCCCCGCCGCGCAGATCGTGCGCGTGGCCCGTGCCATGGGCAAGGGCGGCTCCAAGACCGCGGTGTGGATGGGCCCGGGTGCGGCGATGCACCCGCGCGGCACCTACAGCTCGATGGCCGTGCACGCCCTCAACGGCCTGGTGGGTTCGATCGACACCGAAGGCGGCGTCTGGCAGAGCAGCAGCGTTTCGTTGGGCAAGTTCCCCAGTGCCGACAAATATGTCGACGAGATCGCCAAGACCGGCAGCAAGGGCAAGAAGCTCGACGGCCGCGGCGCCAAGGACATGCCCGCGATGATGAACGCCAAGCCCGGCAGTGGCGTCGTCACCAACAACGTGGCCAACGGGATGCTCAAGGATCCGGGCGCGGTGAAGGTCTTCATCGCCAGCTGGGCCAACTTCAACTTCTCCTGCACTGGCGCCGACCGCTGGGACAAGGCCTTGGCCAAGGTGCCGTTCTTCGTGCACTTGGTCACCAATCCGTCGGAGATGACGCAGTTCGCCGACATCGTGCTGCCGTCCACCTTCAATTCGGCCGAGGGCTGGTCCATCGTCGGCAACATGGCCAACGGCCACGGTTATGCGTCGATCCAGCAGGCCGCCGTGAAGCGCCTGTGGGACGTCAAGCAGGAAGAAACGGAAGTGATGTGGCTGCTGGCCGAGAAGCTCAAGGCCAAAGGCTTCCCGAATCTCTTCGACTACTACTCGAAGGAATTCAAGGACCCGGAAACCGGCAAGCTGCCGACGACGGCGCTGGAGTTCAGCGAGATGGCCACCAAGATCAGCAGCGCCACGCTGTGGATGCCCAAGGAGCCGCTCAAGGGCGACGCGCCTGTTGCCGGCTGGGCCGACTTCAAGAAGAAGGGCATGTTCAGCGGCCCGAAGTACACGCTGAAGAAGGGCTGGGGGGGCAAGTTCGCCACCGAGACCAAGAAGTTCGAGTTCTACAGCGAGACCTTGAAGAAGGGGTTGCTCGAACACGCCAAGAAGTTCGAGACCACCACCGATGACATCCTGGCCGTCAGCGGCTACGTGGCGCGCGGCGACGTGGCCTTCGTGCCGCACTACGAGCCACCCAAGCGGCATGGCAGCGTGGCCGACTACCCGTTCACCTTCGTCGACTACAAGTCGCGCCTGAACCGCGAAGGCCGCAGCGCCAACCTGCCCTGGTACCAGGAGTTCAAGAAGGTCGATCCGGGCGATGTGTCCTGGGGCGACGTGCTGAAGATGAACCCCGCAGACGGCGCCAGGCTCGGCCTGAAGACGGGCGATACGGTCCGCATCACTTCGATGGCCGGCTCCATCGTCACCCAGCTCAAGCTGTGGGAAGGGCTGCGTCCCGGCACCGTGGCCAAGTGCTACGGCCAGGGCCACTGGGCCTACGGCCGAGTGGCCGCCAAGGACTACGCCAAGGCACTGCCCCTGGGCGGCAACAACAACGAGATCCTGGTCGATGACTACGACCGGCTCAGCGGGTCCACGGCCCGCAACGGCGGCTTCACCGGCGTGAAGATCGCCAAGGTCTGAGCCCGCCCACCGTAGCTAAGGAAAACATCATGACAAGACTTGGAATGGTCATCGACCTGGGCCGGTGCGTGGGTTGCGGCGCTTGTGCCTTTGCCTGCAAGGCCGAGAACAACACCCGCACGCGCAATGGCGGCCAGAGCCACAACTGGGCCGACTTCATCATGCGCACCGAAGGGGTCTTCCCAAACGTCACGCACTTCGTGATGCCGGTGCTGTGCAACCACTGCAGCGAAGCGCCCTGCATCACCGCCTGCCCGGTGAAGCCGAACAAGGCGATGTTCAAGACGCCCGAAGGCATCACCCTGCACGACCCGGAGCTGTGCATCGGCTGCCGGCAGTGCCAGGAGGCCTGCCCCTACAGCCACGAGGAACTGGGCGCCTCCAGCCTGAACGGCGAGACCTACAGCGTCATCAGCTACAACGAAGCCGACAAGAGCACGCAGCCTTTCTGGGAAGACAAGACCGCAGCCATCCCGGGGGGTACGTCGTCCGGTGCCGAAGTGGCGGCCAGGGCCGGAGCGCCGATCCCTGCGATGACGAAGTGGACCGGCGGCGATGTGCAGCCCATCCGCAAGGGCGACGTGGTCGAGAAGTGCACCTTCTGCTACCACCGCACGATCAACGGCCTGCAGCCGGCGTGCGTGGAGGTCTGCCCCTCGCAGGCGCGCATCTTCGGTGACCAGGAAGACGCGAACAGCCCGATCGCGATGCTGTTGAAGAAGGAGAAGTCCTTCCGCCTGCAGGAGGACAAGGGCACCAAGCCCAACGTCCACTACATTGGCAAATACAGCGTTCGTGCCTGACAGGCCGGCGCGAAGTACAACGGGGCCGGGATCACCCGGCCCTTTTTTTGGAGCAGAGATGTCGGACACCGACGAAGACAAGGCCAGCGCGCGCGAAGACCTGTGCCGCTTCCTGGCCGCCTGCTACTACGAGCCGACGGTCGAGTTCACCGAAGAGCGGCTGTTCGACTCCATGCTCGCGGCAGCCGAACGGCTGGACCCCGAACTCGCTGCACACACACGCCGCCTTGGCGAGGCCTTCGAAGCGGCCGGCCCGCAGGAGCTGCTGGTGGACTACAGCCGGCTTTTCCTGGGCCCGGTGCAGGCGCTGGCCCGGCCCTATGCCTCGGTGTGGCTGACTGGCGAGAACGTGGTGATGCAGGACACGACGATGGAGTTGCTCCAGCTCTACGAGCAGGGCGGCTTTGCCATCGACGAGAACTTCCAGGAACTGCCCGACCACGTGGCGGTGGAGCTGGAATTCCTGTACCTGCTGACGCACCAGCTGAACCAGGCGCAGGCCAGCGGCGACGCCGAGGCGCTGCAGGCCTTGCAGGTGCTGCGCACCGCTTTCCTTGACGGCCACTTGGGGCGCTGGCTGGGCGGTTTCATCCTGGCCGTGCACGACCACGCGCAGACCGACTTCTACCGCGAGTTGGCCGAGCTGACCGAGCTGTTCGTGCGGCTGGAAGGGCAGGCCCAGGCTACCGCGACGCGGCATTGACGGGGATCGCGGCGCGCGCGTGTCGCTGAGCACTAACGCAGGCCGCCAGCCCATGCATACATCGACGGTGCATGTGGCCTGCCTTTGCGCCGGCTGGTGCCACCTCTGCGACGACTACCGCGCTGTCCTGCGCAGCGTGGCCGCGGAAATGGATCCCGGCGCGGCGAATCTGCGCTGGCACTGGATCGACATCGAGGACGAGGCCGACCTGGTCGGCGAGGTCGATGTGGAGACCTTTCCGACGCTCGTCATCGCAGTTGGCACCACCGTACGGTTCGCAGGCCCGCTGACGCCGCATCCGGACACGCTGCGGCGGCTGTTGCGGGCAACCGTGGTTGACGAGCCTGGGGCCAGGCGATGGCCGACGGTGAGCGGCGAGTTTCAGGCGTTCGCGGCGCGCCTTGTGCTACGAGCCAAAGGCGCGCCTTGAAGAGGTGGGTACTCAGGGTCCCCCAATGGATGCATGACGCTCAGATCATCTCGATCGCCAGCGCAATGCCCTGGCCGCCGCCGATGCACAGCGTGACGATGCCGCGCTTGCAGCCGTCGCGCTTCATCGAGTGCATCAGCCGCGTCGCCAGTACCGCGCCGCTGGCACCGATGGGGTGGCCGTGGGCGATGGCGCCGCCTTCGACGTTGACGATGTCCTCGGCAAAGCCGATCTCGCGCAGGCAGGCCAGCGAGATGGCGGCGAAGGCCTCGTTGATCTCGACGCGGTCGACATCCTTCACGGCCCAGCCGGCGCGCGCCAGCGCCTGGCGCACCGCCGGCACCGGCCCCAGGCCGAACATGCCCGGCTCGACCGCGCCGACCCCGTAGCTCACCAGGCGCGCCATCGGCACCAGGCCGTTCTTCTCGGCCCAGGCGGTGTGTGAGACCACCATTGCTGCACCGGCGGAATTCAACCCTGGGGCGTTGCCGGCGGTGATGGTGCCCTCCTTGCGGAAGGCGGGCTTGAGCTTGGACAGCGACTCGGCGCTGGTCTCGGGCCGGTTGTGTTCGTCCTTGGCGAATACCGTCGGACCCTTGCGGCCGGGTACTTCGACCGCAGCAATCTCGGCTTCGAATTTGCCAGCCGCCTGCGCCGCGCTGAAGCGCTGCTGCGACCGCAGCGCCCAGCGGTCCTGGTCTTCACGGCTGATGCCGTTCTTGATCACCAGGTCTTCGGTGTGCCAGCCCGAGTGCCTGCCGCTGAAGGCGTCGTTCAGGCCGTCGTAGAGCATGCTGTCGAACATCGTGATGTCGCCCATGCGTGCACCCCATCGGCCCTGCGGCAGCAGGTAGGGTGCGCGGTCCATGTTCTCCATGCCGCCGGCAATGGCGCAATCGATCATGCCGGCCCAGATCTCCAGCGCGGCACTGGCCACGCCCTGAGCGCCCGAGCCGCAGACGCGGTTGACGGTGAGCGCGGGCACCTCCACCGGCAGCCCGGCGGCGATGCCGGCCTGGCGTGCCGGGTTCATCTTCACGCCGGCCTGGATCACGTTGCCCATCACCAGGGTCTGGATCTTGTCGGCGGCGAGGCCGGATCGCTTGAGCGTCTCGCGGATCGCCACCGCACCCAGCTCGGGCGCGGGCATGTCCTTTAGGCTGCCGCCGTAGGTGCCGATGGCGGTGCGGACGGGGTGGCAAAGAACGACTTGTCGAGTGGTCATATCTCATCTCCTTGGGGTTGGATCGACGGCCGGGACTCGGCCGGGGTTGAGTGCTGGCTCGGTACCATGGGTTCTCATGCCCCTTGGGGCAGCGGCACCAGCAGGACAGGCCGTCCCGCCATCTCGCACAGGCGCAACGCAGTGCTGCCGATGACCATGCTCTGCACCCAATGCTGGCCATGCTTGCCGCAGACGATGAGGGAGCAGTCGCGGTCCTGTGCGACCCTGGCGATCATCTCGTGGGGGTCGCCTTCGAGCACCAGGGCCTCGCCGTGGCCGCCCACGGCCTCGATCCGGGCAACCAGCGCGTCCAGCGCCGCCCGGGCCATCAGCCGCAGGGCCGGCGTGGCATCGATGGCGTCCGGTGTCAGCACGGCCAGGCAGTCGACGCGCTGCGCATTCGGTGCCAACGCAACGGCGGCGTCTTCAGCCGCGCCGGCGTGCTTGGACAGGTCGGTGGTCAGCAAGACATGACGCAAGGTATCGACGCAAACTGCTGCACAGCCTGGTGCCGCGCCGTGAGCGACGGGCTCGAGCCATTCCAGCAGCAACGGCACCGACGTCTTGCGCACCATGTCGCGTGCGACGCTGCCGAGGAAGAGGCGACTGGCCAGGTTGTGGCTGCGCGAACCCAGGACGATCAGGTCCGCCTTGGCCTCGTTGCTGATGGTGATGATCCCGTCGGCTGGCGAAGGGGCGGCGCGAACCGTGACCTCGACTTGCAGGGCTGCGCAGCGCAGGCGAGCGGCCCGCCCCTCCAGCCACTCCCTGATCTCCTGGAGCGCCCGGTCGCCGGGTTCCTGGCCATAGCCCATGCGAACCACGTGGGCGATGACGAGGTGGCCCACGCCCCATCGGCGCAATTCGGCGGCGCACTCGAGCAAGGGCTCGGCAGCCGGCGAGAGATCGAGAGCGAGAAGGGCAGTCCTGTGCATGGTCAACCCCCGTGAGTTGGGCATTCGCCGCGCCGACCCGGTTTCAGCCCGCCAGCCATTGCCGGACTTCGACCTGCGTCGGGATGCGACCGCTGCTGACCAGCTTCTCGTCGATCACGAGGCCCGGCGTGGACAGCAGGTCGTAGGCCATGATGGCCTTCATGTCGGTCACCTTGACGAATTCGGCTTCGATGCCGGCAGTGGTTGCGGCCTCTCGTGCCACCGCCTCGAGCTTCTTGCAGTTCGCGCATCCAGGTCCGAGGATCTTGACTGTCTTCATCGATGTTCTCCTTCTCGAAAGTGATCACGCGTGGGCCAGCGCCCGCCGGCGCCCCAGCAGCCAGCTGAGCAGCGCCACGAGCGAACCGACGAACGCGGCCAGCCCGAGGGCGATCCATGCCGGATTCACGCCGTCGACCCAGGCCCCATAGATCAGGCCGGCCATGATGCTGAATACCGCCACCAGACCGACGTAAGTGAAGGTCTTGGGTCGGCCGATCACGGCGGCCACCATCAGGATGCTCTGCAGGCTGAGTTCCGGGTCGGCCATCAGGTAGGCGAGCAGGGGCCCGCGGTGCATTCCCAGGTCCAGGAACATGCGTGCCACCGGCACCTCGACCAGGGTCGGGAAATACATGAACACGCCGAACACGACGGCCACCGCATTGGCCAACAGGTCGTTCCGACCCGCCAGGTTCTGGATCCACTCGGGCTGGATCAGTTGCCGGACCACGCCGACGACGAAGACGCCCACTACCAGCAGCACGAAGATCTGCTTGACGAAGCGCCACGCTTCCCACAACCAGGAGCGCCAGGCGTCGGCATCGAGCCGGCGCGCGTGGTGCAGCACGGCCCAAAGCGTCAGACCGACAGCCAGCGCGCGGCCGGTGAGCGCCACCTCCAGCCCTTCAGGGCCGGGCGTCAGCTTGAGCGCGGCCACCAGCAGGGTGCCGGCGGTCAGGCCCAGCGCGATCCAGGTCCAGCGGTTGGCGCCTTCGACGATGTCCTCCAGCCCCTTCCAGGCGGTCAAGCCGATCAGGAGCAGCAGAAGGATCAACAGCGAACCCTGCAGACTCACGCCTTCCTCGCCCTTGGCGGCGTCGAAGGGCACCCACCCGAACAGCGTCGCCTGCCAGGCCTCGGCCCAGGGCAGCGGCAGGGTCACGGTTCCCACCGTGGCGGTCAGGGGCCACAACTTCAGCGTGCCGGCGATCAGCACCGCCACCAGCGACAACAGAACGCCCGTGGCTGCCGGGCCGATGCTCGCCTGCTCGGCGAACAAGGCATCGGTCTGGGCGTCGTGGCTGGCGTCGTCGCGCCAGAACAGCACGGCCATCAGCATGCCGATGCCGATGCCGAACAGCAGGCACAGAACGAAGCGCGCGAACGCGAATTCCGCGCCCAGGATGCTGCCGGTGTAGGCCAGCGCAAGGATGTTGCCGGCCGGCGCGAAGAAGAGGAAGGTGATCGCCGGCCCCAGGCCGGCGCCCTTCTTGTAGATGCCGGCGAACAGCGGCACGATGGTGCACGAGCACACCGCCAGCAGCGAGCCCGCGGCCGCCGCGGCCGGGTAGGAGACGCGGTAGCGCGCATTGCGGCCGAGCCAGCGCGTGATGCTGGCCTTGGGTATCAGCGCCGCCATCGCGCCGGCAATGAAGAACGCCGGGAGCAGGCACAGCAACACGTGCGCAGCCAAGTAGGCCGCCAAGTTGCCGGCACCGCCGTTCATCAGTTTCAGGAAGGTGTCCATGATCTCAGGGCGTCACGCCATCTCGCCCGCGAGCGGGACGCCACGACACTGCGTCATCCAAGCAGATCGCGAGCAACTCTGCATTGAGTGCTCTCAAGCCTGATCCGGTAGCTGTACCGGCTGACGTTCGCGCACGCCCGACCCTCTGTCGGAGGTCATCAATCGGTTCTCCGAAGTTGGCCGGCAAACTTGCTGGCCACACTATGGAGACGAACGGGCGGCACAAAGGATGCAGCCGCCCGCTCAAAATAGGCCCCACCCCGGTTCCCGGCCGGGGCTGGCCTGGAGCTGGGCGCGGGACCGTCGTCAGCGTCGGCGCTTGGCCGAGCGCGCCGCCTACGTGCTCAGTCGCAGCAGTTGCCTCGCACGTCGGGTTCACCGGACCGCTGCACTTGGATCGGCGGGCAGGGCACGGTGCCATAGGAGCAGAAGACGCAGCAGTCGCCGGCCAACGGCTTGAGCACGGCGTGACACTGTTCGCATTCGTAGAACCACTGGCAGGCATCGGTGGGCATGGTCTCGGCCTTGGCGTGGCCGCACAGCGGGCAGGTGAGCGTCGATTTCGCGGTGACCGTGGTCATCTCGCGCTCTGCACCGGGTCGTGATCGTGGCCAGGCCCGTGGCCGTGGTCGTCATGCGTGGCGAAGGATCGATGCCCACCCTTGCCGACCCCTGGCGGCAGAGCTACGCAGCCGTCGCAAAAGGCCTCGCGCACCACCTGGAGCGTCACGTGGCGAATCTCGAAGTGCTCATGCAGCTCGTCGGTGGCGTGCTTCAGGAACGCATCGTCGCCGCCGCCGGCCGGCATCACCAGATGCGCGGTGAGCGCTGTCTCGCTGGTGCCCATGGCCCACACGTGCAGGTCGTGCACCTGCGCCACGCCGGGCAGTCCCTGCAGCAGCGCCTGCACCGCGCGCAGGTCCACGCCGTCGGGCACGCCGTCGAACAGCAGGTGCAGGGATTGCCTGAACAGGTTCCAGGTGCCGACCACGATGACCGCGGCGATGATCAGGCTGGCCACTGGGTCGAGCCAGGTCCAGCCCTGCCACAGCGCCAGGCAGCCGGCCACCACCACGCCGGCCGAGACCAGCGCGTCGGCGGCCATGTGCAGGAAGGCGCCGCGGATGTTGAGGTCGCTCTCGCTGCCGCGCATGAACAGCAGGGCGGTGGCCGTGTTGACGACGATGCCGATACCGGCCACGACCATGATCGTCACGCCCTCGACGGCATGCGGCGACTGCAGGCGGTGCAGCGCCTCCCAGGCCAGCGAGCCCATGGCCACCAGCAGCAGCAGCAGCGCATTGACGAAGGCGGCCAGGATGCTGGCGCGCTTCCAGCCGTAGGTGTGGCGCGCATCCGGCCGCAGCTTGCCGGCCAGCGCCCCGCCCCAGGCCAGCACCAGACCGATGACGTCGCTGAGGTTGTGGCCGGCATCGGCCAGCAAGGCCAGCGAATTGATCTTCCAGCCGTAGAAGGCCTCGATGGCGACGAACGCCATGTTCAGGCCAATGCCGATGGCAAACGCCGCGTTGTAGCTGGCGGGGGCGTGGCTGTGATCATGGCCAGCACTCACGGGGTTTCGACTTTTCGGTGCAGCACGCCGGACAGTTGCGTGCCGGGTGATACGGTGTTGAAGACGGTGCCGAACTTGCGCACGTTCTCGTGCAGCAGGTCCAGCCGGCGCTCGGGCTCGTCGCTGTCGACGATGATTTCGTACGTGATGGATTCCAGCTTCGGCGGCACTTCCTGGCGCACGCCGTGCACATGCACCTCGACCCCACGCAACTCGAACTTCAGGATCGGCACGACGCGCTCGATGCCCTTGATGATGCACCCGGACAGCGCCGCCAGCAGCAGCTCGGCCGGGTTGAAGGCCTGCGGGTTGCCGGCCAGGTCGGTATCCAGGCTCAGCGCGGCCTGCTTGCAGCGTGCCTCGCTGGCGTGCGCCGACAGCTGCACCGAGACGACGTCGAAGGTCAGCTTCGTCGGTGCGTTCATGTGAGGCTCAGCGTTGCTGCCCACTCTGGCGCCAGCCCTTGCGCCACCCACCACAGGCCGGCGGCAGCCAGCACGACGGCAAAACTCCGTCGGCCCGGCAGCCAGGCGCTGGCGGCGGCAAATCGTTTCATCATCGCACTCGCGGCACCAGGCATCGCACCGGCCACCAGCAGCAACGCACTGTGGCCGATGCCGTAGGCCAACAGCAACGCCGCGCCCCACCACATCGACGCGCCGAAAGCGCTGCCCGAGCCGGCCAGCGCCAGCGCGGCGGCCAGCGCCGGTGTCGCGCAGGGGCTCATCACGGTGCCGATCAACGCGCCCAGCAGCGCCGCGCCCCACAGGCCCGAGCGTGCCAGCCGTCGTTGAAGCGCCGCTGGCAGCTGCACGCCGCAAGAAGCGGCCTGCGAGCGCCACAGCCACACCGCGGCGGCGATCACCAGCACGCCCACCGCCACCGACCAGGGTCCGGGCAAGGTGCCCAGCAACAGGCCCAGCCGGGCAGCGGCCAGGCCCATGACAAGCAAGGCCACATTCATGCCGGCCACGAAGGCCAGCGCCAGCATCCAGGCGCGGCGTGGCGAGACCGCCTGCCCGCCGACAAAACCCACCGCCACCGGAACCGCGGCCAGCACGCAGGGTGAGGCCGATGTCAGCACGCCGCCGACGAAGGCCGCGGCCAGACCTTCGGCGCCGGTCATGGTGCACCGCCTTGCAGCCGGGCCAGGATCTCGGCGCCCGAGATCGTGCCCATGTGGCGACCGATCTCGCGCCCGCTAGCGTCGAAGAACACCTGCGTCGGCATGAGCTGGATGCCGTAGCGCTGGATATAGCCTCCCGCGCGCTGTGCGATGAGATCGACCTCGACCACCGCGATGCGGTCGCCATTCTCGCGCCGCAGCGCCTCGAGCACCGGCTTCATCTCGCGGCACGAGGCACAGGCATTGGCGCCGAATTCGGCCACCGTGGGCTTGCCTGCCTGCAGTGCGATCTTCACCACGTCTTGCACCGGCGCAGCGGCTGTCACCGCCGGAGCCGGCTGCGACAGGTTGACCAGCGCCGTCATCAGCCCGCCGCCCACCAGCAGCGCGGCGGCAACGGCCCAGGCCAGGGTCTGAGACTTCATCACCTTGGCTCCCCTCAAGAGCAGCAACTGCCGTCGGCGCTGGCAATGCCCGCCGGCACCGAACCGCGGATCGGGAAACCCCGGCGCGCCCACTTCGCCAGCCCGCCTTCCATGTTGGCCACCTGGTCGTAGCCGTGATACATGAGAAAGCAGGTGGCCTTCAGGCTGCGCGGGCCACTGCTGCAGGCCAGCACGAGCTGACGGTCGCGCGGCAGTTCCTCGTAGCGCTGCTGCAACTCCGACAGCGGCATCAGCACCACGCCGGGTATGTCGAAAGCCGTGTGCACGACCTCGCTCAGTTCGCGCACGTCGACCAGCAGCGCGCCTTCGACCAGCAGGCGGCGCGTGGTGGTGGGGCAGACCTCGCGGGCGGTGGGCATGTCGATGCTGGCGTTCATCTCGTGCTCCTTGCTGGGTTCTCGGACGGATGCGTTGGTGGGCGTGCCGGGCCCTTCACGCCACAAGGTTGCCGTCACTGCGGCGCGCCGAGCAGGCCCGCCGTGAGCTTGCGCGCCACCGGAGCCAGGAAAAAGATCACCGGCACGCCGACGACGTAGGCGATGCCGAAGGCCTTGGCCCAGCTGCCCACGAAGGTGTCTGTGAAGCCGATGTTCACCGCCGTGATGACGAAGGTCATCAGGAAGATCATCATCGCGCCCATCACGAGCGAAAACACGAGGTGGAACTTCTTTTGCGGGTTCATGGGGGGTGTCCTGGTTGGGGCGTCGGGCGCGGTTTCAGGCGCCTGCCAGCCACTTCTCGATCTTGTCGCGGCCGGGCACGCCGCCGGCGTGCACGACCTTGCCGTCGATCACCACGCCTGGCGTGCTCATGACGCCGTAGCCCATGATGTCGCGCAACTCCTCGACCTTCCTCAGCGTGACAGGCACGCCCAAGGCCCGCGCGATCTGTTCGATCAGCGCGATGGTGGTCTTGCAGTTGGCGCAACCGGTGCCCAGTACCTTGATGTCCATGGTGTGCTCCTGTGGATTTGGCGAGAGGTCTTACTCGCGTTCGAGTTCGAGATAGGTGCGGCTGGCGTTGCCGGGAATCAGCTCGGCGGCGTTGAGCAGCCGCATGAAGGGCTTGGCGTCGAAGGATTTGCCGGCTTCGCTCACGTCGACGCCATCGTCCACGGCCTTCTTCATGTGCGCGCGCAAGCCCAGCAGGTAGGCCTGGGTGTCTGCCTTGGCGGTGGCCACGGTGGTGACGCTGCCGTGGCCGGGCACCAGCACGGCCGGGTTCAGCTGTTCGATGACGGCGAAGGTCTCGATCCAGCGCTTGGTGTTGCTGACCGGCAGCACGCCCAGCATGCGGTCGACGTAGACCACGTCGCCGCTGAACAGCACACCTCTGTGCGGCAGCCACACCATCGTGTCGCCTGGTGTGTGGGCGCCGCCGCGGTGCTTGAACTCGAAGACCACGCCGCCCAGTTCCAGCCGCTCGTCGGTCCCGGAGAGCCAGCGCGTCGGCAACGTGGGCAACGTACCGTCGGCCCTGGGCCCCAGCGTGGCCTTCAGGCCCTGCAGGTGGTCGTTGCCACGGTTGTTCATGTCGGCGCGCGCGTCGCCGTGGGCGATGACTTCCGCGCCCTGGCCGGCGAAGTAGCCGTTGCCTAGCCAGCGGTGGTCCTGGCCGCCGGTGTTGAAGACCCACTTCACCGGCCGCGGCGTCACCGCTTTCACGGCGTCGTGGATCTGGCGCGCGCTCTGGAATGTGGCGCCGCTGTCGATGAGCACGGCACCGACCGGTGTGACCACGAGCCCGATATTGGCGTTCAGGCCTTCGTTTTCGGCCGAGCGCGCCCCTTTGTCGCCGATATGGGCGTAGACGCCGTCGGCCACACGCTGGAAGCGCACCTCAACGGCCTCGGCGACGCCGGCCGCCAAGGCCAGCGCCGTGCCCACCAGCAATGCCGCAGCCTGGTGGCGGCTCAGCGTGCGCACGCGGCGCCCCCGCTGTCCTTCAGACCCAGCATCTTGAAGATGCTGGCCGCCGGGCAGAAGCCGGTGAAGCCCATCTGGAACAGGTTGGCACCGACGAAGGCGGTGAACCACAGCCAGCTTGAGCGCGACATGTCGATCTGGCCGGTGAAGTGCGCCAGCGCGAGGCTGAGCATGATCATGAAGCCCGCAAAGATGCTGACGGCGCGGTTGACGGTCATGGGTGTCTCCTGAAGATCGAAAGACTTGACTCGGGTCGTTGCATGGAGAACGAGGCCGCCTGCCCGCGCGTGCGGCCCCGTGGCGGGATCAAAGCTTGCTGTCGATCGGGAAGTCGCGTTGCATGTTGCCCGGGAAGCGCTTGAAGCCGCCCAGCAGTGCGTCGTTGGTGCTCCAACCCATCATCCCGTACTGCAGGCCGCGGGCGTTGTAGCCCATGATCGACAGCAGGTAGCTGTGGCCCACCGCGGTCTGGCCGGTGTAGTCGGCCACCACGATGCGCCGGTCCGGCGGCAGCTTGACCAGGTTGCCGGCCTGGTAGACCTCGACGGCGGGAATGTTGATGGCGCCCTTGATGTGGCCCTTCACGAAGTCGGCCGGTGCACGCACGTCCAGCACGAACGGGTCGTTGGCCGGATCGGTGTCGGTGAGCAGTTCCTTCACCGCTTCGGCCGTCATCGACACAGTGCGGTCGGCGGCTTCCACCGCGTCACCGCGCGCCACCAGCACCTCGGCCAGCGTGGCTTTGCCGGTGGCCACGACCGGGCGCGAATAGTTTGCTGCGAGGCCCTGCGGCCCCTGCACGACGGGGAAGTTCTGCTGCGACTCGGGGAAGCGCGTGGCCGGGCCCAGAACGGCGTCGTTCCTGCTCCAGCCCATCGTGCCCCACTGCAGCTGCACGGCATTCCAGCCCATCAGGTTCAACACCACGGCCGGACCCACCGCGCCGGTGCCGGTGTAGCAGTAGGTGACCACCATCTTGTCCTTGGGCGGCAGCTTGGCCTGCATTGGCGGCTTCCAGAAGGCGCCGCGCGGCAGGTTGACCGAGCCGGGGATACTCGCCTTGGCGTGGTCGTCGGCCGCGCAGACGCTGATCAGCGCCGGTGCCGTGGCCGGGTTGGCCATCATGTCCTTCAGCTTGTCGGCGCTGATGAAAATCGGCTTGCCGCTGGCCATGAAGCGCTGGGCGGCTTCGGCGATGGCTGCCGACTCGTCGGCCATGGGCGCCTGGGCCCATGCCGCGGACAGCACCACGGCCAGCACCACGGGAAGCAACTTGAACAGGTGGCGGGAACTCATCTCTCTCTCCAGAGGTCATCGGGCAGGCCCTGCCCGCAGGGCGGCCTTTACAACACCGCGTTGAATATGTATCCCACGGCGAGGATGCCGCTGGCCACCACGGCCACGAAGGTGGCGATGAGCCGGACCTTGAGCACCTTGCGCAGGATGATCATCTCGGGCAGCGAGAGCGCGATCACGCTCATCATGAAAGCCAGCACCGTGCCCAGGGCCGCGCCCTTGGCCAGCAGTGCCTGCACGATGGGGATCACGCCGGCTGCGTTCGTATACATGGGCACGCCGATGAGCACTGCCGCCGGCACCGACCACCACGCGTCCTTGCCCATGATCGAGGCCATGAAGTCCTGCGGCACCCAGCCGTGGATGGCCGCGCCGATGGTGATGCCGGCCAGGATGTAGGGCCAGACCTTGCCGACGATTTCGTGCACGCTGGCAAAGCCGGCATCGATGCGCTCGGACAGCGTCAGCACGCTATCGGCAGCCGCGGCGGCCACCTTCGGCATGTCGCGCACCCAGTCTTCCAGGTGGCGTTCCATCTTCAGGCGGCCGATGATCCAGCCGGCCAAGATGGCCACCGTGAGGCCCAGGCCCAGGTACAGCGCGGCGACCTTCCAGCCGAACAGGCCGAACAGCAGCGCCAGCGCGACTTCATTGACCATGGGCGCCGAAATCAGGAACGAGAACGTCACCCCGAGCGGCACACCGGCCTGCACGAAACCAATGAAGAGCGGCACCGCCGAGCAAGAACAGAACGGCGTCACGATGCCCAGGCTGGCCGCCATGACATTGGCCACGCCTTCGGTGCGCCCGGCCAGAAGGACGCGGGTGCGTTCGGGCGTGAAGTAAGAATTGACCATGCCCATCACGAACACCACCAGCGTGAGCAGCAGCATGACCTTGGGCGTGTCGTACAGGAAGAACTGCAGCGCACCGCCAAGGTGGCTTTCGCGGTCCACGGGCAGGGCCGCCACCAGTGCCTCGGAGGCAGGGGCCAGCGACTGATAGAGCAACCACCACACCACCGCGGCCACGAGCAGGAACGCCCGCGGGTACTCGTGGGGAAGATGCAGGGTACGCTGCGCCACAGTCATTTCGGTCATTCATTCACCTCTCACAGTGGAGACGATGAAGGGCCGAAAAGGATGCAGATCAACTTTCCCAAGAGTGGAGCGGGGCAGCCTGCTTGAGACTGCTTTGCATCGCCCAGCGCCGCCAGTGCGGCGGCGCACGGCCCGCGGCACGCTTTTGATCAAGCGCGCTGCAGGGTCAATTCCACACCGGTATCGCGCATTGTCCAGAGCGCCGCCGCAGCTGCCCAGGGAAATCGCGCACCGACTCTCGCATCACCGCCAAATCGCCTTTGTGACAGGTCAGGCAGGCACCCACGGTGAGGATGCGCTGCTGCTCTGCCACCGAGAACGGTCTGGCGCCAGCCTGGGTGGACACCATGCCGCTGCGTTCGGCCAGGAAGCCGGTCCAGGCGTCTTCGGGCAGGCCGTCGTGCGGTGAGGCTGGCTGGGCCGGCGTGAAGCGCCATGCGCCCGTGCGGCCGGCGCTTCCCGTCTCGCCGACGCGTTCGCTCGGGCGGGTACCCCTGCCGGGCGCCGCGGGCTTCGGGCCCGCCACCTCGAAGCGCAGCAGGCCCTTGCGGTAGCCCAGCGCCACCGGATCGTGTTTCCTGGGTTTGCAGGAACTGCTGGACTGGACGAGCTGGCCGCTGGTGGTGGTGGGGCTGTCGGCCGCGGCGCTCACCCCGCCTCGGCCGGTTCGGCTGCAGACAGGGCCAAATCAGGCCACGCCGGCACCGGATCCGGCGGTGCGGCCTCGATCAGCAGCCCTCGGCCTTCTTGAAGGTCTTGCTCAGGTTGCCGCCGCCGGAGTCGTCGTAGCTCAACCGCACCTGGTCGCCCGGTGTGATGGCCTTGGCGCCCATCTTCTCCAGTGTCGCTTTGTCGGTCACGGTCACCTTGACCTCGGCGCCACCCTTGGCGTTCTTGACCGTGACAAGGGCTGACTTGCCGTCGGCCGCCATGTCGATGGCGGCGACTTGGGCGATCATCTTGACGTCGGCAGCCGAGGCCACTGGCGCCAGGGCCACCATCGAAAGTGCCAGCGCGGTAGCAGCGGCGAGCTTGCTCAGGGTGCGCATTTATGAATCCTCATGAATCGAATGTCACGCTTTACTTCACTACGGGCCCCTTGGGTCCAAACATGACCTCCGCATCCAGGAACGCGAATCGCTTCATATCCATCTTGCAGTCGTCCTTCAGTCCGAAATACATCTCCCCGGCACGGGCTCCGGTGGCGCAGACGAAGACCACATACCCGTCCTTCGGAAGCTTGGCGATAGTGGGGGGGCAGCCTTCCGAATAGATTTCGTTGATGGGCACATGCTTCGAACCCGCGAAATGTCCTGCCGCAAATTCGAAGTCCGTGCGCACGTCAATCAAGTAGACATTGCTGGCTTTGTCGGCGATGACCTGGTTGAAGAACGCTTTGTCGATGACGCCCTCGTCCTTGGCCATCTTCAGTGCGGTGACGGTATTTGCCGCCGGCTTGATCTGAGTCTGGGCGGACGCGACTGGCTTCTGAGCACAGCCGACGTTAAACGCCAGGAATACGACGGCCAGCGATGTCAGCATGAATCGTTTCATTTGTCTTCTCCTCATCATTGGAATTCAGCAACGTCGCCGTTGAAGACGCCGGTCTTCCTGTAACCGGTCGCATAGACCTTGGCCGCGGCGGCGTAATTGGTGCCGGCGCTGGCCTTGTCGCCGACCACGAGCACAGGCTTGGACTTGTCGACGTTGGCCGCCAGGAAGCGGCTCAGATCCGGGTCGTCTTTCAGGCTGACGACGACAGCGCCGTTGCCGAGGCTTTTCTTTGCGCCCTTGGCGGTGAGCTCGAAGTAGCTCTTCTCGAAATAGACCGGTCCTTTGACGAAGGCCTTCAGATTTGTATAGCCCTTTTCCTTGAGCATCTTGATGTTGTTGATGCTCATCGGGCAGGGCCTGCCGATGCCGAGGAAGATCTCTGCGTCCTTGGCGATATTCAGCTTCTCGAATTCCGGATAGATGAGCTTGAACTTTGCGTCGTAGATGTTGTAGGCGGTGGGTATGTGTCCATCGTCGTAATTCCTCGACGGCCGGGCATCGATGACGAAGACCTTGCCGGATTTGGTGAACACCTCCGGCATCTTGGACAGGACGTAGTCGGCGCCCACCGCCTCGACCCCCATGTCTGCCGCGGCTTTCAAGATCACTTCCGCCGGCGGCAATGCAATGCTGGGCTCGCTCTGCGCGTAGGCCACCCCGTTGCCGAGTGCGATGGCCAACACGGCCGGCAACAACAAGAACTTGACGTGCTTCATACGACCTTCCTCAGGTTGACGTGGGAAAACCAGACGGGGCGATACCGCGCCCGGACAGTCACGTCGGCGTCAGGCGACCCGACGCCGGCATGGGACCGGCGCACCTGGATCGCGCATTCCGAGGAAATCGACAGAGCCATTCGTGCTGCCTTCGTTCTGGGAGACGAAGACACCCGCGAAAGGATGCAGGCCGCCTTCGGCGGCTTTGCGCCAGATCAAAGAAAGCCGGCGATCTGCTCCACGTCTTCGGGGAACAACTGCCCGGCTTCGCCCATCAGCACGCGGCCGTCACGGCCACGCACCACGGTGATGGGCAGGCCCTTGGGCTTGGGCAGCGCGCGGGCGATGGCTGGCGTGACCAGGCCCGATGGAAAGGTGTAGCCGCGCTTGGCCAGGTAGCCGGTGGCTTCTTCTGCCTTGCGGTCAATCGAAAGGCCCAGGAACCGCAACCCGCGGCTGCGCTGGGCGAGCCAGAGCTTTTCCATTAGTGGGGTTTGCACGGCGCAGAAGGGGCACCAGCTGGCCCACCAGTAGAGCACCAGGACACGGCCGTCGGCGTCGGCCTGGGTGACGGTGCGGCCGTCGAAGAGCGTGACGGCAGGCAACTCCAGCTTCGTGCCGGGTGCCGGCGGCGGGCCGCCCCTGTCGGTGCCAGGCGAGACTTGCTCAGCCCAGGCTGGCACGGCCGCCCACGCGGCCAGTGCACTGGCGCGCGCCAGCGCGGTGCGGCGGCGGACGCCGGGCATGGCCGGCGCCGCTCAGCTCACGGTGGCTTCGTCGGAGCGCTTGTCGCCCTTGTTGTCGACCCAGTTCACGGTGATCTTGTCGCCGGCCTTGGCGCCCTTGACGTTGAACTGCAGGAACGGGTTCTTGGCCACCGAGGGCCCCCACTCGGCGCTGAGCACCGTCTTGCCGTTGTGCGCGGCGGTGACTTCCTGGATGAACCAGGCCGGGATGGCCTTGCCGGCCGAGTCCTTGCGCTGACCGGTTTCCATCTCGTGGCTCATGAGGACGCGCACGGTGGCCTTGTCGCCGGCGGCTTGGGCGCGGATGCGCATCGGGTCTGCCATGTCATTTCTCCTTGAGTCGAATCAGCCGCCACAGCCACCCAACGTGACCTTGATTTCCTTGGCTGCGTACAGCACCTTGCCATCGTTCATGATGGCCACTGCGAAGACATTGGACGACTGGCCCATCTTGACGCGGGTGTTGATGTTGGCGTCCACGGCATCGGTCACGTCGAACACGGCAGCCAGTGCACTGGGGTTCTTCTCCACCAGCAGTGCCAGGCGTTTGACGCCGGGCAGCGAGGTGGCGCAGCCCACCGGGACCACGGCACCGTTCTCGGCGATATCGGGGCCGGTGATGGTGACGTCCTTGCTCTCGGTGGGCGCGCCGCCGCCCAGGGCCTTGACGGCGTCGGCCATCGTCTTGGCCTCGAAGGCCGCCTGCGGCCAGGCCGCCAGGGCGGCTTGCGGCAGCAGGCCGGCGGTGGTCAGCACGCTGGCCACCTGGGCGCTGCGCGCCAGCATCTCGCGTCGGGTTTGCATTTCGGGAGCTCCTTGCATGGGTGCCGTCACTTGTTGATGGGAGACTCGGGCGACAGCAGGTAGGCTGTCAGGTCCGCCACCTGTCTGGGCGACAGGATCTTGTTGTGGCCCAGGCGCGGCATGGCCGAGCAGGCGTTGTAAGCGCGCGAGTTGTATATCTTTTCGTAGGTGTACTTGACGACGGGCTCGCTCTGCCCGCGCAGCTTGCCAAAGCCCTGGAGCGTGGAACCCAAATTGCCCCATGCGGCCTCGCCCGACTCACCCTGGTGGCAGGCGTAGCAATTGCCGCCGCGAACGGCGTTCGGGCTGCTGGGGATGAAGCTGCCGATGCGATAGGCGAAGCCGTCGTTGAAGACCTTGCGGCCTGCCTTCCAGTCGCCCATCAGCTTGCCGTCGTCCGGGTAGACGATGTTCTTGGCCTCGCGGGCGCGGATGGTCTCTGCCAGTGCGTCCGAAGGGTTGGCCCGCGTGTTCGTGCAGTCGATCTGGGTCTGGTCCTGCTGCAGACGCGTCAAGTCCTGCCCGGGGCCGGCGACAAAGCTCTGGGCCACGTACTCATTGACCAGCTTGGCTGTGTTGGGGTCTGTGCGCTCGGGTGTGGCGCAGCCGGTGGTCAGAAGGGCGACGGCCGCTGCGCCGCAGGCGGCACCGATGGTGAGGCGGAAAGAAGTGTTCAGCATGGTTCGTTTCCTCCGTTTCAGCGGCGCATGCCAGGCAGGTCGAGCTTGGCGCCTTCGGCCTGCTTGGTGAGGTAGGAGATCAACGCCACCGCGGCCGGCGAGCCAAAGTCGATGTCAGGCAAGCGCATCTGCCAATGGCAGTCCCACATGCGGTGCTGCAGAGTGCGCACGGCGTTGTGCGATACGCGATAGGTCGGCCACGAACTCATCACGTTGTCGGTGTGTTCCTTGTTCAGGCCGTTGAACAGTGCCTGCAGCCGGATGCGCTTGCCATCGGCGGCGTGGCAGGTGGCGCAGGAAAAGTCCATCGGGCCGTGCTGGCGCCAATAAAGCGCTTCGCCCACCTTGACCGATTCCACCTCCTTGGGGTGGCTCATCGGCATCGCGATCCTGTAGCCGTCGGATTGCGCCGCCACGTAGGCGGTGATGGCTTCGATCTCGGTGTTGGACTCGTTGCGGCCTTCGTGAGCGAAGGGCTGCTTCTTCACTTGCGCTGCGTCACGGCCCTGCAGCGTGACCATGCAGGTGACGAGGCGGGACTCCAGGTCCTGCACACGTTGGGTGTCGGCAAACCAGCGCGGCAGTTGCGCGTAGGCGCCCTTGAGCACACCGGCGCCGAGGCCGAAGTCGCACTTTTCCAACGACACGTTCTTCGGTCCGGCCGCGGCCTTGAACAGACGCTCGCCCCGGTCGATGACCAGCAGCCCGGGGTTGCCGTCCTTGTCGGCCAGGGCCAAGCGGTAGGCCTGCACGGAAGGGTCGGCCTGTTGCGACCATGTTCCCGTGCTCGTGGCTGCCATGGCCGAAAGCAGAAGGGCACGCCATGCACGGCGCGAACTGAAAAGCTGCATCGATCGTCTCCTGGTCTTGTAGGTCGGCCTGCGTCGATGCCAGAAACCCTGGCCATGATCGACGCCGGCCGCAAGTCTAGGCTGCCAGGTTCGGACAGAAAATGATTGCGATCAGATTCTTGGGGCGGGTCAACCCGAAGTGGGCGGCGGCAAGGAACGGGCCGGAGCCAGCCGGACGCTGCGTCCTTGGCCCACCACTTCGCCCCTTCCTCTCATGTCCTTAATCGTGCGAGAGAGCGTCGCGGCATCGAGTCCCAGCTCTTGGGCCAGCTCGACAAGCGGGATCCCCGCTTCCGGCATGGCACCTTCGCAGATTAGGAAGTGGAGAAGGCGGTCGCTGGCACGCCTGATGCGCAGGCGCTCCACCCGCGTACATTGGCGGCGCAGGTCGCCGGCCAACTGCGCAGCGAAAGCCAGCGCAAAGGCGCCGTCCGAGACCAATGCTTCGGTCAAGCGGCGCACCGGCAGGCGTACCACGTCGGTTGCCGACCTAGCCCGCGCATCGCACGCGTAGTGACTCACTGCGATCGCGGATTGACCGAAGAACTCGCCCTGGCGCGCGCGCTGCATCACCGCCTCGGTGCCATCCGGCAAGTAGCGCACCGCCATCAGTTCGCCGCGCCGGACGTAGTAAACATATTCAACGGACTCGCCCTGGCGGAACAGCATCTGCCCGTCGATCAGGGCCACGCGCGACGCGTTGCTGCGCAGCGTGTCTGGCAGGAACGCGGGCAGTTCCAGCCTCACGTCGTCTCGTCTTTTCGGCCGGCATGGCCGCAGACGCTGCCATCGGGCTCGAACGTCACCTGACACACCGTCGTCAGGCGTTCGCGCAGCCGCTGTCGGGCACGCAACAGCCGTGACTTCGCGGCCGGCAGACTGAGGCCGTGCACATGGGCAAAGGCGATCTGGGTCTGGCCTTCGAGGTCGCAGGCGCGCAGGATGGCGGCGTCTTCGGGCGGCAACTCGCCCAGCGTGCGCGCTACGCACTCGGACAGTGCATCGATGGGCGCGATGGGCTCCGAGTTGAGCGGCGTGCTCTCGGTCAGTTCGTCGGTCAGGGGCTCGAGGGTCTGCGACGCGCGCAAGCGGTCGACGACGGCATTGCGCGCCACTTGGAACAGCCAGGCGCGCGGGTTGTCCAGCGTGCAGAAGGCGCAGCCCTGCCTCATGGCCTTCACGAAGACGTCCTGCAGCACGTCATCGGCGGCCTCGGCGTCGGCCATGCGGTGGCGCAGGTAACCGCGCAGTTCGGCCTCGTGGGCCTCCCAGGCGCGGGCCACGCACGTGAATGCGCCGGCCGCGCCGCCGCCGCTACCGTCCCTGGCAGTTGCGCGATTCAGGGCGGGATCAGCTGCCACAGCAGGTGCTGGGTCCGCAGCAGGGCGAGGCAGCCGTTTCCGATGCGCTGGCCGCAGCGGGCGCCGTGCCCATCGCAGTCGCCGCTGGGGTGCCCGCCGCCGAAGCCTGCGTGCCGGCCGGCTTGGTGGCGCGGATGAAGCCGCTGGCGAATTTGCCATCGACCTGCGCGGCGAGTTGCTGCATGTCGGCACTTTGTGCCGCGAGGAATTCACGCGCATCGTCGACGCCGTATACGCGCGTGATCTCGATGCCAGCGTCGGTGAAGCCGGCGCGCGCGAGCTTGTCGAGGTAGTCGCGGTCCGACAAGGCTCCGGCCACGCAGCCGATCCACAACTCCATGTTCCTGCGCATCGCGGGCGGCACCTCGCCGCGAACGACCACATCCGACACCGCGAAGCGGCCGCCGGGCTTGAGCACGCGGAAGGCCTCGGCCAGCACGCGGTCCTTGTCGGCCGCCAGGTTGATGACGCAGTTGGAGATGATCACGTCGACCGAATTCGCCGGCAGCGGGATGTGCTCGATGTCGCCCTTGAGGAAGTGCACGTTGGCCAGGCCGCTCTTGCGCTTGTTCTCCTGGGCCAGCGCCAGCATCTCGTCGGTCATGTCCACGCCGTAGGCGACGCCCGTGGGGCCAACGCGGCGGGCCGACAGCAGCACGTCGATGCCGCCGCCGGAGCCGAGGTCGAGCACGGTCTCGCCGGGTTTCAGTTCGGCCAGCGCCGTGGGGTTGCCGCAGCCCAGCGACGCCAGCAGCGCGGTGTCGGGCACGGCATCGGCCTGCACGGCGTCGTAGAGGTTGGCGGTGATCGGATCGCTGCCGCCGATGGTGGCGGGGGCCGCACCGCAGCAACTGCTGACGGCGCCGCTGCCGCAGCAACTGGCGCCTGACCCCTCCGTAACTCGCTTGGCCGCCTCGCCGTACCTTTGCCGCACGACTTCCCTCACGTCGCTGTCGCTGTCCGTCGTCGTCATCTCATGCCTCCATCAGTTGCGGCCGATCTCGGCCAGTGCGTTGTGCAAGCCGCTGCGGTTCATCGTCTCGAGTGGCAGTGCCAGCAGTTGCAGCATGCGGTAGCCGATGGCCAGCCTTGTCAATTCGAAGGCGCGGCGCTTGCCCGCGTCGCCCCCCTCGGCGTTGGACGGATCGGGGTAGCCCCAGTGCACCTTCACCGGCTGGCCTCCGGTGCCGCCGAAGAAGACCGGGCAGGTCTCCGCGGCTGCGCTGTCGCACACGGTGATCACGATGGAAAGAGGCGGCGCGCCATCGCGGCTGAATTCGTCCCAGGTCTTGCTGCGGTACGCCGTGGTATCGATGCCCGCGTTGTTCAGCGCCTCGATCGCGAACGGGTTGATGCGGCCGCTGGGCGCGCTGCCGGCGCTGTGTGCCTTGACGTCACGGCCGAGCTTCTTTGCCCAATGGTCGAGCATGCCCTCGGCCAGCACGCTGCGGGCCGAGTTGTGGGTGCACAGGATCAGGACATGTGTGGTCATCCGTCTAGGCTCCACTCTTGCCGATCTGGTCGATCTCGCGCTGCAGCGCCATGCCGGCGAGTGACTGCAGGGGCAGGGCCAGCATGAGGTCGATGCGTCGCTTGAGAACCAGCGCTGCGTCCATGAAGGCTCTGGCCTTTTCCTCGTCGCTCCCTTCGAAGGCAGCCGGGTCAGGGACACCCCAGTGGGCCGTCATCGGCTGGCCCGGCCACACCGGGCAGACTTCGCCGGCCGCCTTGTCGCAGACCGTGAAGACGAAGTCGAACACGGGTGCGCCCGGCTTCGCGAATTCGTCCCAGCTCTTACTTCGAAAGCCGTCTGCGGGGATGTGAAACTGCTTCAGCGTCGACAGCGCAAGGGGGTTCACCGCACCGTTCGGGTGACTGCCCGCGGAGAATGCCATGAAGCGGCCGCGGCTGGCGTGCGTCAGCAAGCCCTCGGCCAGGATCGAGCGCGCGGAGTTACCCGTGCAGACGAAGAGGACGTTGTAGACCTTGTCGTTCACCGCCCACCTCAGCAGCAAGCCGACGAAGACTTGACCGCGATACCGACCGGCTTGCCGCGTGGCGCGGGGGCGCAGCAGGCGGCTGGCTCGGCGATCGAGGCAGTGGCAGTGGCCGCCACGGCCGGGGCGCAGCAGGCGGACTGCGTGCCCTGCGGGCCGGCCGCCTCGTTGAACACCGGGATGTTGCCCAGCGTGTGGAAGTGCTCCCAGGCGATGCCTTGCGGGTCCGTCACCCAATGCTTCTCGCTGCGCGCGTAGCAGCAGGTGGTCTCGCCCTCGTCGAGCAGCGCCATATCGGCCGCCTGGGCGCGCCCCTTCAGGGCGGAGAGCTCCGCCGCGTCGTCGGTCTGGATGCCGAGGTGGTCGATGCCGGGCTGCGTGCCGCGCGTGGAGATCGCGAAGTTCACGGGCGGGTCCTCGAGCATCCACTTCCCGTAGTCGCTTTCGGTGCGTGCCGGCTCGGCCGCAAAGAGCTTGCTGTAGAAGCTGATGCTCTTGCCGAGGTCGTCGACGTGCAGGTGCACATGGAAGCGCTTCATGGGTTTCTCCGATTCAACAGGTGGAACAGTCGGGCGCTGCCGTGGTGTCGCAAGCCACGCCGTGGCAGCAGTGCGCGGTGAGGTAGGCCAGCAGGTCGTTCATCTGCCCGAGCGCGGGCCGGTAGATGAGGTTGCGGCCGTCGCGCTGCTGCGTCACCAGGCCGGCGTGCATCAGCTCCTTCAGATGGAAAGACAGCGTTGACGCCGGCACGTCCAGCGTGGCGGCCAGCGCCCCCGGCGTCATGCCTTCGGGCCCGGCGCCGACCAGGGCGCGGAAGACGCGCAGCCGCATGCCCTGGGCCAGCGCGGCGAGCGAGGCGACGGCGGATTTCTCGTCCATGGCGTTTCCTCAGCAGCGCGCGGGCAAGGCGACCGGGGCGAAGTAGCGGCGCTTGAAGGCCAGCGCCACGTGCACCAGCCCGATCATCACCGGCACCTCCACCAACGGCCCGATGACCGCCGCAAAGGCCACGCCCGAGTTGATGCCGTAGACCGCGATGGCCACCGCGATGGCGAGCTCGAAGTTGTTGCTGGCCGCGGTGAACGACAGCGTGGCGCTCTTTTCGTAGTTCGCGCCCAGGCGACGGCTCATGAAGAAGGAGAACACGAACATGATGACGAAGTACAAAAGCAGCGGAACTGCGATGCGCACCACGTCGAACGGAATCGTCACGATCAGCTTGCCCTTCAGGCTGAACATGACGACGATGGTGAAGAGCAGCGCCACCAGCGTGATGGGGCCGATCTTCGGCACGAAGCGCGTGTGGTACCACTCCTTGGTGACGAAGCGCAGCATGATCACGCGCGTCAGCACGCCGGCAATGGCCGGGATGCCGAGGTAGATGAAGACGCTTTGCGCGATCTGGCCGATGGAGATGTCGATCACCGAACCCGACAACCCGAACAGCGGCGGCAGCACGGTGATGAAGAACCAGGCATAGACGCTGAAGAACAAGACCTGGAAGATCGAATTGAAGGCCACCAGGCCGGCGGCGTATTCGGTGGAGCCCTTGGCGATCTCGTTCCAGACGATGACCATCGCGATGCATCGCGCCAGGCCGATCATGATCAACCCGACCATGTACTCGGGCTTGTCGGGCAGGAAGATGATGGCCAGCGCGAACATCAGCACCGGACCGACGATCCAGTTCTGCACCAGCGACAGCCACAGCACCTTCACGTCGCGAAAGACGTCGGGCAGTTCCTCGTAGCGCACCTTGGCGAAGGGCGGGTACATCATGAGGATGAGGCCCAGCGCAATGGGCACGTTGGTGGTGCCGACGTTGAATCGGTTGATGAAGTCCTCGATGCCGGGCACGAGGTAACCCAGGCCCACACCCAGCGCCATGGCGGCGAAGATCCACACGGTGAGGTAGCGGTCCAGGAACGAGAGCTTCTTGGTCAGGTTGCTCATGGCAGATTGGCGGTCAGAACATCCGAAGAAGTGAATACTTCAACAATTCAAGTATGTTGGAAGAGTAGCAGAAATGCAACCCCGCAACAACGCCGGGCAAGCCCGGCGCAACCTTGGGCAGCTGTACCGCGTATGGCTGCCGCTCGGGTCAGCGCCGATGACCGACCCGAACGTCGGCTTGATGGCGCATACCGTGAGTACGCCCGCCGGCGGCGACCGGCTCCTTACGCTGCGCTGCTGCCGATCCGGCGGCAACCGCGAAGGACAGCAGTGGGTCGCAATGCATAGATGCCGACTATGCGTAGTTCGATCCTGCGGTTCCTCGACAGGACGAGCCACGAGCTACGCATAGTCTCGGGCCGCCCGCGCGCACGCCGGAGCAGGCACTGGCATGGCCCAGGAGCTGCTGCGCCACGCCTTCATTGGCCCACCCGAGGTGGCGGGGACCGCGGCCGAAACCAGTAGCCCCGTCGTTCGCTTGAGCACGACCTCGAGTGCCTGCCGTGGGCGAACGCAACTATGCAGAACAGCCATCTTGATGTCGCGCCCAAATGTCCTCGTGAGGCATGCTGATCGGATCGCCATCTACGCATAGTTGAGCACTATGCATAGGGGTCGTGAAGAGCCCTTCGATCTGCCGCCCGACAGCAGACACCCCGTTCCTGACTCTCCGCGCCGCGCGATCGAAAAGGGCAGAACAAAGCGCCGCATCACACTACCTGCGGGCCGCGGCCTTTTGAATGATGGTGAGTTCCGGCAGGACATCTCGGTACTCCGGAATGAGTGCGTTCAAGCGCGAGATGCGATGGCCCTCGTCGGCAATCAAGACAGCAAAGAGAGCCGCAGCCATAGTCGAAATCGCGTTCGATGTCTCGATGACCTGAAGCACCAGCGGCAGGGGGAAGCCTTCGCTGTGACGCTTCAGAGGCTGGAAGCCACCATGGACAAACGAGTTCAGGCTGTGGCGCAGCACTTGATCGACTCGGCCGACCTCGTCGACGAGGACGCGAGGCGCGTTACAGCCTTCTTTGCGAAGGGCCTTGAGCATGTCGCCGTACACGGCAACCTTGCGGGCCTGTGCGTCGGCCTCGATCGTGAGTCCGCGCTCAAGTGCCTCGATGTCCTGTTCTGATGCGGCGTAGATTGCCCAGGCGCCCCGGAGCATGGATTCGAATTGCATGCGCAGCGTGGCGGTGGCCGTGTTGGGGTTGCCACGAGCCATCAGGACGAGCAGAGAGTCCCCATGCTCCATCGAGAGGCCAATGGCGGCCGTCGCGACGTCCGTGCCGTGCAGATCGATGACCTCAAGGCCTTCGTCGTCCAGAGCCAGCGTCTGCGCCATTGCCTCGTGCAACTGGCCAGAGCGCTGCAGCTTCCGGTCAATCAGTTCGTCGGCCTCTCCGGCTCCGATTCCGCTGGCCATGCGCGATAGAAACTTCTTGCTTGCTGTTGGTGACGATCGCGAAGCCTGATCACCGGTTCGCGAAAGCCGCACTGAACTGACTCGCCGCGATCGAGGCGGTCACCGGCTTTTGCAGGAACAACAGCCCATGTTGCTCGATGGCTCCGACCAGGTCCTTCTCATCGACTTCCTTGCTACCGGCCTTGCCGGTCAGCAGGGCAATCGGGCATGTGGCGCTCTGGCTTCGCAGCTTGGCGACAAGCGCCTCGGCCGTGCCGTTCGGCAGAACCCAGTCGATCACGTAGGCGTCGAAGCTGTCGAACTGCAGGGCGGCTTCGAGTTGCGCTTCGGTTGCAAACGCCGTGGCCTCGAAGCCCAACTCAACCAGGCCGGCCGCAAGGCTTCGGGCAACGTCGATGTCGTCGTCGAGGATCGCAAAGCGGCGTGGCCGGTCCGGCTTCGGCTCGATGATGAGCCGCCGTACCGTGCAGGCCTGCGGTGTCGGCGTATCGCCGGCCACCATCACCACCCACTCGGACCCGCCTTTGATTGCGATGAGGTCGCCCGGCCGATGCTGCGCCAGAGGCTGACCTGGCCAGAGCCGGCAGGTGACGCGCAGCGGCCCGGCAATGAGCAGTGCGGTCTCGTAGTCCGCTGACTTCTGTTCGCCGAAAAGGTCCACCAGGGTCTCGCCGTGGTGTGTCGCGACCGTCTGAAGCTCCTCCAGCGACCAGGGGGCGATCCCCGTCATGCGCCGGTGGGCCTGGTGGTACGACAGGCTGAGCAGACCGCCGATGTGTGCCGAGTGCCTGTGCCTCGGGAGGCCGGCCCTGTCGAGCAGCGCCCGGATGCAGGTGGCGGCAAGGGAACCCTGGGCCTCACCCTTTGCTGGCTCCGGGGGCGTTGGTGCGGCAGAACGAGTGTTCACTGCACACCTCGTGGCGATTCATTGCTTATCACGCAACTTTTTGTCTTCATGAGCGCGTCCATATCGTGTAACAGATAATCTGTGCGTGCTACGCACGTTTTGCTCTGCTACATTGTCTTTTCCCGCCACTGTATGGCGTCAGGTCTTCACACCAGCGAGAGGTTGGCAATGAAAGCACATTTCAACACCGTAATCCGGCCGTTCGCGCGGCTCGTGAGACTTGCTGCCCCTTTCGGCGTCGTTCTCGGCCTCGGCCTGGGACTCAGCGGCCCGGCGCACGCGGTCGACGGCTGCAAGCTCTTGCTGTGCATGGCGGGCAACTGGCAGAACATCAGCCAGTGCACGCCCACTGTGCGGCAGGCCCTACGCGACGTGGCGCGCGGACGCGGCTGGCCCACCTGCAGCGTGGGCGGCAACAGCGCCAGCGGCAACCAGTACGTGGCGCCCGAGCAGTGCCCGGAGCAGTACATCACCAACGCCGGTACCGACGAGAGCGGCCGGACCATCTACAGCTGCCCCTTCAGCGGCGTGATCCATGTCGCCGTCGAAGGACGGCCGTGGTCGCGCACCTGGTGGTCCCCGTCGGGTGACTCGGTGGTCGAGTGGCTGCCCGCCGCGAAAGCTGCGTTCGCCAACTCGCCGGATGCCATGGACGAGCGGTTCGACCGCGATCACGCAGCGTGGGTCATCAGTGAACAGGTCCGGCTTGCTGCCGAGGCCGCTGCTGCGGCAGCAGCCGCCCAAGGGGGCGGCGGGTGATTGACCTGGCCGCCCTCGTGCTGACCTGCGCGCCGCTGGTGGCGCAGGACACGGCACGCGCCCTGATCCAGGTCGAAAGCGGCGGCAACCCATACGCGATTGGCGTGGTCGGCGGCGCACTCGTGCGCCAGCCCGCCAATCTTCCCGAGGCCCTGGCCACCGTCGCAGCGCTGGAGGCCGCAGGCTGGAACTACAGCGTTGGCCTCGGCCAGATCAACAAGCGCAACTTCGAGCGCTACGGACTCAGTCCGGCGACCGCGTTCGAGCCCTGCGCGAATCTCACGGCCATGCAGGGCATCTTGGGCGAGTGCTTCTCTCGCGCAAGCCGCCGCGCGCCGAAGCAGGCGGCTTTGCGAGACGCCTTCAGTTGCTACTACTCCGGCAACTTCCTGACCGGTCACCAACACGGCTACGTGGGCAAGGTCCTCGCAGCGTGGTCGTCAAAGCCTCTCCCGTTCGCCCCCGTCACCGCATCTGTCAACCCAGGAGCCTCGCAATGAACCTCACCCGCCACCAAACTTCGGTCCACCCCATCCCTTCCATCACCGGCGGCCGTGCCGTCATGGCACTCCTGGTTTTTGGCGCCGCGCTCGCTGCCTCCAACCCCGCGATGGCCCAGGCCCTGGAGCCCGTCGTGCGCGGCGCCACGATCGCACGCGACACCGTCGTGGCCATCACGCTGCTGCTGATGACGGTCGGTGTCGGCATGGCTGGCTACAAGATCATGTTCGCCGGCGCCAGCTTCCGCGACGTGTCGAACCTGCTGTTCGGTGGGGCCATCGCCGGCGCGGCCGCCGCGATCGCTGCCGTCTTCATGGGCTGAGCCGTGATCGAAACCGTGTTCAAAGGGGCCACACGCCCCCCGATGAAATTCGGGGTGCCGTTGGTCCCCTTGGTGGTCCTGCTGCTGCCGGGGTTCATCTCCGGCATGTGGCTGTCCACGATGGTTAACTGGCGCTTCGCGCCGGTCATCTTCGGCTCGCTCGCGGTGGCCTATATTTGGATGCGCATCGTCACGAGCCGCGACGATCAGCGCCTCACGCAGATGGTCCTCAAACTCAAGCTGGCGGTGCGCAACCCGAACCGGGTACTGCGCAACGGGGCGCGCAGCTATGCGCCCGTGGGCTACCGAGGGGGCCGCCATGTTTGGCGTCGTTAGCCCTGAGCGCGCCACCCCGCGCTACTGGGAGCGCGCGGGCAAGGAATCCAACGTCGGCGAGTTCGTATCGATCGGCGCACCGATCTCGCAGCACGACACCGCAACGCGGTCGGGCGACTGTCTGCGGGTCTGGCGTCTCGATGGCGTGGCCTTCGAGAGTGCCGAGTTCAACCTCGTCAAGGATCGGCATGACGCCTGGTGCAACGTGCTGCGCAACCTGCCTGCGGGCCGCACGGCCATCTATCACCACCGCATCCATCGGCGCATCCATGACCGGCTGACCGATGCGACCGAACCGGAGTTCAGTGCAGCCTTCTCCAAGGCTTACCAGGACCGCATCAGCGTCGCGCCGATGATGTCCAACGAGCTGTACATCACTCTGCTGTACCGGCCGTTTCCGTCGGAGCTGGCCAAGCGCAGCGCCCGCAGCGCGAAGACCAAGCAAAGCCTCGCCGACCACCAGGCCCAGACCCTGGCCACGATGGAACAGCAGGGCGCGTTCATCGAGCGCAGCCTGCGCGAGTTCGGACCGACCCTGCTCGGCTGCTACGAACAGGATGGGAACCTGTTCTGGGAGTCGGGTGAGCTGTTCTCTTTCCTGATCAACGGTGTGTGGCGCAAGGTGCGCTTCCCCACCGGCCCCGCGTACCAGGCCTTGCCGGATGCACGCCTGACCTTCGGCGGCGGCATGCTGGAGATCCGACAGGGCGAGCGCCGGCGCTACGCCTTGATGCTGTCCATAAAGGAGTTCGCCGGCCAGGTCGAACCCGGAACACTCGGCGCGCTGCTCTATGAAGATTCCGAGTTCATCGAGACCCAGAGCTTCTCCAGCCTGCCACGCCGGCAGGCGATGGCCGCACTGACCACGCAGCGCGACCAGCTGCTCGCGTCCGACGATGCCGTGGTCACGCAGATCGAAGCGATGGACGTGGCGCTCGACCAGCTGGGCGATGGCCAGTTCGTCATGGGCGAATACAGCTACACCCTTGCGGTGTTCGGCGACACGCTCGATGAGTGCGGCAAGCGTGCGGCCAGTGCGGTCGGCGCCCTGACAGAAACCACCGCGATGGAGCTGGTGCCGGTGGACCTGGTGGCCGATGCCGCCTGGTTCTCGCAACAGCCGGGGAACTTTCAGTGGCGTCCGCGCAAGGCCACGATCAGCAGCCGCGCCTTCGCGGCACTGACCTGCGGACACAACTTCCTGCGCGGCAAGCGCGACGGCAACCCCTGGGGCGAAGCCCTTGCGCTGATGCGCACACCGGCCGGCAACCCGTTCTATCTGAACCTGCATGCCAGCCCCGAGGGCGAGGACAGCGAAGGCAAGAAGCTGCCCGGCAACACCATCGTGATCGGCTCGACCGGCTCGGGCAAGACGACGTTGCTGACCGGCCTGCTGGCCCTGACGCCGAAGTGGGCCGTCCGGCCGCGCGTGGTCAGCTTCAGCCTGGACCGCGACACCGAGATCGTGATCCGGGCGCTCGGTGGCGTGTTCTACACCTTCGACCGCAACCAGCCCACGGGCTGCAACCCGTTCCAGCGCGACGTGACGCCCGAACGGATCGGCTTCTGGACCGAACTGGTCAAGCAGTGCATCGCGTCACCCGAGATGCCGCTGCTGCCCAACGACCACGAGGCCATCGCGCGTGCCGTTGCGACGGTCGCTGCACTCAAGCCCGAGCTTCGATGGTTCAGCACGGTGCGCCAGTCCCTGCCACGCTCCGGCGCCAACAGCCTCTATGACCGCCTGGGCAAATGGTGCCGCGGTGGCGAACTGGGTTGGGTGTTCGACATGGCTGACGACCGCCTGGGCGACCTACGCAGCCACATGGCCATCGGCTTCGACTACACGGGCGTGCTCAGCAGCCCCGACGTTCGCACGCCGATCATGATGTACCTGCTCAACGTGATGGACGAGCTGGTCAACGGCGAGCCGATGATCTATCACGTCGCGGAGTGCTGGAAGGCACTTGGCGACCCGGCTTTCGCGCCGTTCGTGAAGCACAAGCAGAAGACCATCCGCAAGATGAACGGCCTCGGGCTGTTCGACACGCAGGAGGTCGCCGACCTGCTCTCCAACGAGAACGGCCGCACGATGATCGAGCAGTCGGTCACCAAGCTCGTACTGCCGAACGCGGACGCCGACCGCGACGAGTACGTGGGCGGCCTGGGCCTGACCGATGCCGAGTTCGCCATCGTCAGGTCGCTCGGCGCCACGGGCTCGCGGCGCTTCCTGTGCAAGCAGGGCACGGACTCTGTCCAGTGCGAGTTCGATCTCGGGGGCATGAACGACTTCCTGGCCGTCCTTAGCTCGACCACGGACAACGTCGAACTTCTCGACCAGATTCGTGCTGAGTTCGGTGACGCACCGACAACCTGGCTCCCTTTGTTCTATCAGCGCGTGCGCGATCGGCGCAGCCATGCCCGGAGGGCAGCATGAAATATCAACCCACCTCAGCCGCAATCGGACTGCTGTTCGCGCTCACGTGCGCGGCTTCTCACGCTGAGCCGGCTGGACCTGCCTTCCCGGGCAATGAGGCCGTCAGGATCGTCAACGGCAAGCGCGTGGTGGAAGCACCCCCGCTAACAGCTGCCACACAGCGCTACATCAGGGGCGGCGGAAAGTTGCCGCCCCCATCGGCGAGCGGCGAAGTCTTCATGATCGAAGGACCGGCTGGCCTTATGGAATGTCGCAGCGTCTATCTCTCGGAGACAGGGTGCGTCCCTTCTACTCTGGGCACAACCAAACGTTCGCGGTTCTGGACGGTGAAGATCAATGGTGCATGGTCGCACTGTGAGTCACGTGCCACCTCGCCAAAGTGCGAGCCCGCAGCGGCCGGTGTCCCCGGCGGTATGGGTACGGTGGAGTAGCACGCCATGTTCGCAAGGCTCGAAACATGGTTCAACGCATTCTTCCTCGGCTACGCAGCTCGCGTGTCTGGAGATCTGGCCGTTGGACTCGTTCCGATCGCGCTCTTACTCGTCACGGTCTACGTCGCGGTCTACGGCCTGGCGGTCATGCGCGGCGAAGCCACCGAACCTGTTGGAACCTTCGCATGGAAGATGGTCAAGGTCGGCGCCATCCTTTCATTCGCTTTGCCGGGCCTGTACTACAGCGGCAATGTTGCCGCAGCCGCTACAGGACTGCAGGACGGGCTCGCCACTCTCTTCGTTGCACCTCGCGCGGTAGCCGCAGGAACGGCCTTTGGTGCGTTGGACTTGGCGAACACGGCGGCTAACGAGCAACTCGCCCTTCTCTGGAAGGACGCCGGCATGTTTCGTCTCGACCTGGTGCTGGCCAGCCTTCTGTTCTCCTTGGGCACGACGATCTTCCTTGTTTTGGGCGCCTTTGTCGCACTGCTCGGAAAGCTCATCCTGACATTTGCTCTCGCCATCGGCCCACTTGCGATCCTTTGCCTCCTCTTCAAGCCAACGGCAAGGTTCTTCGATAGCTGGCTCTCCTTCGTTCTGAGCGCAGTCGTGTTGTCCTGGTTTGTCTTCTTCGCGCTGGGCATGTCGCTGTACGTTTCCGATCGCGTTGTTGCTGCCATCGCCGATGGCAGCGCCTTCGTTGCCGGTGTGCCCGGATCTGTCGGCGCTCTGGAAGCCGCAGGCACCTATCTGGCCGTCATGTGTCTCCTGGCCATCGTTCTTTTCCAGGCGCCTTCACTGGCCTCAAGCCTGACCGGTGGCGCTTCCATCCAAAGCGGCACCCAGATGGTCACCAACACGATGGTCGCCATGCGCGCCATGAGCGGTGGTCGCTCTGGAGGCGGCGGTGCAGCAGGTGGCGGCGGAAGCATGTCCCGCGGCGGCGGTGCTGCCTATGTCGCCGGCAGAGCGGCCGGCGCCGTGGGCTCGGCAGGCGGTGCGGTGGCAGGTGGCGCTCGCGCTGCGTATCAGCGGGTCGCCCAGCGAGGCGGAGTTTCGACGTGACGGGTCAGCGGTCGTTTCAACCTCATTTGCAAACCACGGGAGTACAGGTCATGAAGCGTTCAAAGGTCCGTTCTGGGCTCGCCGCCCTCGCAGCAGGCGTGATGATGATGTGCGCCAGCGCACCTGCACGCGCCGGCATCCCCGTGATCGACGTGGCCGCGATCATCCAGGCCGTTCTCGACGTGATGAACGGGATCTCGCAGATCGAGAACCAGTACCAGCAGATCGTGGGCCTGGGGCAGCAGATCGAGTCGATCTCGAACGCCCGCTCGCTGGGCGACGTGCTGAACAACCCGGCGCTGCAGAACTACGTCCCGCGCGAAGCGAACACGATGGTTCGCAGCCTGGAGTCCGGTGGCTACGGCACGCTGGGCGGTGCCTCGAAGACGCTGCGCGACGCCCAGATGACCTACAACTGCATGGACGTCGATGACGCAGGCAAGCGCACCAACTGTCAGAGCTCGCTGGCGAAGCCGTACCAGCAGAAGGCCTTCATGGAGGACGCGCTCTCCAAGGCCAAGGACCGCGTGGCCCAGATCAATAGCCTGATGCGCCGGGCCGGCGCGACGACCGATCAGAAGGAGATCCAGGAAGTCACCGCCCGCATCGGCGCGGAGAACGCCCTCCTGCAGCACGAGGTCAGCCAGATCGAGCTGATGCGCGGCCTGGCCGAGGCGGATCAGCGCGTGGCCGACTCGCGGGCTCGCGAGGGCCAGCTGGAGCAGGCCTCCCGCAATCGTCGGCTCGCCGACTTCATTCGAGACTGAGGACTGGCTGTGAACAACAGAGTTGAAGCCGCTGCATTGCCCGACGCAGCGCAGACTGACCGACTGCCGCTCTCGAAGAAGGCCGTTGCAGCCATCGCAGCGTCCAACAGCTGGGAACAGGACCGAATCGCGCAGGCCATCGCCTCGGGGCGCCGTGGCTGGATCGCCGCTGGCATCGGTGGCGTCCTGGCGGTGCTCGGGTTCAGCATGGCGACCTTCCAGAGCCTGCGCCCGCCGCCGGCGCCGTATCCGGTCGTGGTGGACCGGACGACGGGGGAGACCAGCGTCGTCGCAACGCTGGACGCATCCAACGTCCCGGCGCTGGCCGCACTGGACCAGCACAACGCCGCCGTGTTCGTGCGAGCCCGTGAGTCCTACAACTTCCAGCTGCTACAGCGCGACTACGACCAGGTGGCACGCATGACGGTCCCCGACACCTGGGCGCCGTATGGCAGCCAGTTCGCTGGCGAAAAGGCCATGCAGGCAGTCATCGCAGCGAAGGAAGAGCATCGAGTGACGGTGGTCTCGGTGCGGCTGACCCGTTCCCCCGTCGCGGGCAAGTCCGGCGAGGCGGTGGTGACTTTCGACCGGCAGATTCGCCCGACACAGGGGCAGTCGCCGGTGACCACGCGGTTCGTGTCCACCGTGCGCTATGAGTACCGACCGACGGCCATGAAGAAGCCGGCCGACCGAATCGAGAACCCTTTCGGGTTTGTCGTCACGGGCTATCGAGCCGACGCCGACCTGGTCGCACCGGCCAGACCAGCCGACACGGTCGCGGGCGGCGCATCATGAAGCTCACCTCGAAGTTGTTCGCGCCGCTCGGCGCCCTGGGCGCGGCGCTCCTTGCGCCGGCCCTGGTGGCGCCGGCCAATGCGCAGCCGACCCAGCCTAGCCAGCGCACGGCACCGGACCCGCGTCTGCGGACCGTGCTGTTCGCCACCGACATGGTGGTGGACGTGCCGGTGCGGCGCGGCCAGATCACCCAGATCGTGCTCGGCGACGACGAGCAGATCGTCGGCATTCCGATCAGCGGCAAGGGTTCGAACTGCAGCGACGAGACCCACACCTGGTGCATCGCCAAGCAAGGGCGCGACCTGTTCGTCAAACCGAAGTCGGGCGCGACCTCGACGAACCTCATCGTCGTCACCGACCGCCGCCGGCACGCCTTCCTGCTGCACCCCGTCGAGGGTGCAGGCCTGACGCTGATGCGTCTGACGGTTGCGGCGCCGATGGTGCCGCGACCGATCACTGTTGCCGCATCCTTAGTGTTGCCGACCGCCAGGGAGCTGATCGACGCCCGCTGGCAGACCAAGCCACTGGTCCGCAACTCCGCCTACTCAGTGGCCACGGGCAAGGACTCCGAGGACATCGTGCCGGTCATGGTGTTCGATGACGGCACGCAAACCTACTTCAGCTTTCCGAACAACAGGCCCATCCCCACGGTCTTCCAGATCGCGCCGGACGGCAGCGAGGAAATGGTCAACGCCCGCATGGACCCCGATGACCTGCTCGTCGCCGACCGTGTCGGTCGGCGCTTCGTGCTGCGGCTCGGCGAGAGCGTCGCGGCCATCATCAACGATGCCTTCGACCTGGATGGCGTGCCGCCCAAGGACGGCACCACCGTTCCGGGTGTGGCGCGCGTCGTTAAGGCTGCGATACCCAGCCGGCCCGCGCCATGAACGCCCCCGACACACTCAAGCGGCTCGAAGGCGAGCCCGAGATTCCTTCGCTGACGCCGCGAGGCGGTGCCTCCAGCCACAAGCCGATCATTGCGGCGAGTGTGCTGATCTTGTCGCTCGTCGGAGCGCTGGGCTTTGCGGCCACGCGCTACTTCGGCAAGAAGGAAGCACCGCCTGAGGCGGCCGTCGACGTGGCCTCCGCCACGGTGACGAAGCTGAAGTTTCAGGACCCGCCGGTCGTGGCGCCGGCTCCCGTGCCGGTCGCCAAAGCCATCCCCGTTGTCGATCAGACGCGTGTGCCCAGCATCGAGGCGGACGCCACCGCGCAGGCCACGGCTATCCCGGTTCGAGGCACTACGGGTGGTCGGCCGACAAAGCAGGCGGTGCCGGTCGGTGACGAATCGCCGTTCGGCCCGAGCGGTGCCGGTGGTGGATCGCTGGCTTCGCAGGCAGGCGCAGCGGCAGACCCGCCACCAGCGCCCGGAATCGCTGGCGAAGCCCAGGCCAACATGCGGCGCTACCAAAGCCAGCTAGGCAGCATGCTCGGGCAGCTGCAGGGCCTGACCGACAAGGCCGCTGGCGGTGACAAGGCCTCCGCCGCGGCACTGGCCTCGGCCATGGTCCTGCCGGGAACGAACCTGAATGCACCTCCCCAGGCCAATCCTGCGCTGTTCGGTTCGATGGAGCGATCGGCCACGCCGACCGTGGCGGCCGGCCTGCTCGGCAATCGCAGCCTGACCATGCCCAAGGGCGTGCTGTTCACCTGCAGCCTCAAGACACGGGTGATCTCGGCCACCAGCGGCTTCGTTGCCTGCCAGGTCCAGCGCAACGTCTTCTCCGACGATGGCAAGGTGGTGCTGGCCGAACGCGGCTCGCACCTGGACGGCGAATACCGGGTGGTACAGGTCCGGCCTGGCGTGACCCGCATCCCGGTGCTGTGGACCCGCCTGCGCACGCCGAACGGCGTGACGGTGGACCTGGACTCCCCCGGCACCGGCGCCCTCGGCGAAAGCGGCATCGGCGGCTACGTCGACAACCGTTGGGTAGAGCGCCTCGGCGCCGCCATGCTTGTGTCGCTCATCAATGACGCGGTGAAGATCGCAGCGCTTGACGCCACCACATCGACGGGAAGCTCCACTGTGCTGCTGCCAAGCACAACGGAGACTGGCTCGAAGCTCGCCGAGAAGGTGCTCGAAGCGACGATCAACATCCCGCCGCTGCTGTACCAGAACCAGGGCAGCGTCGTGGGCGTGTACGTCGCCCGCGATGTGGACTTCTCGAAGGTCTACGCACTGGAGCCGAGGTGAGTACGACGCCCGTCCTGCGGGCGGTCCCGTCAGTCCTACGGTCGGATGCCACCGTCACCGAGTTCCTGCAGCCGATCCGCGGCATGCTCGATGACAACCGAGTCAACGAGCTGTGCGTGAATCAGCCCGGCGAGGTCTTCGTCGAGCGCGCCGGGGTCTGGCAGCGACACGAGATCCCCGAGTTCACGTTCCGGCACTGCCAGAGCCTTGCGACCGCCATCGCAACCCTAACCGGCCAGCACACCAACGAACAGAACCCTCTGCTCAGCGCGGCGCTCTCGACGGGCGAGCGCGTGCAGATCGTCCAGCCCAGCGCCACGCCGGCCGACCAGATCGGTGTGTGCATCCGCAAGCCTTCGATGCAGGTGCGCCGGCTGGAGGACTTCGCGGCCCAGGGCCTGTTCGGTCGGGTGCGAGAGACCAGCCGCGAACTGGAGCCCTTTGAGCGCGAACTGCTGGACCTGAAAGCGCACGGCAAGTTCGTCGAGTTCTTCCGCCTGGCCGTCCAGTCGCACCAGACGATGGTGGTGGCCGGCAAGACCGGCTCGGGCAAGACCACCTTCATGAAGGGCCTGGTCGAAGAGGTCCCGGTCACCGAGCGGCTCATCACCATCGAGGACGCGGCCGAGCTGACCTTGCCGAGCCATCCGAACAAGCTGCACCTGTTCTATTCCAAGGGCGGACAGGGCGCTAGTGCGGTGTCCGCGAAGCTGCTGCTGGAGGCGTGCCTCCGGCTGCGGCCGGACCGCATTTTTCTGGCGGAGATGCGCGGCGAGGAAGCCTTCTACTTCCTGCGCCTGGCGGCCTCGGGGCACCCGGGCAGCGTGACGAGCGTTCACGCGGGTAGCTGCGAATTGGCGTTCGAGCAGATCTCGCTGATGGTCCGCGAGTCGGCAGGCGGTGGTGGGATGACGATGCCGGAAATCAACCGCCTCGCTCGTTCGGTCATCGATGTCGTGGTGCACTTCGGCGTAGATGCTGGTGGGCGCTTCATCAGTGGCATCCACTACGACCCGCAGGCCCGTTGGCGGGAGGCTGCATGAGCGCCACCCACGCGGCTCCGGGCGCGCAGGCAGGCAACGCGGTCAAGGCCAGGCCGGTGTCTTCCACCGCTAAACGTGTGTTGATCGCGGCGGCCGTGGCCACCTACCTCGGCGCCACCGCGGCGGCCACGGTGTATGGCAGCGCAGCGCTCTACATGCTGTTCCACAAGCAACGGCCGGCCGGCATCACGGCCGGCACCATGTCGGCATTCTGGTCTGAATACTCGGCCGAGCCGAAGGAGCGCAAGAAGCTCCAGCTGGCCCTGATGGTCCCGCCCTTCGTGCTGCTGTTGCTGGTGCCCATGGGTATCGCAGCCGCCACACAGAAGCGTCGCGAGCTGCACGGCTCGGCGCGCTTCGCCAGCGCCATCGAAGTGCGCAACGCCGGACTGCTTGGTGGGCAGGGGATCATCGTCGGCAAGTACAGGGACAAGTTCCTCACGCTGCCGGGCAAGCAGTCGGTGATGCTCAGCGCACCGACTCGCAGCGGCAAGGGCGTCGGTGTGGTCGTGCCGAACCTGCTGGCCTGGCAGGACAGCGCCGTGGTCGTCGACATCAAGTCGGAGAACTGGGCGATCACGGCGGGCTTCCGGGCGGCGCACGGCCAGGCGGTCTATGCCTGGGCGCCATTCGCCGAAGACGGCCGCTCGCACCGATGGAATCCGCTCAGTGCGATCCGCCTGGCCGATCGCCACGTCGTCGGCGACACGCTGGCCATCGCGCAGGTCCTCTACCCCACGGACGTAAAAGGCAGCGGCACCGAGGGCTTCTTCAACGACACCGCGCGCAACCTGTTCCTCGGCCTCGCCCTATACCTGGTCGAGACGCCCGAACTGCCGCGAACGATTGGCGAGATCCTGCGACAGTCGAGCGGCCAGGGGCAACCGATCAAGCAGCATCTGCAGAGCCTGATGCAGCAACGCATGGAGGGCTGCTCGCACCCGAGGGGGCCACTGTCGGACGCCTGCGTCGACGCCCTGATGCGTTTCCTCTCCACCAGCGACAACACGCTGTCGAGCATCCTGGCCACGCTGAACGCGCCGCTGACGGTCTTCAGCGATCCGCTGGTGGACGCGGCCACGAGCGGCGATGACTTCTCTGTGGCCGATGTTCGCCGGCAGCGCATGACGGTGTATGCCTGCATTCCGCCGAACCGGCTCGCCGATGCGCGTGTGCTGTTGAACCTGTTCTTCGCGCAGCTCATCAACCTGAACACGGCCGAACTGCCCGAGCACAACCCGGCGCTCAAACACCAGTGCCTGGTGTTGCTCGACGAGTTCACCGCGCTCGGCCGCATCAACATCCTGAACGCCGCGGTGGGCTACCTCGCCGGCTACAACCTGCGCCTGGTGACGGTGATTCAAGCGGTCAGCCAGCTCGAATCGGTCTACGGTCAGCACGACGCCCGCACCTTCGCAACCAACCATGCGCTGCAGGTGCTGTATGCCCCGCGCGAGCAGCGCGACGCAAACGAGTACAGCGAGATGCTGGGCACGTTCACTCAGCAGGAGAAGAGCCGCGGCCGGTCGAGCAGCTCGGGCGCGAAGGGTGGCGGCAGCTCGCAGTCGACGAACGAGAGTTCGCAGCGCCGCGCGCTCTTGCTGCCCCAGGAATTCAAGGAATTGGGCATCGACCGCGAAGTGCTGATCCTGGAGAACTGCAAGCCGATCCTGGCCGACAAGATCCGCTACTACACCGACCCAGTTTTCATGGAGAGGCTCATGCCGCCACCTGACCTGCCCGAGCTCGATCTCGCCACACATCGGGCGCGCGTGGAGCACCGCGTGCGCCTGGCCGGCGACGACGAGGAGTTCGGCCTCCACCAGATCGCGATCGACTTCCACGGTCTGCCCCAGCTGGATGCCGATGCCTCACCGGAGCAGGTGCAGTCCTTCGTCACCGGATTCTTCGAGGCGCTCGAAGTGGCCTCGACGCAGACGATCGTCCCCGTCGAACAGACGCCCAACCTGCAATCCAACCTGGAGCCGGCTCGCGCCGCGTAACAGCTATGCCCATTTCAAGGACGATCTACAAGGCAGTGACGACGGCGCACACCGCCTGCTGCGTCGGCATCGGCGCGCTGCTGCTCACCTCGTGCTCGACGCCCCCGAAGCCGCCTTCAGTGGATGAGTCCACCAAGCGGCCGGTCAATGCCCGAGCGGCCGTCGACCTGAAGGCCTGCCAGGGCGACCTGAGTCGAGCCACCATCCTGGTGTCCGAGATGGCGCGCGCCGGTGTCGTCGCGACTTCGCTGAACAAAGCATTGCCGCAGCCCGGCGCTGCGATGGCCAGCGTGCCCACGTCTGAGGCCGCTGACACCGCTGGCAACTTGGTGGCTGTCGTCCCTTTCGGCATGGGATCTGCAGCCTGGAGCGTTGAACAGGCCGACGCCGCAGCATTGGTCCGGCGCGCCAAAGACGCCGCTGTGATCATGATCCGCGGACGCACCGATGCCACCGGTGACTCGATGCAGGAAACGGCGCTCGCGCGCCGCCGTGCTGAGGCGGCTGCGGAGTTTCTGCAGCAGGCAGGTGTATCGAAGGACAAGCTTCGCCTGACCTGGCAGGGCGCGGGCGATCCGCTCGCAGGGCTTCGTCCCGCTGATCGCTCGCAAAGCCGTCGCGTCGAGATCGAGTTCTATGCGGCTGCGCCAATGCTCGTGAGTCTGCGCAGCAGCGCGGCGAACGGCAAGGGCACCACCGCAGCGAGCCTGTGATGAGCTCGGCCTCCGACGGAAACAACGCGGGCCAGAGCAACGGCCAGGCCGGCGAAGCCGACTCACTGGACCTCGATGGTCGCCGAGCCATCGAAGGCCGCGGACGACCACAAGCCAGCGTGCCGGCAGGACGGGTCGCTGAAACTCAGCGTGCTGCAGCTGAAGGCCAGGCGGCGATTGATCCGCTTGTGGCAGACCAGGCGCTGGCAACAACAGAGCAGAAACGCGACAGCGGCACCAGGCCGCCTAGTGAGCCGCGAACCTCCCCAGAGTTGGCTCTGGCCGATGCACAAGCACTGAAAGGCATCGACAGTCGCCATAAAGGCCTTCAAGCCTTGGTGCCCGGCACGCTCGGCGTGGTGGCGGCACGCGAGGCGGCGACCAGCGACGTGTCGGCGTTGGACGGCTTTGCGGACAAGGTGCTGCAGGGCCGTGCGGCTGCCGTGATGGGCGACACCGCTGAACAGCAGCCGGCGTACAAGACCGCGCTCAGGGAGGTCTCGCCGCAGTACGCCGGCCTGGCTGAACGGGCCTATGCCGAAGAGCAGCAGCGGTCAGCTGCAAAGGAAGATCGAAAGGCCTTGGAGTACGCCAGCCGACGCGACGATGCAGCCGACAGCATTGCTGGGCGGTACGCAACGATGGCGAGCGCAGGCCTGACCATCAAAGACTTGCAGGGCCCGGCGCTTGATCGCTTGGCCGTCAAGGACAGCAGGGACCTGTTGCTGATCGAAGGGTTTCCGCCGCACCCGCGTGCGAGCGAAGCCAAGGCGTTGGTTGCAGACAGCATGAAGAGCGATGCTTACCGAGCCACGTTTGATCGGGAGACAGCCGAATGGGCAACGCCTGGAGTGGTTCGGGCGACAAGCTTTTCGGCGCGTGCGGTGTCGGGCGAGCTACCGGAACAGGTGCGCGCATCCGGTGCGATGCCGGATGCGAAGCGGGCCGGCACGGCCCAACGATCAGCTGAACGAGTTGACGCGGACATCAACTCAATGCGATCGGAAGGGGACACAACCGAGAAGCGCCGCGCCATTCCGCCGCTTGAAGACCGCTTCAACGTCAAACGGATCGGCTTGATCGAGAAGGAATATCACTTCAGGGACCAGGCCGGGAAGGTTGCCTTCACCGACAAGCTCCTGAGCATCAGCACTGGCAGCGAGAGTCCAGCGGCGATCAAGGCCATGGTGGATCGCGCTGCTGAGCGTGGATGGGAAACGGTGAGGCTGACCGGTTCACCGGAGTTTGTCCGGCAGGGATGGATCGCCGCTACTGCACAGGGGCTGAAGGCTGTAGGCCACACGGTGACAGCTGGGGACCGGGAAGCGGCTGCAAAGGAGCGGGCGCGGCGGCAAGTTGGTCATGATGGACCGGCACCGCAGAGGCCAGGTGAAGCCGTCGGGCGAGTTCAATCGGACTACGCCGAACGTGTCAGCGGCGACAGGAAAGCAGCTGAGCTTGGCGGGCAGCGCCAACTCGCCGCTGCGATTGAGAAGGCACTCGTCGACGGCAAGGTGTCTCCCGAGCTTCGTGGCCAGGTGCGTTCCATGATCGCCACCGAGGGTACGAAACGACTTGCGAGAGGCGAACGGTTCAGGATGCCGGTTTTCGACGCAAAGGCTCCACGAACCCGCGCAAAAACCGTTCAACCGAGCGTCAAGCAACGAGGCGACAGAGAGCGGTCCCGCTAAGAGTTTTGGCCTACCGGCAATCTTTGGTCCATCGCACATCGCACGAAATGGACCTGGCACAAGCTAGATGAGTGTGGGCAAATCTTGCTCGATTGAGCTAACAAGCTTTGGTGCCAACTGACCGCTGACCTTGACAGTCCCGTTGGCTGCAAAGGCAACTTGGCCCCTTACACCCCCGAGAAAAAGCTCGAAGACGGCGAGATCAACCTTGTACTTCAGTCCATTTAGCACGGACATTTCTTCGACCTTCATGCCTTGCTTAGACGCAAACTCCATCCGAGCGACAAGATCGTCGGCAACCACTGCACCGACGACCTTTAGTCCAACTAGCTTGAACGTATCGACTGCATCAAAAACGGCCGAAGGCCTGATATGGTCAAACGTGATCGGTTTGGCTGTGAAGCCCATCCCTGCGATGGATTCAAGGGCGTTGAGCAGGTCGCGAATATTTCGACCTGGGTTTTCCACTCGCAAGAACGTATGCACCCCCAAAGCAACGAAGGCGAAATCAGTGAAGCTGACACTGTCGATTTGTTCGTATGAGGGCGAGCCATCTGCCTCAAGCTTTGTGACAACGATTCTTGTGCGCCAGAGAAAACGGTAATCTGCCCCATTGAAGCTCGCTGCGATCCGAATGAATCCAAATTGAGATGCTGGCAACAGCGGACATTTCCCGACGAGCGCGCCGAAATCTCGTACGCCTGCTGGGAGTTGAACACGGAACCAGCGATATCTGGTGATCATCACTCGACTCCAGAGCTTGCGCTCGCATATTCTGCCCGCAGCGAAGCCACGAGGTCTCGCGCCTTCGATTCAATGACTCGGGATATTGCATCTGATTCAGACTTGAATGGTGGCCGCCGACGCGTTGAGACTTTTCCTTCCTCAAGCGGGAACACACCGCTGAGGATGAACGAGAAACCGGTACAGTCCTTCGGGTCCGAAAAGCCCGCCTCGACGTCATAGACGTTGCCTTCACCCATTGTTTCTGTAGCGGTCCATCCCATCTTGATGATGTAGTAGTCCTCCTCATCAAGAAGCTCATTCAGTATTTCCGAGCGACTGACGCCACTTCCCCGAAGAAACACTCTTTCAACGTGCGTACCCGGCCCACCGTCTGCGTCGCTTTCACCATCGCTATCGGTGGCGTCAGGCTTAGCCTTGAACACGTATACGTCAGTGACATCTCGCCGAACAAATCCGTGCATTGTTGTGGCCAGCTCATGGAAAAACCGAGAGCGTAGTTTGGCCGAAGGAATATCAAAGAGTGAAACGATGGTTTTGGTGAGAGGGACCGCGGCCTCCTTCTCTACCTTCGCCAGTACTGTCTCCCTGACAGCATTGAGGTACTCGTTTTGCGTGTTGCGGACCACATAGCCAGTGGCCGACTTCACAAACTCAATGGTTCCGTCTCGAACCTGAATTTGTGCAAATTCGCTCCGCTTGTAATCCACCTCCGAATACTGCACACGGATACTTAGGCTTTCGCCTTCACGAGTCACTTGCACGATATCGCCAGTGGCCTCCATCTCCTTTCGTACCTGTTCGACGACTCCCTGCAGTTCGTCAAAGTCTCCCACGCCAGCGACGTCCATTGAAGTTGTTCGCTCACGGCGAGAAGCAATACCCAGTCGAGCTGCAATTTCCTTGTGGTCATAGTAGTCGTGCGTTAGCGTCGAAAAGTACTTGGCCAAGTCTTCGCGCGGCGTCTTCTTGCTAACTATGATGTTGCGGCGCTGGAACAACCGAACTACGGTCGGAGCATCGACCTTGTGTTGGTTTAGTGCGTCAAAAACATTCTTGTCGCTGGCGTAGTACAGCGACGGACCATGAGTTCTCTTCTTCATTCCCGCCACCCCATATCACCAGGGTTATAGGTGCTAGTGACGCTTGTGATTCTCTCGATCTGGATCTGGCTCAAGATCGATTCACGAGCTGGATCGAAACCCCAGGCCTTCACGTACTTCTTGCGCGCAGTCAAAAAGATGGACTTCAAATCGTTGGGTGCCTCCGGGTGCGTCACACGTAGCAAGATCCTCTCCCCAGACTCCAGCATTTGATACCTCGACAGGCTGTCGAGGAAGTATTCAAACTCTTCTGGGCACGAGGCTTTCGCGTTGTAGTAAATGACGTAGCCGGCGCTCTGCTCCTCGGTCGCCTGATGCTTCAGAATGATGTAGGGCGCTGTAAGTGTTTCAACTGTGGCGGGCTGAGCCCAGACGTCACCTTGGCGTCGCGACATCACAAGGTCGGGGTAGTAAAAGGTATATGCCTTCGGAAGTTCGCCGTCCGACTTCAAGCGAATGATGTCGTTCGCTATGCTGTACAACCTTTGGATGTCATGCGGGCCGATGAAATGCAGTTGTGTGTTCGGCGCCACCGGAAGAGCCTGGAGGTCGACCTTGTCAATTGCTTCGTAGAACGGCTTGTCATACCCATTGTCATGGTTATGAATGAACAGGAGGCCCCTCACTTCATGAGCCTCGGATTCTTCGACTGAATACTTGGCGCGCCACTGCCCCGAACACCGGGCGCAATCGATCGTCATGCACAGCGACTTGAAGGCTCCGCGAAGCCTCGTTGCCGTAATCGAGTCGGCCGCATAGCTCTTCAGGTCAGTATGAAGGTAGACAGCCTTTCCAAGATACGGATCTCTGTACATGAAGACAACGTCACCAGGATGACTTGCCTTCGGCTTTCCACCGTCCCCCAAGTGCTTCTCGTTGGCACAGTCGAAGTTGTCATCGGTCTTTGGATGGGTATCCCAGAGAAGGTGTCTAAAGATGTCCTTTGATAGTCGGGCTGCAATTTCGCCGATGTTGATGGTCTCCGCCACGAATCTCCCTTCTTCAGCAGCAGCGACCGCGCGGGATGGCGGCTACGCTTGCGGCTCAAAGCTAGGGCAGTTTAAGCACGGCTTCCAGACGGGGCAACAAAGCGAAGCGCTATGGGCTGACTTCTTAGTGCCGAGGCGAAGGCCAAGTTGGACTGGAGGTCAAGATCTACCGCGCCCTGTGCTCGGCGTCGGCGCCAGAGCCCCGACATCCGGTTGATCCACTTCCACTTGTTGAGCGCGCCTCAATGCTGACCTCGCTGCCCCCTGTCCTCCTGGCGCGACTTCGGCCAAGTATCGAACGGCTTCCACAGCGAGCCGGACATCCTCAGGGTCGTTTGACCTGGCCAGCGCAACCGCAATTTGCTCCCAAGCCCTGATCGCATCCGCCCGTACCGCCAGCGCGCGAGCATTGGTGCGCTGCGCAGGCCTCTGCCGCTTCAGTTGCCCACGGCCTGCTGCTCGCTCCTCCCACAGCTTGCGGTAGTTCCGATTCACGGCCCGTACGGGCTGCCTGCTGGCCACCGCATTCACACCTCGGTCCTGCAGGTTCCGAGCGAAGACGGCGCGCCAGCGATCCAGGTCGGCCTTGCGCGGAGACAGGCGCACCCCGTCGTACCGATCGGCACGCACCGAAAGGTGCACGTGTGGCGCCCCCTGGTCCTCGTGCATCACGAACACGTACTTGTGCCCCTCGAACAGCTCGCGCGCCGCCTCGGCCGTGGCAGCGCGCACCGCCTCCGGCGGTGTGCCCACCGGCATCGAGAAGACGATGTTGAAAGCCTCGCGCCTCGGGCTGTCGTCGTCGATATACGCGCCGGCGACGCGCCACTCATCGGTCAGCTGGACCAGGCCGTCGCGCCCCTGGATCTTCTCGCCCCGCTCGTCCTCGATCTCCAGCGTCTTGCCCTTGCCGCCAACCTCTTCCTTGCTCTGACGGCCGATGTATCGGAAGTGGGCAGCAATGGCCTTCATGCCGCGGCCACCGCCGGTGATCTTGACCATCACCTGCGTCGCACCAGGCGACACCGTGCTGCGCACCCGACTGCGCACTTCGTTGGGAGACATCACGGCGGTCAACGCGGCCACGGTCGTCAGCAGCGGCAGCTTGCCGCCGCCCCCGCCACCCTTGCCCTTGGGGATCGGATAGAACAGCCTGGCGCCCCACTCGGACAGCATGCCGTCGGTGTCCAGCGTGTTGCGCGTGGGGCCCTGCGGCGCGGCCGGGCCCGTGCCGGTCTTCGATCGGTCGTTGCTCAAGACTTCTCCTTGTGCGGGGTCACCAACGCCCGGATCGTCGCCACGACCCGCGCCGCCTGCTCGACGTGTTCGCGCACCGCCTGCGCGAAGACCTGCAGGTTCTTGGTGTCGGCGTTGCGGAACCCGCCCTGCATCGCGTTCAGCGACTTGGCGATCTGGTTGATGTTCTTGCCGATCGGCAGCAGCTCGTGGTTCGAGCGCATGAGCGCGGCGACGCCGTCCTTGAGCGGCGTCGCGTCGACCGGCTCAACTGCCGTCGTCGGCCCCTGGCCGATGAAGTGACGCAGCACCAGGCGCAGTGCCGCAGGACGCGTGCGGAACTGCCCTTGCGCCTGGACCTGCTGAAGGAGGCTGGCCAGCTCGGCGTCGAGGACCAGGCGGCCAGGTGCTGCGGCCGATGCGTCGGGCCCCAACCGCCGCTGATTCCCGGTGTCTGCCGATGCCGCCTCCTGTGCCAGCTCCCGCTGGAGGAGTTCGCGAGTCCATTCAGAGGGGGTGCGACCACCAGCCGCCGCCGCGGCCCGGACACGAGCCGACAGCTCGGGCCCGACATCGACGTGAAGCGTCGCCCGTTGCGAGGCCTGCCTGCCCGTGTTCATCGGGCAGGCCTCGTGACACAAACAAGCCGGCGCAGCCTATCCTGCTCTCCACTCTTTCGCATCTGTGTTTGGTGTCGCATCCCCTCGTGCATCACGACCCCTGGATGAACCAGACGAGCTTGACCATCGCCATCACGACCCAGGTCGCGATGGCGAGCTTCGCCAGGCGAAGCGTCATCCAGCGGTAGGCCTCGAATTCGAACAGCGCGCGATAGGCGCGCCTGGCCCCGATCCAGAGGCAAAACACCCCCAACACGGCCCCTACCAGCCCGCCAGAGGCGGGCAAAGTCCTGATCCAGTACAGCCCAAGGGCCGGCGCCAGGATGGCGTCCAGCGGTGCCAGGCACCGCAGCGCTGGGGTGCTTGCCCACAGCGCTCGCTCGAAGGTCGGGTTCATAGGTTGGTACTCACTCAGACACCACAAGAACAGCGCCAGTACCCCGGCTCATACGCACGTCGTACGTGCTTTGAGCCGTGGCGTACCCGAACCGCCTCCGAAAGCTTGCTTCCAGAGCACCAAACGTACGCTCTGTTGCACAAGAAGGCCGATTCGACTGGCTTGCATTTACTTTATATGCACTGTTCCTGCATTGCAATCACCTATAGTGTCTCGATACGCACTTCTCTTGCATCGTTTGTATGTTCAAACAGCAGAAGGTACGCCCGATGCACCCCAAGCAACCCCACCCTGCCCTCAGTCGTCCCTCGTGGACGGCCGTCCAATGACTCCGGACGCCTTCTCGGCCAGCCTCGAACGAAGCGCAGCCAAGCACCCGCCCTCAAAGGCCCGCCGCATCGCGGCGCTGCTGCCCCAGATCGAGGCGGCCATGGCTCAGGGGAGCCCGCGCGCCCACATCGTCACGGCGCTCCTGGACGTGGGCATCGAGGTCACGCCGCACCAGCTCTCGAACGTCATCGCCCGTCTGCGCAGGCAGCGGGAAGACGCGCCAGGCTTGCCCGAGGCAAGGCCGACGCTCGGCGCGGGCATACCGGAAAGCGGGACAAGCGTCTTGCCGGTGCCCAGGATCGCCAGCGTTCCCACGCTCGCGCCTGCACTTTCAGCTGCACCGGCCGCCAGTCCGGCATCGAAGTTCGGTGCGCACGACCCTCGCCTCCTGGACGAGGTCATGCGCAGCACGCCCGACATGAAAGCACTCGCCAAGTTGGCACCAAAGGGGAAACCATGAAAGTCTGCGTCCTGAACTTCAGCGGCAACGTCGGCAAGAGCACGATTGCCGCTCATCTGTTGCAGCCTCGCCTGAACGCCCAGGTCTTCAGCGTCGAGAGCCTGAACGTCGATGCCTCCAGCGATGGCGTCGAGGTCGCCAGGCTGCGAGGCAAGCACTACAACGATCTGCTGCAGCGGCTGATGAAGCTGGACGATGCGATCGTGGACGTCGGCTCGTCCAACGTCGAGGACTTCCTCAAAATGATGCAGCACTACGCCGACAGCCAGGAAGAGTTCGACCTCTTCGTCGTGCCGGTGGTCAAGGACGGCAAGCAGCAGGCCGACACGGTGAACACCATCCGGGCGCTTCGGGCCATCGGCGTGCCGGCCGCAAAGATCCTCGTGCTCATCAACAAGGTCGAGACCGACGACGACCTGCGCACCGATTTTGCTGGCGTCTTCGGCTTCTGCGCCAGCGGTGAGGCGACGATCCCCGAAGGTGGCGTGATCTTCGCCAACGAGCTGTTCGCAATGCTCAAGACGCAGCAGCTGTCGATCGGCGCGCTGAACGACGATGCGACCGACTACCGGCAGCGGTTGCGGGTGGCAGCGAACGAGGATGAACAGGATGCGGCTATCCAGATGATCGCCATGAAGCGCCTGGCCAAGACCTGCAACAAGAACCTCGATACCGCGTTCGCTGCGCTCTTCCCGCTGGGCTTGCCGATTCAGCTCCAGGCCTCGCTCGCACTATCCGTCGCAGCGTGAAACTGCGGATGCAGGCGGCCTGATGGGCAACGCACTGGACGCCAGATCGGCGCGCGAGGCGCTGATCGTCGAAGCACTGCGCGGCGTCGACACGGTGCTCGCTGCGGCTGACGCGGTCGGTGAGCGACTGTCGGCCAGCTCGCAACGGCTGGAGTCGGCCGCTGCGGGCCTGACCGCGGCCGGCACCGTGTACTCGGCCGAAGTGGCTCAGCTCACCGAAGCGACGAAGAAAGCCCTGGCCGAGTACATCGAGCGCCGCGCCTCGGCAGCGACAACCCAGGCGCTGGCCGAACATCGCAAAGCGATGCAGGACGCGGCCACGCTCGCGTTTGCAGAACAGCTGGCACCGGCAGTCAGAGACATCGCCCGCCAGGTCGAAATCCACGGCCGCCTTGTTCGCACCAGGCTAGCGCCGGTGCTTGCTGCACTCACTCTCGGCGTCGCGCTAGGCATCGGAAGCGCAGTGCTTTGGATGCGATGAAAGACACCACGAGCCCTGCACGCCACGACCGCGCGCTCTGGCATGAGTGCCCCGGGCTACGGAGTGCATCCCGCTTAGGCGGGTTGCAGCCCTACCGGGCCGGCTCCTACCGGGGCAAGCGGCAGTCCCCCGGACTGCCGCGCAAGCTCTATATGCCATCGGGAACCGGTGGTGGCGTTCGACGGCTCTTTGCTTGTCATGAGGGGATCTCGGCATGAGTACCGATGCGAAGGTGGGAGCGAGGTTGTTGGGCGCGAGCGAATGCATCAATGCGCCGATCCGTACGCCAGTGAGCACGGCCCCGAGGTTGGAACTGAGCAGCGGCACGCTGGAGGCATTGAAGTGGCTGGCATTGCTGTTGATGACGCTCGATCACGTCAACAAGCATCTGCTGCACGCCTCGGTGCCCGAGCTGTTCGCGGCGGGGCGTCTGGCTTTGCCGCTGTTCGGTTTCGTGTTGGGCTACAACCTAGCCCGGCCTGGTGCGCTGGCCAGCGGCGGCTACTCGCGCACAGCGCGCCGATTGGCGATCTTCGGGACCATCGCCACCATTCCATTCATCGCGCTCGGTGGACTGGGTTGGGGCTGGTGGCCCTTCAACATCATGGCGACGCTTCTGGTCGCCACACTTTGCGCCTGGCTGATCGAGGTCGGTGGACCCGCGCGGCTGGTCGCGGCTGCCGCGGTCTTCATCGTCGGCGGCGCACTCATCGAGTTCTGGTGGCCAGGGCTCGCGGTCTGCCTGATGGCCTGGGCCTACTGTCGCCGGCCGAGCTGGTTGCGGCTGGCCCTGTGGCTCGGCGCCCTCGCCTCGTTGTACGTCATCAACCGCAACCTGTGGGCTCTCGCCACGTTGCCTCTCATCTTTGCGGCAGGACAGGTCAGGCTGAATCTGCCACGCGGCCGGCTCGGCTTCTACGTCTACTACCCGGCGCACCTGGCAGCGCTCTGGGGGTTGGCGCGGCTGCTGTAGTCAGTCCGTTCCTTCGCGCCGGGCGGCTCTCCACTCCCACGGCGCGATGGGGTGAGGATCGGCCCACAACCCAACGCCCGCAGACTTCGCCTGCGCCTCCAGCGCTATCAAGGCGGAGTCGTTCGAGTAGCGCCGGAACACCCAGGCGAAACCTCGCCTGACCTGTTCGGCGTTCACATCGAGGCCATCGACGGCGACCTGCGCGATGGGCCGGCCATACCGGTCGAGCGACTTCCAAGCCAGCTCGACCTGCCTCTTGCCCACCAGTTCGCGCAGCGACTGCTCTGATCGACGGCCGAAGGCCTGTGCCTTCTCTGGGGCATCGATCTGGGCGAGCCTGATGCGGATCGAGTGGCCGTCGACATTCGCATACAGCGTGTCGCCGTCCGCCACGCCCGTCACCATCGCCGGCCCTCGGTAGCTGCTCGGCGCCGGCGGTCCTGCGGCGCCTGGCGCGTCTTCTCGGGCGATGGCCTGGCCGACGCAGACCAGCAGCATCAAGGACAGGCCGGCGCGGAGCGCACTCCGACGATTCAACGTGGCGCCCATCAACGGGTGCGCCCCGGCGCCCGGAGGACCTTGAGACCTGCGCCGCGACAGCTACCAAGTGCAGAACTGCGAAACATGAAGCGCCCTGTTGTTGTCAGTCTGGTTGGCCATCTACCGTCGGCGACTTCGCCGCGCTGTTGGCTGACCGAAGCGAAGCCCTTCCTTCGGAAATTATCCGGCGCGGCTGACCCATCCACCACGGGCCCATGTCATGCAGCGCATCGCCACGACACGGGCTGACGTAAAGCCCGGCCACGTCAACCAGCTCGGCGATCAACGCCGGGTCGGCAACCTCGATCGCCCCCACACCGGGCGCGCTGGCCAGGTCGCACAAGCTCATCGCCAGCGGCTGGCCATCCTCGGCGCCCGGTCCATGCGCCCACTCGATCCATCGCCTTGAGACCTTCATGGCAGTTCCGTGGAAAGTAAGAGCGCCGCGAGGCGCCTGGCCACTTCGAGATACCGAGGCTGACGGCCGAACAGTTCGGCGTCGCTGCGGGCGAGCGCGCGTTTCATCAGATGCAGTCGATAGGCGTGGTCACTCATCGCGGGTTCTCCTTCACTGAACACGAACCAAGGCCGCGGCGTCAGCGACCGATACACGCATGTCGCCGACGCGCACCGTGTAGCCGCGCGACATCCGGACATCGCGCGGCGCCGGGCGCCCGGTCTTCTGCAGCCACGCTCCGACCAGCCAGGCCATGCCGGCGGGGCTGCTGGTGTAGTGCGGGCAGGCCTCGTGCGCAGGCTTGCCGTCGAGCTGGGCGGCGAAGCCCTCCAGCGCTTCGGGGGTGAGGTCTTGGAATGCCATCGGGGCTTGCTCCTGGTGCGTCGTGGTCTGGTGGTAGATCAGTGCTGCACCGGCTGGCCGGCTTTCATGAGCCGATCGGCGGCGCCGAAGATTCGCTTGGCGCTCTTCTCGGGCAGCGTTCCGCCCTGCAGCCAGCCCTGGATGTAGAAGCGGCTCTCGGCCTGGCCGGGAAGGTCCAGCAGCGCACACAGCAGGTAGGCCACGCCCTCGGCTTCAGCCTCCTCGATCTGGCGCGTCAGGGCTTCGTCGTCGTGCATGTCGGCGACGGCGGTGTGACCGAGCACCACGTGCGCCATCTCATGAAACCGGGTCTTGTGCTTCAGCGGGTTCATCGGGTTGAGGCCGATGGATCGCGCGCGGGCATAGCCCAAGTGATTGCCCTGCAGGTGCTCGAAGGGTTCTTCGACGATGCCAAGTGCGGCCATTGCGGTGACGGCATCCCAGGCGGGCGTGATGGTCTCGGCGGTGAAGGCGTCGCCTTCGGTCTGGTTCAGTGAAAACCAGTTCGGGCGCAGCATGAACATGCTGAACGTGCCACCCTCCCCTGCCTCGGCGGAATCGGCCGGCACGTCCTTGTCGGCGCGGCGCTTCACGCTGATGGGCATGAACAGGCTGATGGCCTTCTCGCCCTTCTTCACGAAGCGGCCCTTCTCGCGCCAAGCGTTGAAGCTGGCGATGGGCGCCAGCGGCAGGCCCTTGTCCAGCAGTTGCAGCGCAGCCAGCAGCTGATTGCCGATGCTGTAGTTGTGAAAGGCCCGGTAGGCCTGATTCATCACACCGGGTTGGGTCAGCGCGATGTGCAGGATCGTCCGCATGTCGCCCGGCTCGTGCGCCTGAACGTCCCGTGCATTCCCTCCTTCCCTCCCCCCTGCCTGTTGGCCAGCCTCGGGGCCGAGGAACTGCGGATCGGTGGTGTCGTTGATGGGGTGGTTGGACTGTGCGTTCATGCTGGTGGCCTCGTGTGGTGGTTGGAAATC